>NZ_JBEXTB010000019.1:0-118797 GCF_040613915.1 Streptomyces sp. NPDC006193
TTCAAAGCCGTGATCTCCTCCCGCTTCGCCGACATCTTCCGCGGCAACTCGCTGAAGAACGGCCTGCTCACCGTCGTCCTCGACCAGAGGACCGTGGACGCCCTGTGGGAGCTGACCGAGGCGGATCCCACCGCCGAGATCACCGTCGACCTCCAGGCCCGCGAGGTCCGCGCCCGGGGCATCACCGCCGCCTTCGAACTCGACGAGAACTCCCGCTGGCGACTGCTCAACGGCCTCGACGACATCTCGATCACCCTCCGCAACGAGACCGACATCGCCGCCTACGAGGCCCGCCGCCCGCCCCACAAGCCGCGCACCCTCCCGGTCTGATCCGACGCGGGCCGAGCCCCCGGACGGTCGGCTTTCGGCCACCCCGACACCCCCCCTGTACCCCTGATCGCCACGATCGGGGGTACAGCCGTGTCTGCGCCCGGACGGCCTCTTCCGCACCCGTCCGCTGCCCCAACTCCCAAGATTGCGCAGGTGATTGGCCGGGTAGGCGAGCGGTGGAAACGGATCTTCGCCGGGGCCCGAGAGGGTTGCCGAAGGCGGCAGTTGCACCCTGGGCAGGCGACAACTCGCCCCAGATGGCACAATCTGTGCATGGAACACGACGGCCAACTCCAGCTCTATACGGCGGTCGCGATCCGGCTCAAGGAAGCGCACGCAAGGGTGCGCGCACTGCAAGTCCCGGAGGGCGTACGGATGGCGCTGACCCGGAAGCTGCTGGTCATTACGGCCGCGGCCAAGCACGATCTCGCCGACGCGGCAAGGCGGCTCGAGCGGTTCACCGCGGACCTCGACGAGGGCCGGATCCCCGACGGGGACCGCTGAACAGCCCGTGGCGGCCGAGCCTGTTGCGGCACAAGGGTGATAAGCCCGTTTCGTGTTTGATTTGCGGTATATATCTGCCTAACGTGCGAAAAAGCTTGAACACTTTCGTTCTGGCGATGTCTCCGAAGGGGAAGACGTGAACAAGGCGCAGCTCGTAGAAGCGATTGCCGACAAGCTGGGAGGCCGCCAGCAGGCCGCCGACGCTGTCGATCATGTCCTGGACGCCATCGTCCGCGCGGTCGTCGCGGGCGAGCGGGTCTCGGTCACCGGCTTCGGGTCCTTCGAGAAGGTGGACCGCCCCGCCCGCTACGCCCGCAATCCCCAGACGGGCGAGCGGGTTCGGGTCAAGAAGACCTCGGTGCCGCGCTTCCGCGCCGGTCAGGGCTTCAAGGACCTGGTGAGCGGCTCCAAGAAGCTGCCCCGCGGCGAGGTCGCCGTCAAGAAGGCCCCCAAGGGCAGCCTGTCCGGCCCGCCGCCCACCATCGCCAAGGCCGCCGGCAAGAAGGCCGCCGCCAAGAAGACGGCGGGTGCGGCGAAGACCACGGCCACCGCGAAGAAGACGGCGGCGAAGAAGAGCACGGCCGCCGCCGCGAAGACCACGGCGAAGAAGGCGCCCGCCAAGAAGACCACGGGCGCCGCCAAGACCACCGCGTCGAAGTCCACCGCCAAGAAGACGACGGCGAAGAGCGCCCCGGCGAAGAAGGTCACCGCCAAGAAGGCCCCGGCCAAGAAGTCGACGGCCCGCAAGACCACCGCCAAGAAGACGACCACCGCGCGCAAGGCGCAGTCGTAAGGCCGCCAGGGCACCCACGCGCCGGGCCGGACTCCGTCAAGGAGCCCGGCCCGCGGCGTGTGTAAGGGCGGTTACAGGGTTTGGAGGGTTACCAGGGTGATCCGGGCGGCCTCGCCCGCGCCCTCCGTCTCGATGCGCACCCGCTGACCGGGCCGCAGCAGCCGCAGACCGCCCCGGTCGAACGCCGCCGCGTCGAACGGCACGGGGGTTCCGTCGTCGAGCAGCACCTGTCCGCTGCGGGTCTCGGGGTCGTAGGTGTACGCGGTCGCCTGCATGCCGGCCAGCCTAATGCCGGCCGCGGGGCCAGGGCGCGCCGCCGGCCGCGCGGACGCACCCGCGACGCGGGCGCGCGACACCCGCGGACCCGCCGTGCAGCGCCCCGCCGGCGCCGCGCGGTTCAGGCTCCCGGAATCGGCAGACCCGCCGACGCGGCCGCCGTGTGCCGCCCGACCCCCAGGGCCAGCGCCGCGCGCAGATCGCCCCCGGTGTCCACGTCCTGCCGCACCGAATCGACCCCCGCCAGCAGGAGTTCCGCCGCGCCCGAGGCGCGGTGCCGGGCACGGGAATCGGGTCCGAACGCCGGCCGCAATGCACATTCCGGCGCCGCCGCCAGCAATGTCGTGCCCCGGGCCGCCGCATCGGCGAGAAAAGCGCGCGGGAATTGCGCCGCCGCCCGCAGGACGCGGGACAGTTCCGCCGGGCGCAGCGCGGGCAGATCGGCGTTCAGGGCCGCGACCGCAGCACCGGGCCGCGCGGTGCGCACGACGGCCGCGCCGTGCGCCAGGGCGGCGTTCAGCCCGCGGCCCGGGGCGTCCGGGACGATCCGCGCGCCCAGCGCCGCCAGCTCCCGGCCGGCCAGCTCGTCGTCCGTGACGACCGCCACATCCGCGACGGCCGGGCAGGCCAGCGCCGCGGCCACGGTGTCCTGCGCGAACGCCAGGGCCAGGCCCGGGCGGACCCGGTCGGCGGCGGTGTCCGCGAGCCTGCTCTTGGCCCGTGCCAGAGGCTTCAGCGGGATGACCAGGGTCCATTGCACCGGCGTACCGTCCCTCTCTCGTCGCGCGCCCATTGTCCCCCGGAGCGTGCGGCGGCCCGGTCGGCGGGAGGGGCGCCGAGCCCCCTGCGGGGGCGGGGCCGGGGACGGGCGGGCGTACGGTGTTCTCGACAGACCGGCGGCCCGGGGCCACACTTGTGCGGCCCCCCGCCGGGGTGGCAGCCCTAGAGGAAGGTGTCCTTGTGCCCCGCCGCAGAATCGGCTTCTGGTACCGCTTCGCCGCGGTGATCTGCAAACCGCCGCTGGTGGTTCTGATCAAGCGGGACTGGCGTGGAATGGAGCACATTCCGGCCGAGGGCGGGTTTATCACCGCGGTGAACCACAATTCCCACCTGGACCCCTTCGCATACGCGCACTTTCAGTACAACACCGGGCGGGTCCCGCGATTCCTGGCGAAGAGCGGGCTATTCACAAAGGGATTCGTCGGCGCCGCCATGCGCGGCACCGGCCAGATCCCCGTCTACCGGGAGAGCACGGACGCGCTCAGCGCCTTCCGGGCCGCGATCGACGCCGTGGAGCGCGGCGAGTGCGTCGCCTTCTACCCCGAGGGCACCCTCACCCGCGACCCGGACGGCTGGCCCATGACCGGCAAGACCGGCGCCGCCCGGGTGGCCCTGCAGACCAAGTGCCCGGTCATCCCGATCGCCCAGTGGGGCGCCAACGAACTGCTCCCGCCGTACGCCCGGAAGCCCAACCTCTTCCCGCGCAAGACCCACCGCGTGCTGGCGGGCCCGCCCGTGGACCTGTCGCGCTTCTACGACCGGGAGATGACCCCCGAGCTGCTCAAGGAGGCCACCGAGGTCATCATGGCGGCCATCACCCGTCTCCTGGAGGAGATCCGCGGCGAGAAGGCGCCCGAGACGCCGTACGACCCGCGCCGCGAGCGGATCGAGCAGCGCCGCCGCACCCGGGCGCAGAAGCGGGACAGGCAAGCGGAAGGGCAGAGCAAGTGAGCACGCCAGTGCGGGCGGCCGTCATGGGCACCGGCTCCTGGGGCACCGCCTTCGGCATGGTCCTCGCCGACGCCGGCTGCGAGGTGACCCTGTGGGCCCGCCGCCAGGAGCTGGCCGAGGCGGTCAACTCCACCCGGACCAACCCCGACTACCTGCCCGGGGTGGAGCTGCCCGAGCGCCTGCGCGCCACCTCGGACGCGGCCGAGGCCCTCGCGGACGCGGACTTCACCGTCCTCGCCGTCCCCTCCCAGACCCTGCGGGCCAACCTCACCGAGTGGACCCCGCTGCTCGCGCCGGACACCGTCCTCGTCTCCCTGATGAAGGGCGTCGAACTCGGCTCCACCATGAGGATGAGCGAGGTCGTCGACGACGTCGCCAAGGTCGGCCCGGGCCGGATCGCGGTCGTCACCGGACCCAACCTGGCCCGCGAGATCGCCGCCCGCATGCCCGCCGCGGCCGTCGTGGCCTGTACCGACGAGCGGGTCGCGCAGCGCCTCCAGGCCGCCTGCCACACGCCGTACTTCCGGCCGTACACCAACACCGACGTGGTCGGCTGCGAACTCGGCGGCGCGGTCAAGAACGTCATCGGGCTCGCCGTCGGCATCGCCGACGGCATGGGGCTCGGCGACAACGCCAAGGGCTCGCTCATCACCCGCGGCCTCGCCGAGACGACCCGGCTCGGTCTCGCCATGGGCGCCGACCCGCTGACCTTCTCCGGACTCGCGGGCCTGGGCGACCTGGTGGCCACCTGCTCCTCGCCGCTGTCCCGCAACCACACCTTCGGCACCAACCTCGGCAAGGGCATGACCCTGGAGGAGACCATCGCGGTCACCCGGCAGACCGCCGAGGGCGTCAAGTCCTGCGAGTCGGTGCTGGATCTGGCCCGCCGGCACGGCGTCGACATGCCCATCACCGAGACGGTCGTCGGCATCGTGCACGAGGGCAAGCCGCCGGTCGTCGCCCTCAAGGAGCTGATGGGCCGCAGCGCCAAACCCGAACGGCGCTGACCCGGACGGCGCCACGCCCGAACGGCGCTGACCCGGACGGCGCTGACCCGGACGGCGCTGACCCGGACGGCGCCACGCCGAGCGGATGCCGGTCGCAGATCCCGCGGCCCCGGTCCGGGCCCCGTGCGCGACCTGGTGCGCGACGCTGTGCGACCGTCCGCGCGACGCTGAGCGACGGCCCGGGAGCGCGCGCTGACTCGGGCGCTGCCTCCAGGTACTCTCATCGCGATATGAGCAGCGAGAACCTTCCCCAGAGCCCTGAGCAGCCGTCGCGCAAGCCGCGCGTCGCCGTCGTGTTCGGCGGGCGCAGCTCCGAACACGGGATCTCCGTGGTCACCGCCGGCGCCGTCCTCAAGGCCATCGACCGGACGAAGTACGACGTCCTGCCGATCGGCATCACCGCGGACGGCCGCTGGGCGCTGACGGCCGACGAGCCGGAGCGGATGGCCATCGCCGACCGCCGCACCCCCACCGTGGCGGAGCTGGCGGAGTCGCACGAGGGCGGCGTGGTGCTCCCCGTCGACCCGAGCGACCGCGAGGTCGTCTACAGCGAGCCGGGCTCGGTGCCGAAGGCGCTCGGCGAGGTCGACGTGGTGTTCCCGGTGCTCCACGGCCCCTACGGCGAGGACGGCACCCTGCAGGGCATGCTGGAGCTGTCCGGTGTGCCGTACGTGGGTTCGGGCGTGCTCGCCTCGGCCGTCGGCCAGGACAAGGAGTACATGAAGCGGGTGTTCACCAGCTTCGGGCTCAAGGTGGGCCCGTACGTGGTGATCCGGCCGCGGGAGTGGGCGCGGGACGAGTCCGCCGCCCGCAAGAAGATCGTCGACTTCGCCGCCGAGCACGGCTGGCCGCTGTTCGTGAAGCCCGCGCGCGCGGGTTCGTCCATCGGCATCACCAAGGTCGACGACCTGTCGGGCCTGGACGAGGCGATCGCCGAGGCACAGGCGCACGACCCGAAGATCCTCGTCGAGGCGGCCGTGCGCGGCCGGGAGATCGAGTGCGGCGTCCTGGAGTTCGAGGACGGCCCGCGGGCCTCCGTCCCGGCCGAGATCCCCCCGCCGGACGCCCACGCCTACTACGACTTCGAGGCCAAGTACATCGACTCCACGCCGGGCGTCGTCCCGGCGCCGCTCACCGAGGAGCAGACCGCCGAGGTGCGGCAGCTCGCGGTGGAGGCGTTCGAGGCGGCCTCCTGCGAGGGACTGGTGCGCGCGGACTTCTTCCTCACCGAGGACGGCGAGTTCGTCATCAACGAGATCAACACCATGCCCGGCTTCACGCCGATCTCCATGTACCCGAAGATGTGGCAGGCGAGCGGGGTCGCCTACCCCGAGCTGATCGACCGGCTGGTGCAGGCGGCGCTGCGCCGCTCGACCGGCCTGCGCTGAGACCGCGCCGACGGCCCGGCGACCCGGCGGCCCGGCGCTCCGGCGTCCCGCCGGGCGCGTCGGCGGGACGTCAGCGCATGGAGCCGATCCCCTTGGGGACCGCCTTCTTCACGGCCGGCGCCAGGTCCGTCAGCACCTGCGCGCTGTCGTCGGGCCCGGACAGCTTCTCCGGCAGGGTCACCTGTACGTACGCCAGGCGACCGGACGTGGTGAACCGCCACGTCCCGTCGCCCTCCTTCTCCATGAGCCAGTCCACGCCGTCGACCCCGCCGCCGATCGCGTTCGGGTCCTTTCCCTGTGCCACCTCGGGATCGACCATCTTCGGCGGCCGCACGATGCCGCAGCGCAGTATGATCGCCGGGTTTCCCCAGCCCGCCGTGTAGACGGACCGGGGCTCGGGGTCGGCGCGGGTCCGTCCGTCCACCTTCCGGGGCAGCACCTTGTGCAGGTTCCGGCACAGCGGGGCGGTCTTCGCGTCGGGGGTGGGAACCGCGACCGTGGCGCTGTCCCGTGCCGGGGAGCAGCTCACGGCCGCGGCCAGCAGGGCGGGCGCGAGCAGGCCGAGCGGCCGGTGACGGAAGATGTTCACCGGCCAAGCGTAGACGGGGGCTACAGATGCACGACCGGACAGGTCAGGGTGCGCGTGATGCCGTCCACCTGCTGGACCTTGGCGACCACCATGCGGCCGAGGTCGTCGACGGTGTCGGCCTGGGCGCGCACGATGACGTCGTACGGTCCGGTCACGTCCTCGGCCTGGATCACTCCAGGGAGCTTGCTGATCGTCTCGGCGACGGTCGACGCCTTGCCGACCTCCGTCTGGATCAGGATGTACGCCTGTACCACGGAACCTCCAGGGCGGCCACGAGGATCATGTGGGGGAAAGGAACGCCACGGTATCGCGTCGCCGCTCCCCGCGGGGAGACCTGCGGGAACCGGGCTTGCGCGCCGGGGTGCAGGCACGACGGAAGTCGACGGTCATCTCGACCGTATCGGGGACACTGAAGACGCGCGACCGGGCACGGCAAGGGAGAGAAGGGGAGCCAAGGGACATGAAGGGCACTGTTGGTGAGCTCGGGGAGTTCGGGCTCATCAGGGAGCTCACCTCCCGTCTCACCACCACCTCGGCGGTCCGGGTCGGCCCCGGCGACGACGCCGCGGTGGTCGCCGCGCCCGACCGCCGGGTGGTGGCGAGCACCGACGTCCTGCTGGAGGGGCGGCACTTCCGGCGCGACTGGTCCACGGCCTACGACGTCGGCCGCAAGGCCGCTGCGCAGAACCTCGCCGACATCGCCGCGATGGGCGCCGTGCCGACCGCCCTGCTGCTCGGCCTGGTCGTCCCGGCCGAACTGCCGGTCACCTGGCCCAGCGAGCTGATGGACGGCCTGCGGGACGAGTGCCAGGTCGCGGGGGCCTCCGTGGTCGGCGGGGACGTGGTGCGCGGCGACACGATCACGGTGTCGATCACCGCGCTCGGCGATCTGCGCAATCACGAGCCGGTGACCCGGGGCGGCGCCCAGCCCGGCGACCTGGTGGCCGTCACCGGCTGGCTGGGCTGGTCCGCGGCCGGTTACGCGGTGCTCTCCCGCGGCTTCCGCTCGCCGCGCGCCTTCGTGGAGGCCCACCGCCGCCCCGAGCCGCCGTACCACGCCGGCCCGGCCGCCGCCGCGCTCGGCGCCACCGCGATGTGCGACGTCAGCGACGGGCTGATCGCCGACCTCGGGCACATCGCCGAGGCCAGCAAGGTCCGCATCGACATCCGTTCCGGAGCGATCGACATCCCGACCCAGATGAACGACATCGGGCAGGCCGTCGGCGTGGACCCGCTGCAGTGGGTGCTGACCGGGGGAGAGGACCACGCGATCGTGGCGACCTTCCCGCCGGACGTCAAACTGCCGGCCCGCTGGAAGGTCATCGGCGAGGTCCTCAACCCCTCGGCGCTGCCCCAGGTGACCGTCGACGGGGCGCCCTGGACCAGCACGGGCGGCTGGGACCACTTCGGGGACATCGAGTCATGATCCCCCGCGTGCTGACGGTGGCCGGCTCGGACTCCGGCGGCGGCGCCGGCGTCCAGGCCGACCTGAAGACGATGCTCGCGCACGGCGTGCACGGCATGAGCGTGCTCACCGCGGTCACCGCGCAGAACTCCCTGGGCGTGCAGGGCGTCTGGGAGCTGCCCGTGGAGGCGGTCCGGGCCCAGTACCGCAGCGTGGTGGACGACATCGGCGTGCAGGCCGTGAAGACGGGCATGCTGGCCTCGGCCGAACTGGTCGGGACGGTCGCCGAGTTGATCTCCGCCACGGACGCGCCCGCGGTGGTGGACCCGGTGGGCGTCTCCAAGCACGGCGACCCGCTGCTGGCCGCCTCCGCCCTGGACGCGGTGCGGACGAGGCTGCTGCCCGCGGCGACCGTGGCGACCCCCAACCTCGACGAGGTGGCGCAGCTCACCGGGGTGCGGGTCGGGTCGGAGGACGATCTGCGGCGGGCCGCGGCGGCCGTGCTGGAGTACGGGCCGCAGTGGGTGCTGATCAAGGGCGGGCACCTCGCCGGGGACGCCGTGGACCTGCTCACCGACGGCCGCGCGGAGCACTGGCTGCGGGCGCCCCGCCACGACAACCGGCACACCCACGGCACCGGCTGCACCCTCGCCTCCGCGATCGCCTGCGACCTGGCGAAGGGCCGGTCCGTGCCGGAGGCCGTCACGGCGGCCAAGGAGTACGTCACCGGGGCGATCGCCGCCGGATTCGCCCTGGGCGCCGGGATCGGGCCCGTGGACCACGGGTGGGCGCTCGGGCGGGACACTCCCTGACCGCGGCGGGCCGGTCCCGCCGGCGGTCGCGGCCCTGGGGCGGCCGTGTCGCGGCCGGACGGCGGGCACGGCAAAAAGCCGGCCCACCCGGGGGTGGACCGGCTCAGTGCAACGAACCAGCCGGTGGCCGCGCGCTGTAGCGGTGCGTCAGCGCGAGACCTTGCCGGCCTTGATGCACGAGGTGCAGGCGTTCACGCGCTTCGGCGTCCCGCCGACCACGGTACGCACACGCTGGATGTTCGGGTTCCAGCGGCGGGACGTACGGCGGTGCGAGTGCGAGATGTTGTTGCCGAAGCCCGGCCCCTTGCCGCAGACGTCGCAGTTGGCAGCCACGGGTCACTCCAAAGACTTCAGATGCACTTACGGTTGATCCCGGCATGCCGGGATCAAGGTCTTCACGACCTGAGATCTGAGTGGCGCTGCCAGGGGAATGGCCCGATCGGATCGGGCAACCGGAGCAGCATACAACGGCTGCGCCCGTGCAACGAAACTACCACGGCAGCTCGGCGCCCCGCTCCCGGCCCTCTTCCGGAGGACAGCGGTCCGGGGTCTACGCTGCGTCCACGTCCAGCCAGCTCAGGGAGGCGCAGGTGGCGCAGGTGCCGCAGACGTTCTTCGATGCTCTCGCGGTGCGCACCTGGTGCGGTCTGGCGCTCCGGGCACTCGGCCGGGCCCGCGAGGAGATCGACGCCATCAACGTCTACCCGGTGGCCGACGGCGACACCGGCACCAACCTCTACCTGACCCTGGAGTCGGCGGCCACCGCCGTGGAGGCCGTGTTCGCCGGGTACGCCACCGGCTCCGCGGAGCCCTCGCCGGCCGACGCCGTCCGGGCCATGGCCCACGGGGCGCTCATCGGGGCCCGGGGCAACTCCGGGACGATCCTCGCGCAGCTGCTGCGGGGGATGGCGCAGGTCCTCGCGGCCGACGGCGAGGCGGCCCGCATCGACGGGACGAGCCTGCGGCTGGCCCTGCGCCGGGCCGCCGACTCCGCCCGGCACGCCGTCGCCCACCCCGTCGAGGGCACCGTGCTGTCGGTGGCCTCGGCCGCCGCCGACGCCGCCGAGGGAGCCGAGGGCGACTGCGGGACCGTCGCGCGGGCGGCCTACGAGGGAGCACGGGCGGCGCTGGCGGCGACCCCGGGGCAGCTGGCCGCGCTGGAACGGGCCGGCGTGGTCGACGCGGGCGGGCGGGGCCTGGTCGCGGTCCTGGGCGCGCTGGTGGAGGCGTTCACGGGGGAGCCCGTACCGGAGAGTCCGCCACGCCGGACCTCCGAGCCGCCGGACTCCCCCTCCGCGGCGCACCCGCACCGGGGAGGCGGGCCCGACGCCGGCGCGGCCGCCCCCGGCCCGGAGGCCGCCACGGCGCCCGGCCCGGAGGCCGCCACGGCGCCCGTCCCCGCGGCCTGCCCCGACGCGGCGGAGCACGGGGGGCCCGCCTTCGAGGTGATCTATCTGCTGGAGGCCGACGACGCGGCCGTGGACCGGCTGCGCGAACGGCTCGACGCCCTCGGCGACTCCCTGGTCGTGGTCGGCGGCGACGGGCTGTGGAACGTCCATGTGCACGTGGACGACGCCGGCGCCGCCGTGGAGGCGGGCGTGGAGGCCGGGCGGCCGTACCGCATCCGGATCACGCACTTCGGACTCGGCGACGCCCACACCGGCGGCGAACGCCCGCCGCTCGAGCGCGCCCAGCGTGCCGTGGTGGCCGTCGTGCCGGGGGAGGGGCTGGCCGGGCTGTACACCGAGGCCGGCGCGACCGCCGTCCTCGCCCGGCCCGGGGAGCCGCCCGCCAGCGGGGAACTGGTGCAGGCGGTGCGGCGGGCCCACGCGCGCGAGGTGGTGCTGCTGCCCAACGACGCGGAGCTGCGCCACACGGCCGCCGCCGCGGCCGAGCAGGCCCGTGCCGAGGGCGTCCGCGTGGCCCTGATCCCGACCCGGTCGGCGGTCCAGGGCATCGCCGCGCTGGCCGTGCACGAGCCGGAGCGCCGGTTCGACGAGGACGTCGTGCAGATGACCGCGGCGGCCGGCGCCACCCGGTACGCGGAGGTCACCGTCGCCGAGCACGAATCCTGGACGACGGCCGGCATCTGCCAGGCCGGGGACGTGCTCGGCCTGATCGACGGCGATGTGGCGGTGATCGGACCCGACGTGACGGCCACCGCCGAGACCGTCCTGGACCGCATGCTCCAGGCCGGCGGCGAGCTGGTCACCCTGGTCGTCGGCGACGAGGCGCCCGAGACCGTCGCCGACCACCTGCAGGCCCGGGTGCGGGAGTCCTACCTGGCCGTGGACACGGTGGTGTACCGGGGCGGCCGGCAGGGCGCCCTGCTGCTCATCGGCGTGGAGTGACTCAGCCCCGCGGGCCGGCCCCCCGGTCCCGCTCCTCCCCTTCCCCTTCCCGCTCCCCTTCTCGGTCTCCGTTGTCGTCCAGCGTCTCCCGCAGCATCCGGGACGCCTCCTCCCGCCGCGCCCGGACCGTCTCGTCCGCATCCCCGGCGCCCGCGTAGGCGGCGAGCACGGCCCGCGCGCGTGCCGCCGCGCGGTCCGGGCGGCCGAGGTCCGCCTCCAGCCGGCCGGCGCCGAGTTCCGCGCCGGTACGGCTGTGCAGCCCGGCCGCGCCGAGCGCGCCGAACACCGCCACGGCCCGGCTCATCTGCTCCAGCGCCGCCTCGCACGCGGCCCGGATCGCCGCGTCCTCGGCCCCCTCGGACGCCGAGCGGGCCAGCAGCTCCGCGAACTGCCGGTGCGTGCCGCCGAGTTCCTCCACCAGCTCGTCACGGTCCGCGGGGCCCGCCGCGGCCAGCGCGGTCTCGCACTCCCGCACCGCCTGCGCCATCAGCGCGCGGGCGTCCTCCGTCCCGGACTCGCCGCCCAGCGCCAGCCAGGCGCGGGCGCGCAGCGACCGGACCAGGAACTGCGTGTTGCCGAGCGTGCGCCACAGCTCGCCCGCCCGCGCGTAGGCCCGGTCGGCCTCGTCCGCCAGTCCGGCGCTGCCCAGCGACTCCGCGGCGAGATGGGCGAGCGTCGCGTGGTCCTGCTGCTCGGGCCAGTGCCGGGTGATGTCGGCGGCCCGCAGCCGGTGTTCGGCGGCGGCCCGGTGCTCGCCCAGCTCGCCCAGGCAGTCCCCGAGCCACCAGCGGGTCTGGACGACCGCCCCCTCGCCGTGGGTCTCGGCGCTCAGGTCGGCCAGCGCGGACTCCAGCACCTCGGCGGCCTCCGCGTACCGGCCCTCGCGCAGCAGGAAGCCGCCCAGCTGCTGCCGCGCCCAGGCGCCCAGCGTGCCGCTCTCGCCGGCCTCGTCGGCCCAGTGCGCGGCCTCCAGCGCGTGTCCGGCCGCCTCCCCGGGCGCGTCCCGGCCGCCGAGCACCTCGGCGAGCTGCAGGTGAAGCTGCGCCCGCCCGACCGGCTCCACGTACGGCCCGCCGTGCTCCAGGGCCGCCCGCAGCGCCCGCTCCGCGCCGGCCAGGTCACCGGCCTGGTGGGCCAGCGCGGCGACCTGCACCTCGTACTCCACCGCGAACCACGGCAGCCCGGCGCCCACGTAGGCGTCGGCCGCCTGCCGGAACAGCCGTGCCGCCCGCGGGGCGTCCCCGCACAGCCCCGCCAGCTCGGCGAGCATCGCCCGCGCCTCGGCGGCCCGCGCGGTGAGCCGCAGGTCGTCCCCGCCGTGACCCTCGACGAGCGCCAGCACCTCCCGTACGGCCGCCTCGGCGTCCGCGACCGCCGCCGCACCGGTGCCCTGCCCGGCGCTCTCGTGGACCCGGCGCATCAGAATGCGCGCCCGGCTCATCACCACCGACGCCGTCTGCCGCACGCCGGTGCGCTCGTCGGCGTACAGCGCGAGCACCTCGTCGTACAGGTCCGCGACCGCCGCGAGGGCCGCGTCCACCTCTCCGTCCAGCGCGCGGACGTAAGCCCCCCGCGCGCGTGCCGCCAGCGCCTCGCCGGGATCGCCCGCCTGCGCGTACAGCAGGGCCGCCCGCTCGAACAGGGGCAGCCCCTCCGGGCCGAGGGCCATCGCCTCGTGGTCGGCGATCTCCGCGCGGTCGCGCGGCTCCAGCTCGGCGTCCTGCGCGGCCCGCGCGACCGCTGCCCACGCCTGAAGCGCGTGCGGCCGCAGGGTGTCCGACAGCCGCCGCGCCTCGGCGAGCAGGGCGGGCAGCTGCGGTCCCGCGGCCTCCCCGGCCCCCTGCCCGGCGGGCGGGGCGGGGGCGGCCGGCGCCGCGGCGGGCCGTACCGTCCGCACGCCCAGCGGCAGCCGCTCCACCAGCGGGCGCGCGGCCATCCGCGCCCGGATCCGGTCGCCGACGGACGGGGTGCCGTTGCGGGCGTCGAACCGTCCCGCGAGCTCCGTCGCCGCCGCGCGCGCGTGCCCGGCCAGTTCCCGCGCGGTCCACGTCCGCCCGGCCGGCCCCGGCACCCGCTGCCCGCCGAGGCCCAGCTCGGTCAGCCGGTCCATGAGCAGCGTCACCACGGCCAGGAAGTCCAGCCGGCTGCGCGGATGCCCGGTGTCCGTGAAGTAGGCCGGCCGTTCGGCCAGCAGCTCCAGGCCACGGGCCTCGTTGCCGGTCAGCGCGCAGAACTCCACGTGGTCGGCGTACGCGCCCCGCATGCTCTCCATGGGCCGCACGAGCCGCAAGCCCCGCAGGTGGTGCGCGCGGGCCTCCTCCACGCGGCCGAGGCGCAGCAGCGGGACCAGCGAGGAGGCGAGCACGGCGTGCGGCTCGTGGGCGCAGGCGAACTCGCCCTCCAGCACCGGCCGCCACAGCCGCAGCGCCTCGTCGTCCCGGCCGCACCGCACCTGCCAGGTGCCCTGCGCGTGCAGCTCGCAGGCGTGGCAGTCGGCCATCCGGTCCCGGTCGGCGGCCAGCCACGCGGCGTACGCCCGCTCCGCCCGCGCGAGGTCCCCGACGTGTGCGGCCACGCTGAACTCGGCGCTGCGCACGGCGCGTTCCGAGTACCCGGCGAGCCGGTAGCGGTGCTCCATCTCGCCGAGCCACTTCTCGACCGAGGCGAGCGGGATGTGCGGCTGGTCCAGCATGCCCGCCGACATCCACTTGAAGACCCAGTGCAGCGAGTGCGCCTCGTACTCGTCGAAGTCCTCGGGCCGTTCGTCCCACATGCGCAGCAGCCGCGCGAACGGGACGAACATCTTGTCCTTCTCGGAGCTGTAGTTGTAGACCTTCAGCTGGTGCCCCAGCGCCTCGATCACGGCCAGCGGCACGTCCAGCCTCTCGGCCTCGGCGAGCAGCCGCTCCGCGCGCGCGTTGCGGGCCGGGCCCTCCGGCTGCTCGGCGTTCTCCGCCAGCGCCCGGCGCAGCGCGTCGAAGTCGGTGATGTCGCTCATCGTCCGTCACCCTCCCCGTGGGTCGCCCAGGCGAGCAGCCCGATGAACGCCCGGTTCAGCAGTGCGGAGTCGGCGGGCCGCAGCGGCCGCTGGGCCATCAGCAGCGCCTGCCCGTACAGCGACTCGGTCGCGGTGCCGATCAGCTCCGGGTCGCTGAGCGCACCGATCCGCCGGACCAGCGGATTGAGGTGGTTGAGCACCAGGCGGGCGCGCGGGGCGGTGCCGCGCAGCGAGCCCAGGATGCCCGCCCACAGGTCGTCGGCCTCCTCCTCGGCGGCGGCGCGCGCCTGCTCGTGCCGCGCGGCCCGGTCGTCCAGGTGCAGGGCCGGCACCGACAGCGGGTGGAAGGCACGCAGGACGACGTCGCAGCCCAGCGGGTCCAGCGTGGCCCGCGCGGCGGCCAGGAACCCGGACAGCGCCAGCTCCTCGCCGGGGTCGACGCCGTCCAGGTGCGCGGTCACGGTGTCCGCGTCCAGCTCGGCGACCACCGTCCCCGGCCGCACCAGCGCGAGCGCCTCGACCAGCTCGCTGTCGTAGGTGTAGCCGCCGTTGACGACCCCGACGCCCTGCGCCGCGGCGATCGGCGCGACCTGCCGGTACTCCTCCACCGTCCGCGTGAAGTGCACCACCGGGTGCCGCTGCGCGAACTCCTCCAGGGACAGCCGCCCGTCGGTCGTCTCGAACGGCAGCCACGGCAGCATGGTGCGCAGCATCTCCCGGTCGTGCCGGGCGAGGGACTTCACGCCCAGGTGGTGCACGGCCAGGAAGGCCGCCAGCCGCTCCGGGTCACCGGCCGCGAGCCCGGTCAGCCAGGACCGGATCCGCTCGCCTAGCGCCTCCCGCACGGCGGCCAGGGTCTCGTCCTCGTACAGCGACTCGCGCGAGGCGGTGGGCCGCAGGCTGTCGGTGTCCAGCACGCAGCGCACGAAGAACGCCCAGTCCGGGAGGAGCTGCTCGGCCCGCTCGGTGAGCAACATGCCCTTCAGGTGCACCCGGTGGGTCGCCCGCTGGGCCGGGCTGACCGCCGACGGCAGCACGTACGCCACCCCGCGGACCCCGGCCAGCGGCACGTCCAGGTCGATCGAGTCCAGCGGGGCGAACCCGAACAGCTCCCGGCAGTGCCGGGCGAGCGCCGCCCGCCGGCCGGCGGGAGAGGCGTGGGCGCGGTCCCACGGCGCGGGCAGGTCGGTGACCGGCTCGTCGCCGACCCGCACGTCGTACGGCAGCAGTGAGCCGAAGTCCCGGGCCAGGGCGCGGACCCGCTCCGGCGCCAGCCACTCGGCCGCGCCGGCCCGCGCCGTCAGGTACACGGTGGTGCCCGGCTCGGGCCGTTCGGCGGCGGGCAGCGTGCGCACGGTGTACGAACCGTCGTCGCTCGCCGTCCACTCCACCGGCGGGGCCCCGGGCGCACGGGCGCTGCGGCTGACGACCCGGATCCGCTCGGCGACCAGGAAGCAGGCCAGCAGGCCGATGCCGAACTGGCCGAGGAACTGCGACCGGGCCTCCTGCAGGCCCTCGGCCCGCTTGGAGCTGCGGCCGATGGTCGCCAGCAGGGCGTGCACGTCGGACTCGGTGAGCCCGACGCCGCTGTCCTCCAGCCGCAGCCCGCCGTCCGCCGCGTACAGCCGGATCCGCGCCGGGGCGTCCGGTTCCACGGCCCGGCGGGCGGTGACGGCGTCCACGGCGTTCTGCAGCAGCTCGCGCAGGTACACCTTGGGACTGGAGTAGAGGTGATGGGAGAGCAGGTCCACCAGACCGCGCAGGTCGACCTGGAACGTGTGAGGTGAAGGGGGCGACTGGGATGCCTGGGAAGGCTGGGAGGTCTGGGAGTCCATCGTCACTGCGCCGGAGGGGGGAGTGCGTGCGGCGCGGGGTCGGGCGGTCCCGGATGGGGCGGTGACCGCGAAGGATGGCCGGAGCGCGCCATCCTAGAACCGGAGCAGCCCGCCTGACCAGGGGTTTCCCTGATGTTTACCGCGCTGCGGGACAAAGCCGCACGGCAGCGTCTGCGGCATTGTCGGTGCGGTGGTGTGCAATGGATCTCGTGCCCGCACTGGATGAACCACTGAAGCAGCCCCTGAAGTCAGTGCTCGGCCCCGCCACCGCCAAGGTGATGGCCGAGCACCTCGGCCTGCACACCGTCGGCGACCTCCTCCACCACTACCCGCGCAGATACGAGGAGCGCGGCCAGCTCACCCACCTGGCGGACCTCCCCATGGACGAGCACGTCACGGTGGTCGCCCAGGTCGCCGACGCCCGCCTGCACACCTTCGCCTCGGCCAGGGCCCCGCGCGGCAAGGGCCAGCGCCTGGAGGTCACGATCACCGACGGCAGCGGCCGGCTGCAGCTGGTCTTCTTCGGCAACGGCGTGCACAAACCGCACAAGGAACTCCTGCCGGGCACCCGCGCGATGTTCGCCGGCAAGGTCTCCGTCTTCAACCGGCGCCTGCAACTCGCGCACCCCGCCTACGAGCTCCTCCGCGGCGACGGCGAGGAGACGGTCGAGACCTGGGCCGGCGCCCTGATCCCGCTCTACCCGGCCACCGCCAAGCTGGAGTCCTGGAAGATCGGCAAGGCGGTGCAGACGGTCCTCCCCAGCGCGCGGGAGGCCGCCGACCCGCTGCCCGCCTCCCTCCGCGAGGGCCGCGGCCTGCTGCCCCTGCCCGAGGCCCTGCTCAAGATCCACCGCCCGCACACCAGGGCCGACGTCGCCGACGCCCGCGCCCGCCTGAAGTGGGACGAGGCCTTCGTCCTCCAGGTCGCCCTGGCCCGCCGCCGGCACGCCGACAGCCAGCTCCCGGCCGTCGCGCGCATCCCCCGGCCGGACGGCATCCTCGCGGCGTTCGACGACCGCCTGCCCTTCACCCTCACCGAGGGGCAGCGGAAGGTCTCCCGCGAGATCTTCGACGACCTGGCGACCGAGCACCCCATGCACCGCCTGCTGCAGGGCGAGGTCGGCTCCGGCAAGACGCTGGTCGCCCTCCGCGCCATGCTCGCCGTGGTCGACGCGGGCGGACAGGCGGCCCTCCTCGCGCCCACCGAGGTCCTCGCCCAGCAGCACCACCGCTCGATCACCGAGATGATGGGCGACCTGGCCGAGCCCGGCATGCTCGGCGGGGCCGAGCACGCCACCAAGGTCGTCCTGCTCACCGGCTCCATGGGCACGGCGGCCCGCCGCCAGGCGCTGCTCGACCTGGCCACCGGCGAGGCCGGCATCGTCATCGGCACCCACGCCCTCATCGAGGACAAGGTCCGCTTCCACGACCTCGGCCTGGTCGTGGTCGACGAGCAGCACCGCTTCGGCGTGGAACAGCGCGACGCCCTGCGCGGCAAGGGCAGACAGCCCCCGCACCTCCTCGTCATGACGGCCACCCCCATCCCGCGCACCGTCGCCATGACCGTCTTCGGCGATCTGGAGACCTCGGTCCTGGACCAGCTCCCGGCCGGCCGCTCCCCGATCGCCACCCACGTCGTCCCCGCCGCCGACAAGCCCCACTTCCTTGCCCGCGCCTGGGAACGGGTCCGCGAGGAGGTGGCGAACGGCCACCAGGCGTACGTCGTCTGCCCCCGCATCGGCGACGACGCCGACGAGGGGAACGACCGGAAGAAGGCGGCCGGGAAGACGCCCCCCGACGACGAGGCCGACCGGCGCCCGCCGCTCGCCGTCCTGGAGGTGGCGGACCAGCTGACCCGCGGCCCCCTGCGGGGCCTGCGCGTCGAGGTCCTCCACGGCCGGATGCACCCCGACGACAAGGACGCCGTGATGCGCCGCTTCGCGGCCGGCGAGACGGACGTCCTGGTCGCCACCACCGTCATCGAGGTCGGCGTCAACGTCCCCAACGCCACGGCCATGGTCATCATGGACGCGGACCGCTTCGGCGTCTCCCAGCTCCACCAGCTGCGCGGCCGGGTCGGCCGCGGCTCCGCCCCCGGCCTGTGCCTGCTGGTCACCGAGACGCCCGAGGCCGGCCCGGCGCGCCGGCGCCTGAACGCGGTGGCCGCCACCCTCGACGGCTTCGAGCTCTCCCGCATCGACCTCGAACAGCGCCGGGAGGGCGACGTCCTCGGGCAGGCCCAGTCCGGCGCCCGCTCCAGCCTCCGCGTCCTCGCGGTCATCGAGGACGAGGAGGTCATCGCCGAGGCGCGTGCGGAGGCGGCGGCGGTCGTGGCGGCGGACCCCGAGCTGACCGGCCTCCCGGCCCTGCGCACGGCCCTGGACGCCCTGCTCGACGAGGAGCGGGAGCAGTACCTGGAGAAGGGGTGAGGCGCGCCCGCCCGGGGCCGGTCCCCGGGCCGGGCGGGGCCACCCCGCGCGCGGGCGCGAGCCGGCGCGGCGGACCTGCTGCCACACTGAATCCGTAACCACCCCCGAACGAGGACTGAAGATGACCCGCGTGATCGCCGGCAGCGCAGGCGGCCGTCGCCTCTCGGTACCGCCCGGCACCGGAACCCGGCCCACGTCCGACCGCGCACGCGAGGCCCTCTTCTCCACCTGGCAGTCCCTCCTCGGCGGCCCCCTCGACGGCGAACGGGTCCTGGACCTGTACGCCGGCTCGGGAGCCGTGGGCCTGGAGGCCCTGTCCCGGGGCGCGGGCCACGCCCTCCTGGTCGAGGCGGACGCCCGGGCGGCGCGGACCGTCCGGGAGAACGTGCGGAACCTCGGCCTGCCCGGCGCCGAGGTGAGGGCGGGCAAGGCGGAGCAGGTCGTCCGCACCGCGCCCCCCGGCGAGCCGTACGACCTGGTCTTCCTCGACCCGCCGTACGCCGTCGCGGACGACGATCTCCGGGAGATTCTGCTCACACTCCGCTCGGAGGGCTGGCTCGCCGAAGAAGCCCTCGTCACCGTGGAGCGCAGCACCAGAGGCGGCGCCTTCCGCTGGCCGGACGGCTTCGACGCGATCCGGTCCCGTCGTTACGGCGAGGGAACGTTTTGGTACGGTCGCGCCGCCTCTACGTGCGAAGACGCACGATGACCGGACCGGAGAGCGAGGGATCACAAGTGCGCCGCGCCGTCTGTCCCGGGTCGTTCGACCCGATCACCAACGGACACCTCGACATCATCGCCCGGGCCTCCCGGCTGTACGACGAGGTCTACGTCGCGGTGATGATCAACAAGTCCAAGAAGGGCCTGTTCGGGATCGAGGAGCGGATCGAGCTGATCCGCGCGGTCACCACCGAGTACGCCAACGTCCGCGTGGAGTCCTTCCACGGCCTCCTCGTCGACTTCTGCAAGGAGCGCGACATCCCCGCCATCGTCAAGGGGCTGCGCGCCGTCAGCGACTTCGACTACGAGCTGCAGATGGCCCAGATGAACAACGGCCTCACCGGCGTCGAGACGCTCTTCGTCCCCACCAACCCCACCTACAGCTTCCTCTCCTCCTCCCTCGTCAAGGAGGTCGCGGCCTGGGGCGGCGACGTCTCCCACCTCGTGCCCCCGCAGGTGCTCGACGCGCTCAACGCACGTCTCGCCGAGGGCTGATGGGGCTACAGTCGTCCCGTCCGTCTCCAACCCGGCTGTAGAGAGTGGCGAGCACAGGTGGACGTGCAGAAGAAGCTCGACGAGATCGTCTCCGCGGTCGCCGGCGCCCGGGCCATGCCCATGTCGGCCTCGTGCGTGATCAACCGCGCCGAGCTGCTCGCGATGCTGGAGGAGGTGCGCCAGGCGCTCCCCGACTCCCTCGCGCAGGCACAGGAGCTGATCGGCGACCGTGAGCAGATGGTCGAGCAGGCCCGGCTGGAAGCCGAGCGCATCATCGAGAACGCGCACGCCGAGCGCGGCTCGCTGATCTCCGACACCGAGATCGCCCGCCGCTCCCAGGCCGAGGCCGACCGCATCCTCGCCGAGGCCCGCAAGGAGGCCGAGGAGATCCGCGCCGAGGCCGACGACTACGTCGACTCCAAGCTCGCCAACTTCGAGGTCGTCCTCACCAAGACCCTCGGCTCGGTCGGCCGGGGCCGCGAGAAGCTGCTCGGCACCGGTCCCGGCCTGGACGAGAACGGCTACGAGGACGAGGACGCCCCCGAGCGCAGCCACGACCCCGAGACCCTGCGCCGCGACGCCGACGCCTACGTGGACGCCAAGCTCGGCGCCTTCGAGGCGGTCCTCGCCAAGACCCTGGAGGCCGTCGGCCGCGGCCGGCAGAAGCTGCACGGCCGGATCGCCACCGACGACCTCGGCGCCCTCGCCGACGACACCACGACCTTCCAGCACTCCAGCGACGCCGACTACCTCGCCGACCTGGCGGCCCTCGCCGACAGCGACCGCGCCGCCCTGGCCGGGAGCGAGCGAGCGGCCCAGCGGCGGCCGGAACCGTCGTACGAGCCGCAGCCCGGATACGGCTATCCGCAGCAGCCGGACCCCTACGCGGGCTTCGGGCAGCAGCAGGACTACGCACCGCAGCAGGACCCGTACGGCTACCGGCAGGCCGACCCCTACGCCGCACCCGGCTACGCCCCGCCGGCCGACGCCTCCTACCAGGGCTCCTACGACCCTGCGCAGTCCGGCTACGACCCGCAGCAGGCCCAGCAGCCCCAGCAGCCCCAGGGCGGGCACCAGCAGGACTACGCCCTGGACGAGACCAGCCTCTTCGACACCGGCATGATCAGCCCCGAGCAGCTGAGGGCCTACGAACAGGGCCGGGGCCTGTAGCGGTGCACCGGATTGGGCCCTGAGCGAAAGGTCCAGTATCCTGGCTGTTCGGTCGCGCCTATGCCCGCGATCACCGCTGCCCGGAACACCTGCGGGCGGCGTCCCTCCGAGTTCGCAGATCGAAAGCAGGAATGGCTTCCAACGCCCGCCTCGACCACCGCAACCCCCTCGTGATCGACACGCACGAGCTGGGTCGGCGTCCTGGCGCGCTGCAGCGCCTGACCCGCGAGATCGACGCCCCCAGGGATCTCGGCATCCAGGGGGTCATCGGAGTGCCGGAAGGCGCCCCGGTGGAACTCGAACTCCGGCTCGAGTCGGTCATGGAAGGGGTGCTCGTCACCGGCACCGCCCGTGCAGCGGCCGAGGGGGAGTGCGTAAGGTGTCTGGAGCCGGTCGAGCTGGAGCTCGAAGCGGACTTCCAGGAGATGTTCTCGTACCCTGACGCCGACGACCGGGGCCGTGTGAGAGCGGAACCGGGCGACGACGCCGAGGACGACGAGGACAGGCTCTTCATCGAGGACGGTCTGATCGACCTCGAACCTCTGCTGCGCGATGCGGTGGTGCTCGCACTGCCGATGCAGCCGGTGTGCCAGGACGACTGCCCGGGCCTGTGCTCCGAGTGCGGAGCACGGCTCGCGGACGACCCGGACCACCACCACGACGCCGTCGACATCCGTTGGGCGGCTTTGCAGGGACTCGCCGGTTCGACGACGGACGGCGAGAAGGACGAGATGAGCGGCGACGCGACTCGATCAGCGCGCGTCGACGAGAAGCAGGAGAAGTAGCCGTGGCTGTTCCGAAGCGGAAGATGTCGCGCAGCAACACGCGCCACCGCCGGTCGCAGTGGAAGGCTGCGGTCCCCACCCTGGTTGCGTGCGAGCGCTGCCACGAGCCCAAGCAGCAGCACATCGCGTGCCCGTCTTGCGGCACCTACAACAAGCGCCAGGTCCTCGAAGTCTGAGCGGGCTGGTGAGAGGCACTGTGTCCAGTCCGAAGAAGGACACCGGGGCGGACGCGTCCGCCAAGACGAAAGTGGACAACCAGGCCTCGTCCCACGCGCTTCTGGAAGGGCGGCTCGGCTATCAGGTCGAGTCCGCCCTTCTGGTGCGAGCGCTGACCCACCGTTCCTACGCGTACGAGAACGGCGGCCTGCCGACGAACGAGCGGCTGGAGTTCCTCGGGGACTCCGTGCTCGGCCTCGTCGTCACGGACACGCTGTACCGCACCCACCCCGACCTGCCCGAAGGCCAGCTGGCCAAGCTGCGGGCCGCGGTGGTCAACTCGCGTGCGCTGGCGGAGGTCGGCCGCGGCCTCGACCTGGGCGCCTTCATCCGGCTCGGCCGTGGTGAAGAGGGCACGGGCGGCCGGGACAAGGCGTCCATCCTCGCCGACACCCTCGAAGCGGTGATCGGCGCGGTCTATCTCGACCAGGGCCTCGAAGCGGCGTCCGAGCTGGTGCACCGGCTCTTCGACCCGCTGATCGAGAAGTCCTCCAACCTGGGCGCCGGCCTGGACTGGAAGACGTCCCTCCAGGAGCTGACCGCGATCGAGGGGCTCGGCGTGCCCGAGTACCTGGTCACGGAGACCGGCCCCGACCACGAGAAGACCTTCACTGCTGCCGCCCGCGTCGGAGGCGTCTCGTACGGCACCGGCACCGGCCGCAGCAAGAAGGAGGCGGAGCAGCAGGCCGCCGAGTCCGCCTGGCGGTCCATCCGGGCCGCGGCGGACGAGCGCGCCAAGGCGGCGAAGGAGGCCAAGGAGGCCGTCCGGGAAGCCGTCCGGGACGGCGACACGTCGTCCGCGACCGCCTGACGGAGCACATCCGAGCAGTTGCGAGCGCCCGTCCCGCCCGAGCGGGGCGGGCGCTCGGTGCGTCTCCGCGCCTGCGCCGGCGGCCGGAGGCCCGCCCGGCCGACAGCCTCCGGCCGCCGGGCGTTACGCTGCCGCTGACCGCAGATCCGCCTGAGGAGAGCCGTGCCCGAGCTTCCCGAAGTAGAGGTCGTCCGGCGTGGCCTGGAACGCTGGGTCGCCCACCGCACCGTCGCCGAGACCGAGGTGCTGCATCCGCGCGCCGTGCGCCGGCACCCGGCCGGACCCGACGACTTCGCGCACCGGCTCAAGGGCCACCACATCGGCGTGCCGCGCCGGCGCGGCAAGTACCTGTGGCTGCCGCTGGAGGAGACGAACCAGTCGGTCCTCGCACACCTCGGCATGAGCGGTCAGCTCCTGGTCCAGCCGCACGACGCGCCGGACGAGAAGCACCTGCGCGTCCGCGTCCGGTTCGCCGACTCGCTCGGCACCGAGCTCCGCTTCGTCGACCAGCGCACCTTCGGCGGGCTGTCGCTGCACGACAACACCCCCGACGGGCTGCCCGGCGTCATCGCGCACAT
The DNA here is from genome assembly GCF_040613915.1 of Streptomyces sp. NPDC006193. Lineage (NCBI taxonomy): Bacteria > Bacillati > Actinomycetota > Actinomycetes > Kitasatosporales > Streptomycetaceae > Streptomyces > Streptomyces sp. NPDC006193. The sequence continues at coordinate 23,224 of NZ_JBEXTB010000019.1, forward strand.
CGCCCGCGACCCCTTGGACCCGCTCTTCGACGACGAGGCGTTCCACCGGGCGCTGCGCCGCAAGCGGACCACCGTCAAACGGGCCCTGCTGGACCAGTCGCTGATCAGCGGAGTCGGCAACATCTACGCCGACGAGGCCCTGTGGCGCGCCCGCATCCACTACGAGCGCCCCACGGCCGGCTTCACCCGCCCGGTCACCGCGGAGCTGCTCGGCCACATCCGGGACGTGATGAACGCGGCCCTGGCCGTCGGCGGCACCAGCTTCGACAGCCTGTACGTCAACGTCAACGGCGAGTCGGGCTACTTCGACCGCTCCCTGGACGCCTACGGCCGCGAGGGCCGGCCCTGCCGCCGCTGCGGCACGCCCCTGCGCCGCCGTCCGTGGATGAACCGGTCCAGCTACTTCTGCCCCAGGTGCCAGCGGGCGCCGCGCCCCGCCACCCGCTGACGCCCCGTGCCCGCGCCCGCCGTGCGGGCTACGCCGGCCGCCGGCCGTCGTAGGCCGCGCGTGCCGCCAGCACCTCGTCCATCGCGCCCTCGACGCAGTCGATGAGCGCGAGCAGCCGCTCGGCGACCCGGCGGCCCAGGGGCGTCAGCTCGTAGTCCACGCGGGGCGGGTTCGTCGGCTGGGCCTCCCGGTGCACCAGCCCGTCCCGCTCCAGCGCGTGCAGCGTCTGCGACAGCATCTTCTCGCTCACCCCGTCGACGCGGCGGCGCAGTTCGTTGAAGCGCAGCGAGCCCTCGTACAGCGCGCCGAGCGTGAGCCCGCCCCAGCGGCCCGTGACGTGCTCCAGCGTGCCGCGCGACGGGCACGCCTTGGCGAAGACGTTGTAGGCGAGGTCTTCGTCGCCCTCGGTGATGGCGCTCATACCACAAGCGTACGCGAGTGCAGCGCTGACCCAGAGTTCGCGCTGACTGCTGGTAAGCCACTCCGGGGACGAGCGTCCGGGCAGGCTCCGGCTGTGCATGCGATCACGACCGGCGGCACGGCGGCCGCGCCGGCCGTCCTGGACGCGGCCCAGCTGTCGTCCGACCCCGAGCTCGCGGCCGGCTTCGCCGAGTCCGCCCACCGGATCCTCGCCGGCCAGGTCCGCGCAGGCGCCGCGCTCGGCTGGGTGGAACCGCCCCACGCGGGCGGAAGTGACGGAGCTCCTCGACCGCGTCACGAGTGCGGCGCGGACCGGGGAGGGGCCCTGCGCGCCGCCTGCCTCGACCGCCGGCCGGCCGGACTGGGGTACCGGCTGCGCTACACCCGCCCGACCCACCGACCGCACGCCGATCCGGAGAAGATCGCGGTGGACGCCGCCGCCCAGGGGCGTGGCATCGGCCGGGCCCTGACCACCGCCCTGATCGCCGACGCCCGGCGGGCGGGCGTCGAGGTCCTCACCCTGGACGCCCGCGGCGACAACGCCCGCGCCCTGCGCCTCTACCGGTCACTGGGCTTCGCCGAGCACGGCCGCCTCCCCGACTTCGTCGCCGTCGGGGACCGCCGCTACGACAAGGTCTTCCACAGGCTGGACCTCCGCCGAGACCGGACCGCCCGAAGCCCGGCCCCGGGCGCCCCTGGGCAGGTCCGAGCTGCTGGAGCGGCCGGCTGAGCGCTCGGTCACGGCCGTGGCCGGTCATCGTCACCTCGTCAGTGGCGGGCCGCCCGGTGAGGACGTGTTCTTCCGCGCACCCGGTGAGCCGTGAGGAAGGCCCCCGACCGGGTTCATGGTCGGGGGCTCCACGCCGTCGTTCTGGTTGCTGTACTTCCCTGCTGTACATGGGGTCCACGGGCCCTCAGACACTTCCCCATGGACCGGCGGTATCTGACTTGGGGATCCACAGCAGGGGTTGATTCTCTCGACAGTAGTCAGCCGCATCGTCTTCCCATGGAAAGCGACCTTCCCGGTCGGGCCAGAAGAGCTGTGCCATGGGCAGTGATGAAACCTGGTAGAAGTCCAGCCCCGCGCCGAAGAAGTCGTGGCACCAGCTCTCGTGAACGGGCCGGATGACAGCGGAGTGATTGTCGTAGATGTCGTTCCGGCGCTGGTCAGGCACGAGCGGAGGCCCGCTGCGCACGGCATCGCCCGCATCACTGACCAGGGGCATCATGACGTCGACGTCCAGCCCGAAGATGCACACTTCCGGGCTGCGCAGCGTGTGCCACATGCCTATGGAGTAGGCCCACCCAGCTGGGGCTTCGCTGCCGGCGTGGACTCCCAGCACATGCCAGCCGTAGTCCCTTGTGCCAGCGGCCACAGTCCGGTCTCGGTGATTCCACGACGCTTCGTTCGACGACTGCGTGCACAGGATGCACGGACACCCGGAGTTACCCATCGGGGGATGCTAACGCCGCGAACGATCAAGCCCGTCACGTGGGTCATGGCGGTTCGCGCTGCCTTGCCGGAGAGCTACCGGGCTCTCGTGGACGTCGCCGCAGTCACCTTGCCGTGGAAGACGCTCGACGGTCCTCCGGTCACGGTGTCGCTGCTCTTCACCGGTTCCATGGGCCTGGCCCTCGACCGGAACCGCTGCAACGACCGCGTATGGCGGCCGGCGCCACAGGCCGCGGGTGTCGAGACCCGGCGGGACAACGGCATGCATGCGCTGAGGCACTTCTATGCCTCGGTGCTCCTGGACGCGGGGGAGAGCATCAAGGCGCTCAGTGAGTACCTGGGCCACCACGAACCCGGCTTCACGCTGCGCACATACGCGCGCCTGATGCCGTCGAGTGAGACCCGGGCCCGGACCCGGGCCGCCGTCGATCGCGTCTTCCGGGAGGACGAGTCTGCCGACGACGGCCCCGAGACGGCCCAGGAAGGGTTTCAGGTCTCTGAGCTGCGGTTGTCTCAGTAGCCGAAGTCCTGCGTCCACCAGGGTCCGCCCGGGCCGAAGTGGACGCCGACGCCGAGGGTCTTGAAGTCGGGGTTCAGGATGTTCGCGCGGTGGCCGGGGCTGTCCATCCAGGCCGCCACCACGGCCGCCGCGGTGGCCTGGCCGCGGGCTATGTTCTCGCCGCCGAGGTCGGTGACGCCGGCCGCCGCGGCACGGTCCCAGGGCGTTCTGCCGTCCGGGTCGGTGTGGTCGAAGAAGCCCCGCGCGGCCATGTCGTCGCTGAACGCCTCGGCCAGCCGGGTCAGGGAGGAGTTCGCCGCCAGCGGTCGGAGGCCGGCCTTGGCGCGTTCCTCGTTGACGAGCCTCAGCACCTCCGCCTCGGCGGCGGTCTCCTCCGACACCGTCACCGGTGCGGAGGCCGGCGCCTTGGACGCCGAGCGCGACGGGGTGGTCTTCGACCCCGCCGGCCTGGAGTGCGCGGACGGCGCGGTCTTCCCCGCCGGCTTGCGGGTGGCGGGCTTCGACGGTGCCGGGTCGGAGGGGGCCGGCTTCGACGGGGAGGGGGAGGCCGAGGGCGAGGCGGACGCCGATGCCGATGCCGAGGGGCCGGCGGAGGCGGCGGAGCCCGGGGACCGGGTGGGTCCGGTGCCGCGGCCGGGTATGCCGCCCTCCGGGCTGTCGGCGCTGCCCGACGTGCCGCCCTGCTCGGTGGCCGCGTTGCCGGGCAGGTCGGCGGCCTGCACCCGTTCCCCGCCGGAGGTGTGCGCACCGCCGCCGAGCCGGTACTGGTCCAGGCCCGGTACCACTCCGGTGGCCACGGCGACCGTGCCGAAGGCGACGGCCGCGGACGCGCCGAGCAGTCCTGCGCGCACCGGCCGCCCGGTCTTGGCCTTCTTCCGGTGCCGCTGGCCGCCGGACGGGGCGCCGGCCGGTGCGTCGTCGCCCGGCCAGTCGGCCGGGGAGCCGCCGGGGACGGGACCGGAAGGGGACGGCGGCGCGGCCGGCGCCGGGCCGGTCCCGGCCTCGAACAGGTAGGCCTGGGCCCTGGCCGTGGCCTCGGCGTAGGCCTCGGGGTTCAGGTAGGGCGCTGTGCCCATGGGTATCTGCCGCCGGTCCGCGGACGGGGTCGCGGAGGAGTGTCCGGGGCCGTCCCCCTCGGTGACGGAGCGCTGCGTGTACGCGGCCTCCGCGGCGCGGCCCGTGGCGGCGCGGCCGGCGGCGGAGCGTCGGTGGCGTCCCATGTCCTTGCCCTCTCCTCGTGCTCGCGGTCGACCGGCGCCCGCACGGCGGGTGCTCCGCCGGCGACTCCTCGGTGAGCGGCGCCCTCTGGTCGACTCGACTCACTCGAACGAGTGAGTTTCAGAAGCGATTCATTGGGTCGGGACGGTACCGCATGACGCCGGAGGACGGCGTGTCCCGAGCGGTGCCGGCCGGTTAGGTTGCACCCATGAGCGAGGAAGTACGGCTGGTCGCCTGGGTCCGCGGACATGTGCAAGGTGTGGGTTTCCGCTGGTTCACGCGTGCCAAGGCGCTGGAGATCGGCGGGCTGAGTGGTTTTGCTCTCAATCTGGCCGACGGGCGGGTGCAGGTGGTCGCGGAGGGGCCGCGGGAGGGCTGCGAGGGACTGCTGGACTGGCTCCGCGGCGACGACACGCCCGGCCATGTCGACGGAGTCACCGAGATCTGGGACACACCCCGGGGTGGCTACGACGGCTTCGCCGTCCGCTGAGTCCGCCGGGCGGCGCCCCGCGGACCGGCCCGCCGTGAACTGCCGCGGGCACATGCGGGAGCGGAAACGGCCTGGTGGTTGCCAACACGGGCCCGGCGTGGCAGGCTCCGCTGGTACAGCTGGACGTCCCGCCCCGAGGGCCCGGAGGAGTCGCAGCGCCGCCGCTTCCACGGCCGCGCGCCCCGGTTCGCCCCCCAATACAGGGCGTGATCGTGTTGACCGTCAAACTTTTTGGTGAGACGCTGAAAGCCCCGCGCACCTTAGCTGTTTGGCATGGAGCAGCACCAGAGCAACACCCGGATGTGCCAAGCACCGCGGGTGCGAATCCCTCACGACCCAACCGCATCGGTCGGTCACTCAGTGTGGAGGACCATCCATCATGGCAAAGGCGCTTCTCGGTTACGTCGGCGGCTCCGACCCGCGACTCCTCGCCGAGATGCGACGGCTGCAGCAGCGCGTCCAGGACCTGGAGTCCGAGCTCGTAAGGATCCAGGCGGAGAACGAAGCGCTGACGGCTGCCGCCTCTCAGGACAGGATCATGGAGAGCATCGACGCACACCAGGCGGAGCCTGCGCTCACCTGATCGCCGCATCGCTCCACAGCAGCAGTCGCCGCGATCGGGCTGCCCGTATCAACCACTCAGTTGATCGACGGCTGTGAACCCGGCCGTCAGAGCTGCAAGGGACGCTTCGGCGTCCCTTCTTTTCTTCCCCCCGCCTCTTTTCTTTCCCCCGCGCATCCTTTCACTGCCTTCAACATCTGGTCTGCCCTGCGCGTCCCCCGGCGAAACCGCGCGGCCGCGGCGGTTCATGGAGCGAGACAGCGGCGAAAGGTAGAGTCCAGCGGCGTGCACCTCAAGGCCCTGACCCTCCGCGGATTCAAGTCGTTCGCCTCGGCGACCACCCTCCGCTTCGAGCCGGGGATCACGTGCGTCGTCGGACCGAACGGCTCGGGCAAGTCCAACGTCGTGGACGCGCTCAGCTGGGTCATGGGCGAACAGGGCGCCAAGACGCTGCGCGGCGGCAAGATGGAGGATGTCATCTTCGCCGGCACCACCGGGCGGCCCCCGCTCGGCCGCGCCGAGGTGTCCTTGACCATCGACAACTCCGACGGGGCCCTGCCCATCGAGTACGCCGAGGTCACCATCACCCGGACCATGTTCCGCAACGGCGGCAGCGAGTACCAGATCAACGGCGACACCTGCCGCCTCCTGGACATCCAGGAACTCCTCTCCGACTCCGGCATCGGCCGCGAGATGCACGTCATCGTCGGCCAGGGGCAGCTCGACTCCGTCCTGCACGCCGACCCCATGGGCCGGCGCGCCTTCATCGAGGAGGCGGCCGGAATCCTCAAGCACCGCAGGCGCAAGGAGAAGGCCCTGCGCAAGCTGGACGCGATGCAGGCCAACCTCGCGCGCGTGCAGGACCTGACGGACGAGCTGCGCCGCCAGCTCAAACCCCTCGGCCGCCAGGCGGCGGTCGCACGCAGGGCCGCCGTCATCCAGGCCGACCTCCGGGACGCCCGGCTGCGGCTGCTCGCCGACGACCTCGTACAGCTGCGGGAAGCCCTCCAGGCCGAGATCGCCGACGAGGCGGCTCTGAAGGAGCGCCGGGAGGCCGCCGAGCAGGAGCTGAAGAAGGCCCTGCACCGCGAGGCCCGGCTGGAGGACGAGGTGCGGCGGCTCACGCCACGGCTCCAGCGCGCCCAGCAGACCTGGTACGAGCTGTCCCAGCTGGCCGAGCGGGTGCGCGGCACCGTCTCGCTGGCCGAGGCCCGGGTCAAGAGCGCCACCTCCGCGCCCCTGGAGGAGCGGCGCGGCCGGGACCCCGAGGACCTGGAGCGCGAGGCCGCCCGCATCCGCGAGCAGGAGGCCGAGCTGGCGGCTGCCCTGGAGGCGGCCCGGCGGGCGCTGGACGACACGGTCACCCACCGCGCCGAACTGGAGCGGGAGCTGGCTCAGGAGGAGCGCAGGCTCAAGGACGCCGCCCGTGCCATCGCCGACCGCCGCGAGGGCCTGGCCCGGCTGTCCGGACAGGTCGGCGCGGCCCGCTCGCGCGCCGCCGCCGCCCAGGCCGAGATCGACCGCCTGGCCGCGGCCCGCGACGAGGCGCGGGAACGCGCGGCGCGCGCCCAGGAGGAGTACGAGGCGCTGAAGGCCGAGGTCGACGGCCTGGAGGCGGGTGACACGGAGCTGGCCGAGCGACACGAGGCGGCCAGGCGGCAGCTCGCCGAGGCCGAGACCGCCCTCGCCGCGGCCCGCGAGGCGGCGACCGCGGCCGAACGCCGGCGCGCCGCGACCCAGGCCCGCCGTGAAGCGCTGGCCATGGGTCTGCGCCGCAAGGACGGCACCGGCACGCTGCTGGGCGCCCGGGAACGGCTGACGGGCGTGCTGGGACCGGCCGCCGAGCTGCTGACGGTCACCCCGGGCTACGAGATTGCGCTGGCCGCGGCCTTCGGCGCGGCGGCGGACGCGATCGCCGTGACCAGCCCCGCCTCGGCGGCCGAGGCGATCAGGCTCCTGCGCAAGCAGGACGGCGGCCGGGCGGCACTGCTCCTGGCGGGCGCCCCGGAGGACGTCCCGACGAGGGACACGGAGGACGGCCCGGCCGGCCGCGCCGGCTCCGCGGACGACCGCCCGGCCGGTCTCCCCCTCCTCGCCGCCGACCTGGTCCGCGGCCCCGCCGAGCTCATGCCCGCGGTGCGCCGGCTGCTGCGCGGCATCGCGGTCGTCGCGACGCTGGAGGACGCCGAGGACCTGGTCTACGCCCACCCGGAGCTGACCGCCGTGACCGCCGAGGGGGACCTGCTCGGGGCGCACTTCGCGCACGGCGGCTCGGCGGGGGCGCCCAGCCTGCTGGAGGTGCAGGCCTGCGTGGACGAGGCCGCCGCCGAGCTGACCGAACTGGCGGGGCGGTGCGCGGAGCTGGCCGAGGAGCAGCGCGTCGCGGCCGAGCGGCGGGCCGAGGCGGCGGCCCTGGTGGAGGAGCTGGGGGAGCGGCGGCGGGCCGCCGACCGGGAGAAGTCGGCCGTGGCCCAGCAGCTCGGGCGGCTGGCCGGGCAGGCGCGCGGGGCGGCCGGGGAGGCGGAGCGGTCGGCCGCGGCGGCCGCGCGGGCGCAGGAGGCGCTGGACAAGGCCGTACGGGAGGCCGAGGAGCTGGCCGAACGGCTGGCGGTCGCCGAGGAGATGCCGGTGGAGGAGGAACCGGACACCTCCGTGCGGGACCGGCTCGCCGCCGACGGCGCCAACGCCCGGCAGACCGAGATGGAGGCCCGCCTCCAGGTCCGTACCCACGAGGAGCGGGTCAAAGGGCTCGCCGGGCGCGCCGACGCGCTCGACCGGGCGGCCCGCGCGGAACGCGAGGCACGCGCGCGTGCCGAGGAGCGCCGGGCCCGGCTGCGGCACGAGGCGTCCGTCGCGGCGGCCGTCGCCTCCGGCGCCCGCCAGCTCCTCGCGCACGTCGAGGTGTCCCTGGCCCGCGCCGAGCAGGAGCGTGCCGCCGCCGAGGCGGCCAAGGCCCGGCGGGAGCAGGAGCTGGCCGCCGCGCGCACCGCGGGACGCGAACTGAAGGCGGAACTCGACGCCTTGACGGATTCCGTGCACCGCGGTGAGGTGCTCGGCGCCGAGAAGCGGCTGCGGATCGAGCAGCTGGAGACCAGGGCGCTGGAGGAGCTGGGTGTCGAGCCGGAGGGACTGGTGGCCGAGTACGGGCCGCACCGCCTCGTGCCGCCCGCGCCCCCCGCCGACGGCGAGCGGCTCCCGGACGACCCCGGTCATCCCCGCAACCAGCCGCGTCCGTTCGTCCGGGCCGAGCAGGAGAAGCGGCTCCGGGCCGCCGAGCGGGCGTACCAGCAGCTGGGCAAGGTCAACCCGCTGGCTCTGGAGGAGTTCGCGGCGCTGGAGGAGCGGCACCAGTTCCTCAGCGAGCAGCTGGAGGACCTGAAGAAGACCCGCGCCGACCTGCTCCAGGTCGTGAAGGAGGTCGACGAGCGCGTCGAGCAGGTGTTCACCGAGGCCTACCGGGACACCGCCCGCGAGTTCGAGGGCGTCTTCAGCCGGCTGTTCCCCGGCGGTGAGGGCCGTCTGGTGCTGACCGACCCGGACGACATGCTCACCACGGGCGTGGACGTGGAGGCGCGGCCGCCGGGGAAGAAGGTCAAGCGGCTGTCGCTGCTGTCGGGCGGTGAGCGGTCGCTGACGGCCGTGGCGCTGCTGGTGTCGATCTTCAAGGCCCGGCCGAGCCCGTTCTACGTGATGGACGAGGTCGAGGCGGCGCTGGACGACACCAACCTGCAGCGGCTGATCCGGATCATGCAGGAGCTGCGGGAGAGCTCTCAGCTGATCGTCATCACGCACCAGAAGCGCACGATGGAGGTCGCCGACGCGCTCTACGGCGTCTCCATGCAGGGCGACGGCGTCTCCAAAGTCGTCTCCCAGCGCCTTCGCTAGCGCCCCTTCCAAGATCCACTTACTCTGCGTTCAAGAAATGAACACGGAGTGCTGTTGTATACAAAAAAACTCACAGTCCTCGGGGTATTGACTTCGTTACTTGAAGGCATAGTCTCTGCAACGTTGCTTTTACCTTCAGGTCTCACCTGGAAGGACTCGCCCCCCACACGGCAGCGTTGCCGTGGCCCGAGGAGATACACGTGACCAGCACAGCGCAGGCGCCACAGCCAGGGACCAGGACGACTCATCCCGAACACCTCGGGCACGTCATCTTCATCGCGGCGGCTGCCGCCATGGGCGGTTTCCTCTTCGGCTACGACAGCTCCGTGATCAACGGCGCCGTCGAGGCCGTCCGCGACCGCTACGACATCGGCTCCGCCGCCCTCGCCCAGGTCATCGCGATCGCCCTGATCGGCTGCGCCGTCGGCGCCGCCACCGCCGGCCGCATAGCCGACCGGATCGGGCGCATCCGCTGCATGCAGATCGCCGCCGTCCTCTTCACCGTCAGCGCCGTCGGCTCCGCGATGCCGTTCACGCTGTGGGACCTCGCCCTGTGGCGCGTCGTCGGCGGCTTCGCCATCGGCATGGCCTCCGTCATCGGCCCGGCCTACATCGCCGAGGTCGCACCGCCCGCCTACCGCGGCCGCCTCGGCTCCTTCCAGCAGGCCGCGATCGTCGTCGGCATCGCCGTCTCGCAGCTGGTCAACTGGGGCCTGCTGAACGCCGCCGGCGGCGACCAGCGCGGCAAGCTGATGGGCCTCGAGGCCTGGCAGGTCATGCTCGGCGTGATGGTCGTCCCGGCCGTCCTCTACGGCCTGCTCTCCTTCGCGATCCCCGAGTCCCCGCGCTTCCTGATCTCCGTCGGCAAGCACGAGCGCGCCCGGCAGATCCTCGCCGAGGTCGAGGGCGGCGACGCCGACCTGGACGCCCGCGTCGCCGAGATCGAGTCGGCCATGCAGAGCGAGGAGAAGTCCTCCTTCAAGGACCTGCTCGGCGGCGGCTTCTTCTTCAAGCCGATCGTCTGGATCGGCATCGGCCTGTCGGTCTTCCAGCAGTTCGTCGGCATCAACGTCGCGTTCTACTACTCCTCGACGCTGTGGCAGTCGGTCGGCGTCGACCCGACGGACTCGTTCTTCTACTCGTTCACGACCTCGATCATCAACATCGTCGGCACCGTGATCGCGATGATCTTCGTGGACCGCGTCGGCCGCAAGCCGCTCGCCCTCATCGGCTCGGTCGGCATGGCGGTCGGTCTCGCGCTGGAGGCCTGGGCGTTCAGCCACGACCTGGTCGACGGCAAGCTGCCGAGCACGCCGGGCTGGGTCGCCCTGATCGCCGCGCACGTGTTCGTCCTCTTCTTCGCCCTGTCCTGGGGCGTGGTCGTCTGGGTCATGCTGGGCGAGATGTTCCCGAACCGGATCCGTGCCGCCGCGCTCGGCGTGGCCGCCGCCGCCCAGTGGATCGCCAACTGGGCCATCACCGCGAGCTTCCCGTCGCTGGCCGACTGGAACCTGGCCGGCACCTACGTGATCTACACGGTCTTCGCCGCGCTCTCCGTCCCGTTCGTCATGAAGTTCGTGACGGAGACGAAGGGCAAGTCCCTGGAGGAGATGGGCTGAGGCCCCCCAGTCCCGAGGAGTAGGGCCAAGTCCCCGCTGCCCTTCTCCTCGCACCGTCCGCCGCCCCCGGCCCGGCCACTGCCCGGACCGGGGGCGGCGGTGTCGTACGGGCACGCGGCGGACGGGCGGCCCCGGGCCCCCGCGCCGCCCGTCCGGGGCACGGGCCCCCGCCCCCACCGCGTGGCACGCGGCGCGGCCCGGCAGCACCCGGGGCGTCCAGCCGCGCGAGGCGCCCGACGTGGAAAGGTCCCCTCGGCACGGCTCGCCGAAGACGGCGGCCGGACGGCAGAGGGCCGCGCTCACGGGGCCGGACGACTCCGCTGCCGCTCCCGACGAGGGCCGCGACCGGTTCAGCGCACCCGGCAGCAGGTTGCCGCGCTGCCCGAGGACCGCACGCGAGAGCGCCATGCCGGGGGCGCCGGCCCGCCCGCCCGCGATGCCGATCGACCCGGCCGGGCCGTACGACACGACCGGCGCGGCCACGGCGACGACGAGCGCCCGCACAGGTCCAGGCGGTACGCCACGACCAGGCCGGCGCCCGTCGCGGCAGCAGGACGCCGATGCTCGCGCCGACCGGGGCGGGAAGCAGCTCACGCGCTCCCGCCGTGCGCTCGTGCGGTCGGGAATACGCCCGCGGGGGGACGGCGCGAACGGGCTCGAGGAGAACCCCATGGCCGATACTGGTCGGGTTATGGAAACCGTCATCCTTGCTGTAGTCATCGCCGTGGTCGTGCTCGTCGCGCTCGGCGGGCTGATCGTGGGCGGCCGGCGCCGGAAGCCGCTGCCCCCGCCGCCCCCCGCAGCGCCCGACATCACCGCGCCCCCGGCCGAGCCGCACGTCGGCGACGAGGCCGAGACGCCGCGCGACGAACCGCGCCGGACGATCGAGGAGGTGGATCTCCCGGGCGGCCCCGCGGTCGTCGTCGAGGAGCCCCCCGCTGTCGAGGCTCCCGAGATCGAGATCCCGGAGCCCACCGCAGGCCGGCTGGTCCGGCTGCGCGCCCGCCTGTCCCGCTCGCAGAACGCCCTCGGCAAGGGCCTGCTCACGCTGCTCTCCCGTGAGCACCTGGACGAGGACACCTGGGAGGAGATCGAGGACACGCTGCTCACCGCCGACGTCGGCGTGCAGCCCACCCAGGAACTGGTCGAGCGCCTGCGCGAACGCGTGCGGGTCCTCGGCACCCGCACCCCCGAAGAGCTGCGCGCCCTGCTGCGCGAGGAGCTGCTGAAGCTGGTCGGCACCGACGTCGACCGCTCGGTGAGGACCGAGCCCGAGGACCGCAAGCCGGGCATCGTGATGGTCGTCGGCGTCAACGGCACCGGCAAGACCACCACCACCGGCAAGCTGGCCCGCGTGCTGGTCGCCGACGGCCGCAGCGTCGTGCTGGGCGCCGCCGACACCTTCCGGGCGGCCGCCGCCGACCAGCTGCAGACCTGGGGCGAGCGCGTCGGCGCCTACACCGTGCGCGGCCCGGAGGGCGGCGACCCCGCCTCCGTCGCCTTCGACGCGGTCAAGGAGGGCAAGGAGATGGGGGTCGACGTCGTCCTCATCGACACCGCCGGCCGCCTGCACACCAAGACCGGCCTCATGGACGAGCTGGGCAAGGTCAAGCGCGTGGTGGAGAAGCACGCGCCGCTGGACGAGGTCCTGCTCGTGCTCGACGCCACCACCGGCCAGAACGGCCTGGTGCAGGCGCGGGTGTTCGCCGAGGTCGTGGACATCACCGGCATCGTGCTGACCAAGCTGGACGGCACCGCGAAGGGCGGCATCGTCGTCGCGGTCCAGCGCGAGCTGGGCGTCCCGGTGAAGCTGATCGGACTCGGCGAGGGCGCCGACGATCTCGCCCCGTTCGAGCCCGAGGCGTTCGTGGACGCGCTGATCGGCGACTGACCGCCCCCGCTCTCGGCAGGGGTCGTTCCCACAGGGCCCGAGAAGCGCCCGCCTCCGAGGTGCAGTCGGGGACGGGCGCTTCGTCTCTGGCCGGCCGGTCAGGCCCAGGCCCGCGACCGGTGCGCCACGTAGGCCAGCGTGCCCAGCAGCAGCCGGGCAGCCGGCGGCCGTGTCGCCGAGTCCGGCGCGGGCGGGCGCAGCCAGCGCACCGGGCCCAGGCCGCCCCGGTCGGAGGGCGGCGCGGTGATGTACGCGCCCGGCCCCAAAGCGCGCAGGTCCAGCGCGGCGGGATCGTCCCAGCCCATGCGGTACAGCAGCCGGGGGAGCCCGGCGGCGGCGCCCGGCGCGACGAGGAAGTGGACGCGGCCGTCCGGGGTGACGGCGACCGGGCCGAGCGGGAGGCCCATGCGCTCCAGGCGGGCCAGGGCCCGCCGGCCGGCCGCCTCGGAGACCTCCAGCACGTCGAACGCCCGGCCGACCGGCAGCATCACCGCGGCGCCCGGGAACCCGGCCCAGGCCTTGCTCACCTCGTCCAGCGTGGCCCCGGCCGGCACCCGCGGCGCGAAGGCGAGGGGGTGCGCACCGGGCGCCGTGCAGTCGGCGTGTCCGCACGAGCAGACGCCCGAGGCGGCCCGCGCCCCCGGCACCACGTCCCAGCCCCACAGCCCGGTGAACTCGGCGACGGCGGTGCAGTCCGCCAGACGGCCGCGCCGGCGCGTGCCGGAGCGGATCTCGCGGATGCCGCCGATCGTGAAGTCCATGCCCCCTCCAACGGGTCCTGCGCGCCGGTGGTTACGACGAGGAACGAGACGGTAGCGGAACGTAACGCTACGGCTCCCCCTGCCCGCGGTGCCGCAGGGCCGAGGCGGCGCTTCGAAGCACAGCGGGTGGCACGCCGAGGGGCATGCGCCCCCGGGTGCATCGCTCCGCCCGCTTCCGGCCGCCCAGTGACCAGTGAAGCGCGCGGGGTCCCTCGCGAGTTCATGCGAAGGGGTGGCGAATGGTGGCGTTTCCGTGATTGCCGTGGCTGGATGGGTGATCACGGCATTACTGTGAGTGCGCTAGTCCCGGGGGCGCATGCATCCACGGGTATGCCGGAGGCAAGTCGCCGACCCGTTCGAAGGGTGAGAACCGGCGGACGGGAGGCCGTGTGCACCGGCATCCTGATAGGGCTTGGCGCACTCGGCGACAAGTGGTCTCAGGGATGGGGGCGTTCCAGTGGGCGGCAGCGGCGGTGGCGGGACGAGCGGGGACAAGCGCCCGAACGAACTGCTCGGCTCGTGGTTCCTCCGCAGCGGCTGGTCCAAGGGCGAGCTGGCCCGCCAGGTGAACCGCAGGGCACGCCAGCTCGGCGCCAACCACATCTCCACCGACACCTCGCGCGTGCGCCGCTGGCTGGACGGCGAGAACCCCCGCGAACCGATCCCGCGCATCCTGTCCGAGCTGTTCTCCGAGCGCTTTGGCTGCGTGGTCTCCGTCGAGGACCTCGGCCTGCGCGCCGCCCGCCCGTCGCCCGCCTCCTCCGGCGTCGACCTGCCCTGGACGGGCCCGCAGACGGTCGCCCTGCTCGGCGAGTTCTCCCGCAGCGACCTGATGCTCGCCCGCCGCGGCTTCCTCGGCACCTCGCTCGCCCTGTCCGCGGGCCCCTCCCTCATCGAGCCCCTGCAGCGCTGGCTCGTGCCCGCCCCGGCCTCGCCGGCCCCGTCCGAGCCCCAGCCCGCCCTCGACTCCCGCAGGCCGGGCCGGCTCTCCCGGCCCGAGCTGGACCTGCTGGAGTCCACCACGCGCATGTTCCGCCAGTGGGACGCCCAGTGCGGCGGCGGTCTGCGCCGCAAGGCGGTCGTCGGCCAGCTGCACGAGGTCACCGACCTGCTCCAGGAGCCCCAGCCCGAGGCCACCGCCCGCAAGCTGTTCCAGGTCGCCGCCGAGCTGGCCGAGCTGGCCGGCTGGATGTCCTACGACGTCGGCCTCCAGCCCACCGCCCAGAAGTACTTCGTCCTCGCCCTGCACGCGGCCAAGGAAGCCGGCGACAAGCCCCTCGGCTCCTACATCCTCTCCAGCATGAGCCGCCAGATGATCCATCTCGGCCGGCCCGAGGACGCCCTGGAACTGATCCACCTCGCCCAGTACGGCAGCCGCGACTGCGCCGGCCCGCGCACCCAGTCCATGCTGTACGCGATGGAGGCCCGCGCCTACGCCAACATGGGGCAGCCCGCCAAGACCAAGCGCGCGGTCCGCATGGCCGAGGACGCCTTCGCCGACGCCGGCGAGTGGGACGAGCCCGACCCCGACTGGATCCGCTTCTTCTCCGAGGCCGAGCTATACGCCGAGAACTCCCACTCCTACCGCGACCTCGCCTATGTCGCCGGCCGCAGCCCCACCTACGCCTCCCTCGCCGAGCCGCTGATGCAGCGGGCGGTGGAGCTGTTCGCCGAGGACCTCGAGCACCAGCGGTCGTACGCGCTCAACCTCATCGGCATGGCCACCGTGCACCTGCTCCAGCGCGAGCCCGAGCGGAGCACGGCCTACGCCGCCAAGGCCATGCAGGTCGCCAAGAAGGTCCGCTCCGAGCGGGTGAACACCCGTATCCGCAAGACGGTCGACTCGGCCGTGCGGGACTACGGCGACCTCGCCGCCGTCGTCGCCCTCACCGACCAGCTCGCCGCCGACCTGCCGGAGACCGCCACAGCGGTCTGACCCGCCGGAACGCGACCCCCGGCCGCGACCGGGGGTCGCACGTCGCCAGGAGGCCGCGCCACGATAGCGAGCGCCCAGCCGCGCCTCCCGCGCTTCACCGAGGCGTAACACACACGGCGTCTTCGTCACCCGGGCGAAACAACGAGGGGCTTCCACCGAAACCGCGCTGCGCCAGTCTCATGGCGCATAACCGACCCACCCCTCACCCGACCGGACCGCCAGGCACCGCCCGCACGGGGCCGTACCGACCGACGAGGAGACGCCGATGGCATCAGCCATCACGCTTGGGGCGGACGCACCCGCGCTGTCGTCCGCCAACACAGGCTTCATGCTCATCTGTTCCGCCCTGGTGCTGCTCATGACCCCCGGCCTCGCCTTCTTCTACGGAGGCATGGTCCGCGTCAAGAGCACCCTCAACATGCTGATGATGAGCTTCATCAGCCTCGGCATCGTCACCGTCCTGTGGGTGCTCTACGGCTTCTCCCTCGCCTTCGGCACCGGCAGCGCGCTGCTCGGGTGGAACAGCCACTGGTTCGGGCTCAGCGACATCGGACCGACGGAACTGTGGGACGGCTACACCATCCCGGTCTTCGTCTTCATGGTGTTCCAGCTGATGTTCGCCGTCATCACGCCGGCCCTGATCAGCGGCGCCCTCGCCGACCGCGTCAAGTTCTCCGCGTGGTCGCTGTTCGTCGCCCTGTGGGCCACGATCGTGTACGTCCCGGTCGCCCACTGGGTGTGGGGCGCCGACGGGTGGGCGTACAAGCTCGGCGTCATCGACTTCGCCGGCGGCACGGCCGTGCACATCAACGCCGGTGCGGCGGCCCTGGGCGTGATCCTGGTCATCGGCAGGCGCGTCGGCTTCAAGAAGGACCCGATGCGCCCGCACAGCCTCCCGCTGGTCATGCTCGGCGCCGGACTGCTGTGGTTCGGCTGGTTCGGCTTCAACGCCGGCTCCTGGCTCGGCAACGACGACGGCATCGGCGCGCTGATGTTCGTCAACACACAGGTCGCCACCGCCGCCGCCATGCTGGCCTGGCTCGCCTACGAGAAGATCCGCCACGGCGCGTTCACCACGCTCGGCGCCGCCTCCGGCGCGGTCGCCGGCCTCGTCGCCATCACCCCGTCCGGCGGCGCGGTCTCCCCGCTCGGCGCGATCGCCGTCGGCGCCGTCGCCGGCGTCGCCTGCGCCGCGGCCGTGAGCCTGAAGTTCCGGTTCGGGTTCGACGACTCCCTCGACGTCGTCGGCGTGCACATGGTCGGCGGCATCATCGGCTCCCTGCTCATCGGCTTCCTCGCCACCGGCAAGGGCCAGTCAAAGGTCGAGGGCCTCTTCTACGGGGGCGGACTGCACCAGTTCTGGCTCCAGTGCGCCGGTGTCTTCGCGGTCCTCGCCTACTCCCTGACCGTCTCCGCCGTCCTCGCCTTCCTCCTCGACAGGACCCTCGGCATGCGGGTCACCGAGGACGAGGAGGTCTCCGGCATCGACCAGGCCGAACACGCCGAGACCGCGTACGACTTCAGCGGCGCCGGCGGCGGGGTCGCCGGAACCCTCGCCGCCCCGGCCCTGACGGCCGCACAGAACAGGAAGGTGGACGCATGAAGCTCATCACCGCCGTGGTGAAGCCGCACCGGCTCGACGAGATCAAGGAGGCCCTCCAGGCCTTCGGCGTCCACGGACTCACGGTCACCGAGGCCAGCGGTTACGGCCGGCAGCGCGGCCACACCGAGGTCTACCGCGGCGCCGAGTACACCGTCGACCTCGTCCCCAAGGTCCGCGTGGAGGTCCTCGCCGAGGACGACGACGCCGAGCAGCTGATCGAGGTCATCGTCAAGGCGGCCCGCACCGGCAAGATCGGCGACGGCAAGGTCTGGTCCCTGCCGGTCGAGACGGCCGTACGGGTCCGCACGGGCGAGCGCGGACCGGACGCGCTCTGAGGCAGCACCCCCGGGTCGGGGCAACGGATACAGGAGTCGCCGGGTGACAGGTACGGATGTGCGGAAAGAAGCGGACGACGTGGGACCCGGCGGCTACGCGGCGGCCCGGCTGCGCCTCCTCACCGAGGAGGCGCGGTCCGGGCCGCCGCGCCGTGCCGCCCTGTCCGAGCTGACCGACGACTGGCTCGCCGGACTGTTCCGCGCGGCGGTGGACGGGAAGGGAGCGAAGCGGACCCCCCGGCAGGCCGGCAGCGGGCGAGAGGAGGGCGGCCCGCCCGGCGTCTCGCTCGTCGCCGTCGGCGGCTACGGCCGCGGCGAGCTGTCCCCGCGCAGCGACCTCGACCTCGTGCTGCTGCACGACGGCTCCGACCCGGCCGCGGTCGCCGCCCTCGCCGACCGGCTCTGGTACCCCGTGTGGGACCTCGGCCTCGCCCTCGACCACTCCGTCCGCACCCCCGCCGAGGCCCGGAGAACCGCCGGCGAGGACCTGAAGGTCCAGCTCGGCCTGCTCGACGCCCGCCACCTCGCCGGGGACCCCGGCCTCACCGCCGGGCTGCGCACCGCCGTCCTCGCCGACTGGCGCGACCAGGCGCCCCGGCGCCTCCCCGAGCTGAAGGAACTGTGCGCCGAGCGCGCCGCCCGCCAGGGCGAACTGCGCTACCTGCTGGAACCCGACCTCAAGGAGGCCCGCGGCGGCCTCCGCGACGCCACCGCGCTGCGCGCCGTCGCCGCCTCCTGGCTCGCCGACGCCCCGCGCGAGGGCCTGGCCGAGGCCCGCCGCCGGCTCCTCGACGTACGCGACGCCCTCCACCTTGCCACCGGCCGCGCCACCGACCGGCTCGCCCTGCAGGAACAGGACCAGGTCGCGGCCGCACTCGGGCTGCTCGACGCCGACGCCCTGCTGCGGCAGGTCTACGAGGCGGCCGGCGTGATCACGTACGCCGGCGACGTCACCTGGCGGGAAGTGGGACGGGTGCTGCGCTCGCGCGCCGTCCGGCCGCGCCTGCGCGCCATGCTGGGCGGCGCGAAACCGGCCCCCGAACGCTCCCCGCTCGCCGAGGGCGTGGTCGAGCAGGACGGCGAGGTGGTGCTCGCCCGCACCGCGCGCCCCGAACGCGACCCCGTGCTCCCGCTGCGGGCCGCGGCCGCCGCCGCGCAGGCCGGCCTCCCGCTCTCCCGGCACGCCGTTCGGCGCCTGGCCGCCACCGTCCGCCCCCTGCCGACGCCCTGGCCCGCGGAGGCCCGGGAACAACTGGTCACCCTGCTCGGCTCCGGCCGCCCGACGGTCGACGTCTGGGAGGCCCTGGAGGCCGAGGGCCTGATCACCCGCCTGCTCCCCGACTGGGAACGGGTCCGCTGCAGGCCCCAGCGCAACGCCGTCCACATCTGGACGGTCGACCGGCACCTGATCGAGACGGCCGTCCGCGCCTGTGCGCTCACCCGCCGCGTCAGCCGCCCCGACCTGCTTCTCGTCGCCGCGCTGCTGCACGACATCGGCAAGGGCTGGCCCGGCGACCACTCGGTGGCCGGCGAGATCATCGCCAGGGACGTCGCCGCGCGGATCGGCTTCGACCGCGCCGACGCCGCCGTCCTGGCGACGCTCGTCCGGCACCACCTCCTGCTCGTCGAGACGGCCACCCGCCGCGACCTGGACGACCCGGCCACCGTCCGCTCGGTCGCCGAGGCGGTCGGCACCCAGAGCACCCTGGAACTGCTGCACGCCCTCACCGAGGCCGACGCCCTCGCCACCGGCCCGGCCGCCTGGTCCTCCTGGCGCGGCTCCCTCGTCGCCGACCTCGTACGACGCGTCTTTGCCGTCCTCGCCGGGAACGATCCCGAGGAGCCCGAGCCGGCCGCGCCCACCGCCGAGCAGGAACGCCTCGCCGTGGAGGCCCACCGCACCGGCGGCCCGGTCCTCGCCCTGCGCGCCCAGACCGATCCGGTGACACGGACACAGCCGTCCGGCGACCCGGAACCCCAGGGCGTCGAACTCCTCATCGCCGTACCCGACCGGGCCGGTGTGCTGCCCGCGGTCGCCGGCGTCCTCGCCGTGCACCGGCTCACCGTCCGCACGGCCGGACTGCGCGCCCTGCGCCTGCCCGACGGCGTGGACGACGACCGCCCCGTCCTGCTCCTCGACTGGCGGGTCGCCGCCGAGTACGGCTCCCTGCCGCAGGCGGCCCGCCTCCGCGCCGACCTCGTGCGCGCCCTGGACGGCTCCCTGGACATCGCCGGCCGCCTCGCCGAACGCGACGCGGCCTACCCCCGCCGCCGCGGCTGGAGCGCCCCGCCGCCGCGCGTGACGGTCGCCCCGGCCGCCTCCCGCCACGCGACGGTGATCGAGGTCCGCGCCCAGGACGCCCCCGGCCTGCTGTTCCGCATCGGCGCGGCCCTGGAGAAGGCGGGCGTACGGGTGCGGAGCATGCATGTGAGCACGCTCGGCTCCAACGCGGTCGACGCGTTCTACGTCACCACGGGCGCCGGCGCACCCCTGCCCGACCGGGACGCCGCCTCGACCGCCCGAACGCTGGAGGAGACACTGCGCGGATGAGCCTGCCCCGGCGCCTGCGACGCCGGGATACCCTGGAGGGCGATTCCCACAAGACCGTCACCGACCCCGAGGACCGCGAGCGCCGTGTTCGACACTCTCTCCGATCGCCTGTCAGCGACTTTCAAGAACCTGCGCGGCAAGGGACGGCTCTCCGAGGCGGACATCGACGCCACGGCACGCGAGATCCGCATCGCGCTCCTCGAGGCGGACGTGGCGCTGCCCGTCGTGCGGACGTTCATCAAGAACGTCAAGGAGCGCGCGCTCGGCGCCGAGGTCTCCAAGGCGCTGAACCCCGCCCAGCAGGTCCTGAAGATCGTCAACGATGAACTGGTCACCGTCCTCGGCGGCGAGACCCGGCGGCTGCGGTTCGCCAAGCAGCCGCCCACGGTGATCATGCTGGCCGGTCTCCAGGGCGCCGGCAAGACCACCCTCGCGGGCAAGCTCGGCAAGTACCTCAAGGACCAGGGTCACTCCCCGCTGCTGGTCGCCTGCGACCTCCAGCGCCCGAACGCCGTCAACCAGCTGAGCGTCGTCGCCGAGCGCGCCGGGGTCGCGGTGTACGCGCCCGAGCCGGGCAACGGGGTGGGCGACCCGGTCAAGGTCGCCAGGGACTCCGTGGAGTTCGCCAAGTCCCGGGTCCACGACATCGTGATCGTGGACACCGCCGGCCGCCTCGGCATCGACGCCGAGATGATGCAGCAGGCCGCGGACATCCGGGACGCGGTCTCGCCGGACGAGATCCTGTTCGTCGTCGACGCGATGATCGGCCAGGACGCCGTCAACACCGCCGAGGCCTTCCGCGACGGCGTCGGCTTCGACGGCGTGGTCCTGTCCAAGCTCGACGGTGACGCCCGCGGTGGTGCGGCCCTGTCCATCCGGCAGATCACCGGCAAGCCGATCATGTTCGCGTCGAACGGCGAGAAGCTCGACGACTTCGACGCGTTCCACCCGGACCGGATGGCCTCCCGCATCCTCGACATGGGTGACCTGCTCACCCTGATCGAGCAGGCGGAGAAGACGTTCAGCCAGGAAGAGGCCCAGAAGATGGCCTCCAAGCTGGCGTCCAAGAAGGGCCAGGACTTCACCCTGGACGACTTCCTGTCCCAGATGGAGCAGGTCAGGAAGATGGGCAGCATCAGCAAGCTGCTCGGCATGCTCCCGGGCATGGGCCAGATCAAGGACCAGATCGCCAATCTCGACGAGCGGGACGTGGACCGCACCGCCGCGATCATCAAGTCGATGACCCCGGCCGAGCGCCAGGACCCGACGATCATCAACGGCTCCCGCCGGGCCCGCATCGCCAAGGGCTCGGGCGTCGACGTCAGCGCCGTGAAGAACCTGGTCGAGCGCTTCTTCGAGGCCCGCAAGATGATGTCGCGCATGGCGCAGGGCGGCGGCATGCCGGGGATGCC
Organism: Streptomyces sp. NPDC006193; assembly: GCF_040613915.1. Taxonomy (NCBI): domain Bacteria; kingdom Bacillati; phylum Actinomycetota; class Actinomycetes; order Kitasatosporales; family Streptomycetaceae; genus Streptomyces; species Streptomyces sp. NPDC006193. The sequence goes on from NZ_JBEXTB010000019.1 coordinate 44,328, forward strand.
GGGGATCCCGGGCATGGGCGGCGGCCCCGGCCGGCAGAAGAAGCAGCAGAAGAAGGCCAAGGGCAAGCAGCGCTCCGGCAACCCGATGAAGCGCAAGCAGCAGGAACTGGAGGCGGCGCAGCGCCGCGAGGCCGCGGCGCAGGCCGGAGGCGCGTTCGGGCTGCCGCAGCAGGGCGGCCAGGACTTCGAGCTGCCGGACGAGTTCAAGAAGTTCATGAGCTGACGGCATCCCGCCGCACGCGTCCAGGGGCGCCCTTTTCCGGAGGGACGCCCCTCGCGCGTACCGGCGGCGCTCCGGCGTCCCGGCTCCACGCGGGGGCGCCCGCGGGGAGCGAGCCCTCCGCCGGCATGCCCGGCGGCGCCGCACCCGCATCCCGGCGGAACCGGCGCCGGGCGACCCTCCCACCGACACCGCAGGGCCCCCTGTCCCCGCCCGGCACGCGTGATCCGGCCACCTCGCCGGGGCGGCGGTACGACGACGCGCCCCTGCCGCCCGTCCCCGAGCCCGTATGTCCCGCGGCCGGGCCGGGAGGCCCTGAGGCACGGCACGGTCGGGCCGCCTTGCCCCGAGGCACGGGGGAGGGGCGCGCACTGCGCGTCGCGGCGTTCCCCGGACGCGGACTCACGCCTCGGTGCCCGAGCCGGCGGAGCCGCGCTCCGGGGCTTCCCCACCCGGGTCGGGACAGCCCCGGGGTCCGCGTCCGGGGCCACGCGGCCGGGGCCGGGGCCCGGCGTGCGTCCGCGGGCCGGTCACGGGACGCGGGCGATGAGGTAGCGGAAGACGTTCGGCATCCACACGGTCCCGTCCTCGCGCCGGTGCGGATGCAGGGCCTCCGTCAGCTCCTTGTCCACCTGCCGCGCGTCGGTCGCCGCGATCGCCGCGTCGAACAGGCCCGTCGACAGCAGTCCGCGCACGGCGCTGTCCAGGTCGGCGTACCCGAACGGGCAGGAGACCCGCCCCGAGCCGTCCGGCCGCAGCCCGGCCTGCTCCGCGACCTCCTCCAGGTCGTCGCGCCGGGCGGGCCGCCAACGGCTCGCACCCCGCAGCGGTTCGGCCAGTTTCGTGGCCACCCCCAGCACCGCGGCGGTCGCGCAGCGCTCCGGCGGCCCCCAGCCGGCCAGCACCACGGCGGCCCCCCGCCCGGCCAGCGGCAGCGCGGTGGCGAGCAGCTCACCGAGCCCTTCGGCGTCGCCGACGAGGCCGGCGGCCGGCTCGAAGACGGTCACCAGGGTGTAGGACGCCCCCTCCGCGCCGGCACCCTGCGCGCCGGCCGCGTCCGCGGGCGAGCCGCCGACCAGCCTCGCGGCGCACCCCGTGCGCCGGCCGCCCCTCGCGCCGCCGGCGCCGGGCCGGGGCCCCGGCAGCAGGCGCTCGCGGGCGAGGGCGAGCCGTTCGGGGGAGGAGTCGACGCCGGTGACCGCGGCGCCCCGGGCGGCCGCCATCAGCAGGGCCAGTCCGGAACCGCAGCGCAGGCCCAGCAACCGGGTCGCGGGACCCACTTCCAGTCGGTCGTACACGGCTTCGTAGAGCGGGACGAGCATCCGCTCCTGGATCTCGGACCAGTCACGCGCGCGTGCGCTCGGGTCCACGCGGGATGCGGGGTCCGCGTGAGCCGTGTGCTGCCGCACGAGCGTAGGTGTCATGGATATGCGCCCCAATCCGCCGACAGTCCACCGCTGCGCACGGCCGCGTGCCCCCGTGCCGTGCGCGCGCCCTTCACGTATGCCACATAACTCCCGGCTCGCGACCGCGTCCAGGGGTCTTGAGGCCCCGCTTGGCAGCGGGAGGCGGGTGTGGCCGGAATTCACACCCCCGCAACACGGCAGGCCGTACGGTGTCCGCTCCCGGAGGAGCGCGCCGGTGGAGGGGGCCGGGAAGGGCCGCGGTAACGTCACGGCCGCCGTGGACGCTGAGCGGGGTGGGGCGGCTGCCGGAAGCGGCCGAAACACCTCTTGCGCGTACGGGCGGGGGCGCAGTGCGGACTACGTACCACCTTGGTAGGAGCTGCGCGCCTTCTCCGCAGATCGGCGCACCCGCCCTCGTCTCCGCGCATCAGTGACAACTGACGGGTACGTGCAAAATATTTGGGATGCCCCGGAATAGGAACACAGCGGCACTCCCGCTCGTTGTCATTACGTGAGCACGACACAGACACCACCTGTTCTCGCCGCGGAGCTGGCACAGGCGTGGGCCGACATTCAGCGGTACCACCCCGACCTGCCGGATCTCGCCGCGCCGGAGTCCCTGATCGGAGAGTCGTCGTCCGCGTGCGGGCACGAGCTCTCCTTCGAGCGGCTGCTCCACGAGGCGGTCCACGGCCTCGCCGCCGCGCGCGGCGTCCGGGACACCTCCCGGGCCGGCCGCTACCACAACCGTCGTTTCCTCGCGATCGCCGAGGAGCTGGGCCTGGACCACCCCGAGGAGCCGCACCCGAGCAGCGGTTTCTCGCTGGTCACGCTCAACGCCGAGGCGAAGCGCCGCTACCGCCCGACCATCGAGCGGCTGCAGCGCGCGCTGAAGGCGCACACCGCGGCCACCTCGGCCGACACGTCCCGCACCTTCCGCGGCCCGGCCGCCCGCCACGGCTCCTCCGGCGGCGGCGTCCGGGTCAAGGCGGTGTGCGACTGCGGCCGCAACGTCCGGGTGGTCCCCTCGGTCCTGGCCCAGGCCCCCATCGTCTGCGGCGGCTGCGGCAAGCCGTTCCGCATCCCGGAGGTCATGGGAGCGGCGTGATCGCCCGCCGCGGAGCACCGGCATCTCGTGGGTGCCGGGCCGCAGGCGGCGAGGACCGCGGACGACCGGCACCGCCGTGCCGTCCGGCCGCGGACGGCCGTGCCGCGAGCCGGCACGGGCGGGCCCGGCCGGCGCCCGCGCGGCGGCGCACCCGGCGTCCGGCGCACCTCCGGGCAGGCCGGGCGGGTCGCCGGGCAGGGCACCCGACGCAGCTCACCTCCGCGCCGGGTGCCTCCCCGGCATGCCCGGCCGCGGACGGCCACCCCCCGGCCGGGGGCGACTGGTGGGTGTGGCACAATGGCTAGCTGTACTCGACAGCCGCACAGGACCCCTCTCTCCTCCGGCTGACGCGTCCATCGGGCATTCGGGTACCGCAACCCCACGCGGCCACTCGCCGTGCCCAACCACGTCAAATCCAGGAGAACCCACTCCCGTGGCAGTCAAGATCAAGCTGAAGCGTCTGGGCAAGATCCGTTCGCCTCACTACCGCATCGTCGTCGCCGACTCCCGTACCCGCCGTGACGGCCGGGCCATCGAGGAGATCGGCAAGTACCACCCGACCTACAACCCGTCGGTCATCGAGGTGGACGCCGAGCGTGTGGCGTACTGGCTCTCCGTAGGCGCTCAGCCGACCGAGCCCGTCCTCGCCATCCTCAAGAAGACCGGCGACTGGCAGAAGTTCAAGGGCGAGCCGGCTCCCGCGCCGCTGCTCACCGCCGAGCCCAAGCCGGCCCGTCCGTCGTTCGAGGCTCTCGGCGGCGACGACGAGGGCAAGGGTGAGGCGATCACCCCGAAGAAGAAGGCTGAGAAGAAGGACGAGGCCGCGGCCGAGTCCGACTCGACCGAGGCCTGAGCAGCATGCTCGAAGAGGCGCTTGAGCACCTCGTCAAGGGCATCGTCGACAACCCTGACGATGTGCAGGTCGCTTCGCGCGACCTGCGTCGCGGGCGCGTGCTCGAGGTCCGGGTCCACCCGGACGACCTCGGCAAGGTGATCGGCCGCAACGGCCGCACCGCGCGCGCCCTGCGCACCGTCGTGGGCGCCATCGGCGGTCGCGGCGTCCGCGTCGACCTGGTCGACGTGGACGACGTCCGCTGAGCTTCATCGCAACCGGCTCGGGCCGGGGAGGGCCACTGGGCCGTCCCCGGCCCGCAGTCGTATGAGCAGCAGGCCGTCCGAGCGGGATGCGTCTGCTGGAGACGACAGGAGAATGGGACACGTGCAGCTGGTAGTCGCGCGGATCGGCCGCGCCCACGGTGTCAGGGGCGAGGTCACCGTCGAGGTACGTACCGACGAGCCGGAGCTGCGGCTCGGCCCGGGCGCCGTCCTGGCCACCGACCCGCCCTCCGCCGGGCCGCTCACGATCGCCGCCGGCCGCGTCCACAGCGGCCGCCTGCTCCTGCGTTTCGAGGGTGTCACCGACCGCAACGCCGCCGAAGCGCTGCGCAACACCCTGCTGATCGCCGACGTCGACCCCGACGAGCTGCCCGAGGGCGACGACGAGTACTACGACCACCAGCTCATCGACCTCGACGTGGTCACCGAGGACGGCACGGAGGTCGGCCGGATCACCGAGATCTCGCACCTGCCCTCGCAGGACCTGTTCATCGTGCAGCGCCCCGACGGCGGCGAGGTGCTGATCCCCTTCGTCGAGGAGATCGTCACCGAGATCGACCTCAAGGAGCAGAAGGCGGTCATCGCGCCCCCGCCGGGTCTGATCGACGACCGCGCCGAGATCGCCTCGTCCAGGGAAGAAGCCGGGGACGACAGCGCATGAGGCTCGACGTCGTCACGATCTTCCCCGAGTACCTGGAACCGCTGAACGTCTCCCTCGTCGGCAAGGCGCGCGCGCGTGGCCGACTCCACGTGCACGTCCACGACCTGCGCGACTGGACCTACGACCGGCACAACACGGTCGACGACACGCCGTACGGCGGCGGCCCCGGCATGGTGATGAAGACCGAGCCGTGGGGCGACGCCCTGGACGAGGTCCTCGCCGACGGCTACGAGAGCGGCGCCGCGTCCCCCGCGCTCGTCGTGCCCACCCCGAGCGGCCGCCCCTTCACCCAGGAAACGGCCGTGGAGCTGTCCGAACGCCCCTGGCTGATCTTCACACCGGCCCGCTACGAGGGCATCGACCGGCGGGTGACGGACGAGTACGCGACACGCATGCCGGTCTACGAGGTCTCCATCGGCGACTACGTCCTCGCCGGCGGGGAGGCGGCCGTGCTCGTCGTCACGGAGGCCGTGGCGCGGCTGCTGCCCGGTGTCCTCGGCAACGCCGAGTCCCACCGCGACGACTCCTTCGCGCCGGGCGCGATGGCCAACCTCCTGGAAGGCCCCGTCTACACCAAGCCGCCCGTCTGGCGCGGCCGGGACATACCCGAGGTCCTGCTCAGCGGCCACCACGGCAAGATCGCGCGCTGGCGGCGCGACGAGGCCCTGCGGCGGACCGCGGCGAACCGGCCGGACCTGATCGAGCGCTCGGGCCCCGGAGCCTTCGACAAGAAGGACCGCGAGACGCTCTCCGTCCTGGGCTGGGAACCCGACCCGGAAGGCGAGCGGTACGGCCGATTTTGGCGCCGGGCCGCGGCCGTGGAAGAATAGGCCGCTGTTGTGCGCCCGTCCGGCGTGCGCCCCTGCCACAGGGGGACACGACGCCCGCCCCGACCCGCACGACAGTCCTCTGGAACCCCTAGTTTCCGTTGATGACCTGTGGCATCAGCGAAGAAAGCAGACGAAATGTCTCACCTGCTCGACTCCGTCGACGCCGCGTCGCTGCGCACCGACATCCCGGCCTTCCGCCCGGGTGACACCGTCAACGTCCACGTCCGTGTCATCGAGGGCAACCGCTCCCGTGTGCAGCAGTTCAAGGGCGTTGTGATCCGCCGCCAGGGCTCCGGTGTCCGCGAGACCTTCACGGTCCGCAAGGTCTCGTTCTCCGTCGGCGTCGAGCGCACCTTCCCGGTGCACACCCCGATCGTCGAGAAGATCGAGCTGGTCACCAAGGGCGACGTGCGCCGCGCCAAGCTGTACTACCTCCGTGAGCTGCGCGGCAAGGCCGCCAAGATCAAGGAGAAGCGCGAGAGCTGAGCGCCTCCGGCAAGGTCCGTGGCGGGCCGGGATAGCATCTCGCCCCGATGGACACCGAAGCACAGCCGACGCAACGCGACCGCTCCTCCCACCCCGGTGCTCCGGGGGCGGAGGACCGGTCGCGTTTCGCGTTGGCGGCACGGGTCGCCGACTGGGTCCCGGGCGGCCGCATCACCCTCACGCTCTTCGCCTGTCTGGCGTTCTCGCTGCTCCTGAACGCTTTCGTGGTGCAGCCGTTCCAGATTCCGAGCGGATCCATGGAGCAGTCTTTGAGGATCGGGGACCGCGTTCTCGTAAACAAGTTGGCGTACCGTTTCGGATCCCAGCCACGACGCGGCGACGTGATCGTGTTCGACGGCACCGGGTATTTCGGGGACGCCGACTACGTCAAGCGGGTGGTCGGGGTGGGAGGAGACCATGTGGTCTGCTGCGACAAGAAGGGGAGGCTCGAGGTGAACGGCCGGCCGGTCGACGAGACGGCGTTCCTCCATCCCGGGGACAGCGCCTCCGGCGTGCCCTTCGACGTCGTCGTGCCCGCGGGGCGCCTGTTCGTGCTCGGCGACCACCGCAGCGATTCCAGCGACTCCCGCGACCACCTCGGCTCGCCCGGCGGCGGCATGGTCCCCGTCGGCGACGTCATCGGGCGGGCCGACTGGATCGTGTGGCCCCACCGCCACTGGACGCGTCTGACGCGGCCGTCCGCCTACGCGCACGTGCCCGCCCCGGCGGAGGGGACTCATGGGTAACCGCGGCAAACCGCGCGGAGTGCCCAGCACGTCCGCCGACAACCTGCTGCCCACCGGGGCCCGCCGCACGTCCACGCCCGGCGGCGGCCGCACCCGCGCGGAGCGGCGCAGACTGCAGCGCAAGGTCAAGCGCAAGCGCAGGCGTTCAGCCGTCCGGGAGATCCCCCTTCTGGTCGGGGTCGCCGTCCTCATAGCGCTCGTCCTCAAGACCTTCCTCGTCCAGGCGTTCGTCATCCCGTCCGGCTCCATGGAGCAGACGATCCGGATCGGCGACCGCGTCCTGGTCGACAAGTTCACGCCGTGGTTCGGCTCCGAGCCGAAGCGCGGCGACGTCGTCGTCTTCCACGATCCCGGCGGCTGGCTCCAGGACGAGCAGACCACCAAGAAGAACGACCCCGTCGTCGTCAAGCAGGTCAAAGAGGGCCTCACCTTCATCGGCCTGCTGCCCTCCGACAACGAGAAGGACCTCATCAAACGGGTGATCGGGGTCGGCGGCGACCACGTCAAGTGCTGCGACGCCCAGGGCAGGGTCACCGTCAACGGCGTACCGCTCACCGAGGGCGACTACCTCTATCCGGGCGACGCCCCCTCCGCCACGCCCTTCGACATCACCGTCCCCGAGGGACGCCTGTGGGTGATGGGCGACCACCGCGGCAACTCCGCGGACTCCCGCTCCCACCAGGACACGTCCTACGGCGGCACGGTCTCGCAGAACTCGGTCGTCGGCCGGGCCATGGTCATCGGCTGGCCGGTCGGCCACTGGACGCGCCTGAAGGAACCTAAAACCTTCGCAAGCGTCACCGGCGCCGTGTCGGGGACGACCGCTGCTCCCCGCCCGTCGCATAGGGTTGGCCCCGAGAATCGACACGGAATGACCCAGCTCCCGACCCCTGCGGAACTCCCGCTCGTTATGGGAGTGGTGGGCCTGCACCGTATGCGGGGCAGGCGGCGGCACACAGTGAGGAGTTGGCGTGGGGGATGTTGCGGTTGGCGCACGGTCGGGCAACGGCGGCGAGGAGCACCGCGGGCACCCCGTGGAGCCGGACGTTCCCGTACCGGACGGCGCCATGACCCCCGGGAACGACATGACGGCGGGCGGTGAGGACACGCCTCAGGACGGGCAGCCGCGCGCCGGGGACGAGGGCGCGGACGGGACCGGGCGGCGGCCGAAGAAGCAGCGCTCCTTCTGGAAGGAGCTGCCGATCCTGGTCGGCATCGCGCTGGTCCTGGCCCTGCTGATCAAGACGTTCCTGGTGCAGGCGTTCTCGATCCCGTCCGACTCGATGCAGAACACCCTCCAGCAGGGCGACCGCGTCCTGGTCGACAAGCTCACGCCGTGGTTCGGCTCCGAGCCCCAGCGCGGCGAGGTGGTCGTCTTCCACGACCCCGACAACTGGCTGGCGGGCGAGCCGACGCCGAACCCGAACCCGGTGCAGAAGTTCCTGAGCTGGATCGGCCTGATGCCGTCGGCGGAGGAGAAGGACCTCATCAAGCGCGTCATCGGCGTCGGCGGCGACACCGTCGAGTGCAAGGGCAGCGGCCCGCTGAAGGTCAACGGCAAGGCGCTGAACGAGCCGTACGTCTACCCGGGCAACACGCCGTGCTCCGTGGACGACCTGGGCGGCCAGTTCAAGCTGAAGGTCCCCCAGGGCCGCATCTGGGTGATGGGCGACCACCGCCAGAACTCCCGCGACTCCCGCTACAACCAGTCCGACAAGAACCACGGCATGGTGCCCGTCGACGAGGTCGTCGGCCGCGCCATCGTCAAGGCCTGGCCGATCAACCGCTGGGGCACCCTGCCGATCCCGGACACCTTCGACCAGCCGGGCCTGGACCGGCAGCCCTCCTCCGCAGCGTCCCTGACGGTGGCCCCCGAGGGCGTGGCCGTGGCGGCGGCCGTGCTGCCGGTAGCGGTGCGACGGCGCCGTCGGACGGAGCGGTCCGGGTCCCGGTCCTGATCCCGGCCCGAGACCTGGTCCGGGGGAAGTCGCGCGCCGGCGGTGACCGCCCGGGGCCGTGGCCGGTGCGGAACGCAGCCCGGCGAGGCGGCCCGGAACCCATGACTCCGCGCGAGCGGCGGCGGGGGACGGCGAGGCGGACGTGGGGCTGCCCCCGTCCGGTACCGCCGGGTAGGGTGCGGATCCATGGGTGGCGACAGCATGACGCGCACGGCCCCGCACGGCGACGGCACCGGGATCGCACGGAGCGGCCACGGTCGCCTCGGGCAGCGGCTGTCCGGGGCCGCCGTGGCGCTGGGCCTGGTGCTGTTCCTCGGCGGATTCGCCTGGGCGGCGCTGGTCTACCGGCCGTACACCGTGCCCACCGGCTCCATGACGCCCACCATCGACGCCGGCGACCGGGTGCTCGCCCAGCGCGTCGACGGTGACGAGGTGCGGCGCGGCGACGTGGTCGTCTTCCAGGACAAGACCTGGGTCGGCAACGCCAAGGTGGTCAAGCGCGTCGTCGCCGTCGGCGGTGACACCGTCTCCTGCTGCGCCGACGGCAAGCTGACGGTGAACGGCAAGCGGATCGACGAGCCCTACCTGCCCGAGGGCAGCCTGGCCGAGTTCGGAAACTTCCCCCAGGTGACCGTGCCCGCGGGCCGGCTGTTCCTCCTCGGCGACGAACGCCTGGGCTCTCTGGACTCCACCGCCCACCTGACCGACGCGGCGCGGGGCACCGTCTCCCGCCACGCCGTCTCCGGCCGCGTGGACGCCGTCGTCTGGCCCTGGAAGGGCATGCTCGAGCGGCCCACCGGCTTCGCCCCGCTCGGCGCCCTGTCCCGGCCCGGCCCGCTGCGCACGATCGAGCTGATGATCGTGGCCGGCGCCGCCCTGGTCCTCGGCGGCGGCGCCTACGGCCCGGTCGCGGCCCGCCTGAGCCGCTCCCGCGCCCGCACCAGTCGCCCGGAGGCGGCCGGTGCCCGCTGAGACCGCCCGGCCGGACGGCGGCGCGTACGGGGACGGGGCGGCCCACGACCGCACGCCCGGCGGCGCCGCGGCCCCGGACGGCGCCGTGCCGCCCGGCGGCGAGGGCGGGGGCGGCCTGCGGAAGGTGGCCCGGGTGGTGCTGCTCGACCCCCGGGACCGCATCCTCCTGCTGCACGGCCACGAGCCGGACGACCCGGCCGACGACTGGTGGTTCACGCCCGGCGGCGGTGTGGAGGGCGCCGAGACGCGCGAGGAGGCGGCGCTGCGGGAACTCGCGGAGGAGACCGGCATCACCGACGTCGAGCTCGGCCCGGTGCTCTGGCGGCGCCGCTGCTCCTTCCCGTTCGCGGGCCGCCGCTGGGACCAGGACGAGTGGTACTACCTGGCCCGTACGGCGCAGACGGCGACCGCCGCGACGGGGCTGACGGAGCTGGAGCGGCGCAGTGTCGCCGGAGCGCGCTGGTGGACCTGTCAGGAACTGGCCCGGGCCCATGAGACGGTGTATCCGACCAGACTTGCCGAGCTGCTGCGCACGCTGCTCGTCGAAGGTCCCCCGGCCAGGCCCGTGACCCTCGACACGGAAATCGTCTGAGGGATACCCGGACTGGCGCACAATGGGGGGATCGCACGGCTGAAGGGGAACATGCCATGAGCGCCGAGGACCTCGAGAAGTACGAGACCGAGATGGAGCTGAAGCTCTACCGGGAGTACCGAGATGTCGTCGGTCTGTTCAAATACGTGATCGAGACTGAGCGGCGCTTCTACCTCACCAACGACTACGAGATGCAGGTGCACTCGGTCCAGGGTGAGGTCTTCTTCGAAGTGAGCATGGCCGATGCCTGGGTCTGGGACATGTACCGGCCGGCCCGCTTCGTGAAGCAGGTACGGGTGCTCACGTTCAAGGACGTGAACATCGAGGAGCTGAACAAGAGCGATCTGGAGCTGCCCGGCGGCTGATGACCTGCGGGTTCTCCGCCTCCTACCCGTTCTTGCCCGTTCGGGTGACGGAGTTCTCCACAATCCCCTGGCCGTCCACCGAGATCAACACCGGCGGACGGGATGCGTGACGGTTGGCACGGAGGTGGTGCCGACATGAACGCACGAGAGGCAATCGGCAAGTACGGCGAGGACCTGGCCGCCCGGCGGCTCGCCGAGGCCGGGATGACGGTCCTGCAGCGCAACTGGCGCTCCGGACGGTCCGGCGAGATCGACATCGTGGCGCGGGACGGCGACGTGCTCGTCGTCTGCGAGGTGAAGACCCGCAGGGGCAGCGGCTACGAGCATCCGATGGCCGCCGTGACCCCCGGGAAGGCGGACCGGCTGCGCCGGCTCGCCGAGCACTGGATCCAGGCCCACGGAGGAGCGCCGCCGGGCGGCGTCCGCATCGACCTGATCGGCGTCCTCCTGCCCCGCCGGGGCGCCCCCTGTGTCGAGCACGCGCGGGGGGTGGCCTAGATGGGCTTCGCCCGCACGTGCTCGGTGGCCCTGGTCGGCGTCGAGGGCGTCGTCGTCGAGGTCCAGGCCGACCTCGAACCCGGCGTCGCCGCCTTCACCCTGGTCGGCCTCCCGGACAAGAGCCTGACCGAGAGCCGCGACCGGGTCCGGGCGGCGGTGGTCAACTCGGGCGGCGAGTGGCCGCAGAAGAAGCTCACCGTGGGGCTCAGCCCGGCCTCGGTGCCCAAGGCGGGGTCCGGCTTCGACCTCGCCGTCGCCTGCGCGGTGCTCGGCGCCGCCGAGCGGATCGACCCCCGGGTCCTCGCCGACATCGTCATGATCGGGGAGCTGGGCCTGGACGGCCGGGTCCGGCCGGTACGGGGCATCCTGCCCGCCGTGCTGGCCGCGGCCGACGCGGGCTACGAGCAGGTGGTCGTGCCCGAGTGCTCCGCCGCCGAAGCCTCACTCGTCCCCGGCGTGTCCGTGCTCGGCGTCCGCAGTCTGCGGCAGCTCGTCGCGGTCCTCACCGAGGAGCCCGTCCCCGACGAGACGCCGGACGAACCGGGGCGCCCCGACTTCCTGCTGGCGGGCCTGCGGGTGCCGGGCACGGGCGCCGCCACCGGCATGCACAGCGCCGGCGCCGTGCACCAGGACCAGGACCACGACCTGGCGGACGTCGTGGGACAGGTCTCCGCCCGCACGGCCGTGGAGGTCGCCGCCGCCGGGGGCCACCACCTGTTCCTGGAGGGCCCGCCCGGCGCGGGCAAGACCATGCTCGCCGAACGCCTGCCCGCCGTCCTGCCCCGGCTCACCCGGGAGGAGTCGCTGGAGGTCACGGCGGTGCACTCGGTGGCCGGCCTGCTGCCACCGGGCAAGCCGCTCATCGACGTGGCCCCCTACTGCGCTCCGCACCACTCGGCCACGATGCAGTCCCTGGTCGGCGGCGGACCGGGCATCGCACGCCCCGGAGCGGTGTCCCTCGCCCACCGCGGCGTGCTGTTTCTCGACGAGGCGCCCGAGTTTCGCAGCCAGACCCTGGACGCGTTGCGCCAGCCGCTGGAGTCGGGGCACGTGGTGATCGCGCGCAGCGCCGGCGTGGTCCGGTTTCCGGCGCGCTTCCTGATGGTGCTGGCGGCCAACCCCTGCCCCTGCGGGCGGTTCTCCCTCCGCGACTCGCTGTGCGAGTGCCCGCCGTCGGTGATCCGCCGCTACCAGTCCCGGCTGTCCGGCCCCCTGCTGGACCGGGTGGACCTGCGCGTCGAGGTCGATCCGGTCACCCGGGCCCAGCTCACCGAGCCCGGCGCCCGGGGCGAGTCCACGGCGGCCGTGGCCGACCGGGTACGGCAGGCCCGGGGGCGTGCCGCGGCCCGCTTCGCCGGCACTCCCTGGCGCACCAACAGCGAGGTGCCCGGCCGGGAACTGCGGAGCCGGTACCAGGCCGCCGCCGGGGCGATGGACGAGGCCGAACGCGGCCTGGAGCGGGGGCTGCTCACCGCCCGGGGCATCGACAGGGTCCTGCGTGTCGCCTGGACGGTGGCCGACCTGGTCGGACACGACCGCCCGGACGCGACCGACGTCGCACTGGCCCTGCACCTGCGCACCGGCGTCCCCCGGGGCGTGCCGATGGCCCTGGGGGCCCTGACATGAGGGAAGCCGGCGCTCCCGGCGGCGGACTGCTCGGCCGTGTCCTCCTCGCCCGGGTCGTAGAGCCCGGGGACGAGACCGCCGGGCGGTGGGTGCGGGAGCTCGGGGTGGCGGAGGTGGTACGGCGGCTGCGGTGCGGCGGGGAGCCGCTGCCGGGGGTGAGCGGCACCCGATGGGCGGGCCTCGTCGCGCGGGCCGGGCGCGCCGAACCGGAGCGGGACCTCGCGGTGGCCCGGGCCGCGGGCGCGCGGTTCGTGTGCCCGGGGGACGCCGAATGGCCGGGGCAGCTCGACGACCTCGGGGACGCGCGGCCCGTCGGGCTCTGGGTGCGCGGCCTGCCGAACCTGCGGATGTGGGCGCTGCGCTCGGTCGCCGTGGTGGGCGCGCGGGCCTGCACCGAGTACGGCACCCATATGGCGGCCACCCTCGCCTCGGACCTCGCCGAGCGCGGATGGGTGGTGGTCTCGGGCGGAGCGTACGGGGTGGACGGCGCCGCCCACCGCGGCGCCCTCGCCGCCCGCGGGGCCACCGTCGCCGTCCTGGCCAGCGGCGTCGACCGGCCCTACCCGCGTGGCCACGCCGCGCTGATCGGCCGTATCGCGCAGCAGGGCCTGGTGCTGGCGGAGCTGCCGCCGGGGGACCATCCGACCCAGAGCAGGTTCATCCTGCGCAACCGGGTGATCGCCGCGCTGACCAGAGGCACCGTCGTCGTGGAGGCCGCCCGCCGCAGCGGCTCGCTGGCCACCGCGCGGGCCGCGCAGCGCCTCGGACGGTTCACCATGGGCGTCCCCGGCCCGGTCACCAGCGCCCTCTCCGCCGGAGTGCACGAGCTGCTGCGCGGCGAGGCGGCCCTGGTCACGGACGCCGCGGAGGTCGTCGAGCTCGTGGGCGACATGGGTGACCTGGCGCCCGCCCGGCGCGGCCCCGTCCTCCCGCGTGACCTGCTTCAACCCGCCGCCCGGACGGTGCTCGCCGCCCTGCCCGGCGACCGGGTGGCCGGCGTGGAGGAGATCGCCCTGGACGCGCGGACCACGCGGGACGAGGCGATCGCGAGGCTGTACGAACTCCGCGCGCTCGGCTACGTCGAACGACACGGCGAGGGCTGGAAGTTGACACGCCAGGCGCTGAACTCGGTCCGCAGCGGTCACCATCCGCGGTGACCGCGGGTGTTCGGCCGTCCGGGGGAACACCCGACGCCCTTTGCATTTCCTGGAGTTGGCACCTCCGGCCGGTCACACAGAGCGAGGCGCGGACCGCCGTCACATCCCCGGCACGGGCACCCCGCGCACGGGTGGTGCCTCGTTGTTCGCGCACCGCGACTCCCCAGTCACGCTACGCTCACGAAGGAGGCTTCACAGACCCCGCCAACCCGACACCAGACCGACACCTCACCCAGGCAGCCCACTTCCTCCTACTCACCCTCACCCCGGTGCACACCGCAGCACCTCACGGCACACCACGACACTTCACGGCAGAACGGCACAAGGCGACGAATGCCCCAGCACACCTCCGGGTCCGACCGGGCGGCGATCCCCCCAGCCGCCCGCGACGGTGGCAGCGTGCGGCCGCCCGCTCCCTCGACGCTCGACGAGCTGTGGCGGTCGTACAAGGCGACGGGGGACGAGCGGCTGCGGGAGCAGCTGATCCTGCACTACTCGCCGCTCGTGAAATACGTCGCGGGCCGGGTGAGTGTCGGTCTGCCGTCCAATGTGGAGCAGGCGGACTTCGTCTCCTCCGGGGTGTTCGGGCTGATCGACGCGATCGAGAAGTTCGACATCGACCGGGAGATCAAGTTCGAGACGTACGCGATCACCCGGATCCGCGGCGCGATGATCGACGAACTGCGGGCGCTGGACTGGATCCCCCGCTCCGTCCGGCAGAAGGCGCGCAACGTCGAGCGCGCGTACGCCACCCTGGAGGCCCGGCTGCGGCGGACGCCGACGGAGAGTGAGGTCGCCGCCGAGCTCGGCATGGAGGTCGACGACCTGCACGCGGTGTTCAGCCAGTTGTCGCTGGCCAACGTGGTCGCCCTGGAGGAGCTGCTGCACGTCGGCGGTGAGGGCGGGGACCGGCTCAGCCTCATGGACACGCTGGAGGACACCGCCGCGGACAACCCGGTCGAGGTGGCCGAGGACCGGGAGCTGCGGCGCTTCCTGGCCAGCGCGATCAACACGCTGCCCGAGCGGGAGAAGACCGTGGTGACCCTGTACTACTACGAGGGGCTGACTCTCGCCGAGATCGGCAATGTGCTCGGGGTCACCGAGAGCCGGGTCAGCCAGATCCACACCAAGTCCGTGCTGCAGCTGAGGGCCAAGCTGGCGAGCTTCGGGCGCTGAGTCGCTCCCGTCCGCCCGGACGCGTCCGTAAAGTGGTCGCCGTGCCAAGGATCAGAGCGGCCTCCGTGGCCGAGCACCGGTCGATGCAGCGAGCCGCCCTGCTGGACGCGGCCCGTTCCCTGCTGTCCGAGGGCGGGACGGACGCCCTGACCTTTCCCGCGCTGGCGGAGCGGACCGGGCTGGCGCGGTCGTCCGTGTACGAGTACTTCCGGTCCCGGGCGGCGGTGGTCGAGGAGCTCTGCGAGGTCGACTTCCCGGTGTGGGCGGCGGAGGTCGCGGCGGCGATGGAGCGTGCCGGCACGCCGGAGGGCAAGGTCGAGGCGTATGTCCGGCAGCAGCTGGCCCTGGTCGGGGACCGGCGGCACCGGGCGGTCGTGGCCATCTCCGCGAGTGAGCTCGACCCGGGGGCGCGGGAGAAGATCCGGGCGGCCCACGGCGGACTGGTCGCGATGATCGTCGAGGCGCTGGGTGAGATGGGGCACGATCGGCCCCGGCTGGCGGCGATGCTGCTGCAAGGGGTCGTGGACGCGGCTGTGCGGCGCATCGAACTGGGGGCGGCGGAGGATCCCGCGACGATCACGGACGCCGCCGTGGCCATGGCGCTGCGGGGTCTGCACGGCTGAGGCCGGCCGGTGCCGTCGGTGCGCGTGTCCTCGCGGACCCACGGTCGCGGGGTGCCGCCGCGCCCACCGGCGCCGCCCGACGCCCCGGCTGCCCGCAGCTGCGCAGGAGCCGACCGTCCGCGGTCGTCCGCCGGCCCCGGAGCGCAGAGCGACAGGGCGGGGGTGGTTCTGGCCGGTTCGAGCGGGGGGCCACTGCCCCTGCGGGGGTCGGCCGGGCCGGCTGCCGTGCGGGATCGGCAGAACGGCTGCTGCACAGGGCGGCCGCCTGCCCCCGGCTCGGCCGGACCGGCTGCGGATCGGTGTGACCGTGTGCCGTCGGGTCGGCTGGGTCGGCTGGGTACCGATGTGACCGCCGACCGCCGCGTCGGCCGGACCGGTGGGGGATCGGCGTGACCGTGCGCCGTCGGGTCGGCCGGACCGGTTGGGAATCGGTGTGACCGTGTGGCGTCGGGTCGGCTGGGTCGGCTGGGAATCGGCGTGACCGTGTGCCGTCGGGTGGGCCGGGCCGCCGGGGATCGGCATGTTCGCCTGCCGCCGGGCGGCCCGGCCGGGGTCGGAGCGCCAGGGCGACCGCCTGGCGGGGCTTCGGCGGGGCGGGCCGCCGTGCGGGCGTGGCCGCGTGCCCTCGGGGCGGCCGGACCCGCTGCAGCTCAGGGGATGCCCGTCCGCGGCCCGCGTCCGCCTGACCGCCCGCGGCTACCCGGGCGGCGGCACGCCCAGCACCGGCAGCAGCCGCGACGGCCCCCTGTGCAGCAGCCACGGCGGGAGCAGGGAGAGCGGGTCCAGGTAGGCGGCGCCTCGCAGCAGACCCCAGTGCACGCACGTCGCCCGCCCGCAGTGCGAGCCCGCCGGTTCCACCGCTCCCACCACCTCGCCCGCCCCCACCTCGTCGCCCTTCCGCACCGCCGCGCTCACCGGCTCGTACGTGGTGCGCAGGTCCGTGCCCGCGAGGTCCACCGACACCACGCCCCGCCCCGCGACCCGCCCGGCGAAGTACACCCGCCCGGCCGCCACCGCGCGTACCGGGGCGCCTGCCGGGGCCGCCAGGTCCACCCCCCGGTGGCCGGCGCCGTACGCCGTCGCCGGCGGCTCCCAGCCCCGGAGCACCGGCGGGCGGACGCCCACCGGCCAGGCGCGGCCGACGGCCGGGACCGGTACCGGCGGGGAGGGCGGCGGCGCCGGAGCCGGGGCGTCCGCCCGAGCCGAAGGGGCCAGCGCGGCCGCGGTCAGGACCAGCGGCCCGACCGCCCGCAGCGAGACGCATAGCATCACTCGTCGCATGCGAGAACCGTCCCGCACCCGCACCGGCCACCGCCGGACCCTGTGGACCACTCCCCGGTTGTGGACAGCGGCGTCACCCGGCGCCCCGCCGGTCCCGTACACTTCTTCTGGCGATCCGGGTCACCGGGTCGACTTCGCACGCCCCGGTACGGCAGCCGGCAACGGTTCGTACCAAGCGCCTCTCGGTCCATCGCGGCACGGCGCACCCGGGCGTCAGGCGCGACCGCCGTCCGGCGGACGCGGCACAACCGAGAACACCGAGGAGAAACGGCCATGGCCGTCGTCACGATGCGGGAGCTGCTGGAGAGCGGCGTCCACTTCGGTCACCAGACCCGTCGTTGGAACCCGAAGATGAAGCGCTTCATCTTCACGGAGCGCAACGGCATCTACATCATCGACCTGCTCCAGTCGCTGTCGTACATCGACCGCGCCTACGAGTTCGTCAAGGAGACCGTCGCCCACGGCGGCACGGTCATGTTCGTCGGCACGAAGAAGCAGGCGCAGGAGGCCATCGCCGAGCAGGCCACCCGCGTCGGCATGCCCTACGTGAACCAGCGCTGGCTGGGCGGCATGCTCACCAACTTCTCGACCGTCTACAAGCGTCTGCAGCGCCTGAAGGAACTGGAGCAGATCGACTTCGAGGACGTCGCCGCCTCCGGTCTGACCAAGAAGGAGCTGCTGGTCCTCTCCCGCGAGAAGGCCAAGCTGGAGAAGACCCTCGGCGGTATCCGCGAGATGCAGAAGGTGCCCAGCGCCGTCTGGATCGTGGACACCAAGAAGGAGCACATCGCCGTCGGTGAGGCCCGGAAGCTGAACATTCCGGTCGTCGCGATCCTCGACACCAACTGCGACCCCGACGAGGTCGACTACAAGATCCCGGGCAACGACGACGCGATCCGCTCCGTCACCCTGCTCACCCGTGTGATCGCCGACGCCGTCGCCGAGGGCCTCATCGCCCGCTCCGGCGTCGCCACCGGTGACAAGGGCGAGAAGGCCGCGGGCGAGCCGCTCGCCGAGTGGGAGCGCGACCTGCTCGAGGGTGAGAAGAAGGACGAGGCTCCGGCCGCCGAGGCCGCTCCGGCCGAGGCCGCCGCTCCGGCCGAGGGCGAGCAGGCCGCCGAGGCCGCTCCGGCCGCCGAGGCCGAGCAGGCCTGACGCCGGTCCGTCAGCGTTCGACGGCAGGGGCGGCACTGCACCCGGAGCGCCTCCGGCGCGGTGGAGTCCGCCCCCGCCGTTCACCCGTGGGTCCGCACGACGTACGCGGTCCGCGTCCCCTGTGGACCGCGGATCGCGGACCGTGCGGATCTGAAGATCTTCCAGACTTCGAGAAAGACTCACAGACTCATGGCGAACTACACCGCCGCCGACGTCAAGAAGCTCCGTGAGCTCACCGGCGCCGGCATGATGGACTGCAAGAAGGCGCTGGACGAGGCCGAGGGCAACGTCGAGAAGGCCGTCGAGGCGCTGCGCATCAAGGGCCAGAAGGGCGTCGCCAAGCGCGAGGGCCGCTCCGCCGAGAACGGCGCCGTGGTCTCCATCATCGCCGACGACAACTCCTCCGGTGTCCTGGTCGAGCTGAAGTGCGAGACGGACTTCGTCGCCAAGGGCGAGAAGTTCCAGGCCGTCGCCAACGCGATCGCCGAGCACGTCGCCAAGACGTCCCCGGCCGACATCGACGCCCTGCTCGCCTCCGAGATCGAGGCCGGCAAGACCGTCCAGGCGTTCGTGGACGAGGCCAACGCCAACCTCGGCGAGAAGATCGTCCTGGACCGCTTCGCGCAGTTCTCCGACGGCTACGTCACCGCCTACATGCACCGCACCATGCCCGACCTGCCCCCGCAGATCGGCGTCCTGGTCGAGTTCGACAAGCAGACCGACGACATCGCCGCGGTCGCCAAGGGCATCGCCCAGCACATCGCCGCCTTCGCGCCGAAGTACCTCTCCAAGGAGGACGTCCCGGCCGAGGTCGTCGAGTCCGAGCGCCGCATCGCCGAGGAGACCACCCGCGCCGAGGGCAAGCCCGAGGCCGCGATCGCCAAGATCGTCGAGGGTCGTCTGAACGGCTTCTTCAAGGACGCCACGCTGCTCGGCCAGCCGTACGCGCTCGACAACAAGAAGTCGGTCCAGAAGGTGCTGGACGAGGCCGGCGTCACCCTGAAGCGCTTCACGCGCATCAAGGTCGGCATCTGAGTCCGTACCGCGATCGACTCCCGACCCACCGAGAAATCCCCGAGGGAATCCCGATAGGGTCGAACGCAGTCGCCCGCGCACACCGCCACACCCCGGTGTGGGGCGGACGGCAGCAGAACTGACGAGGAGGCCATTGCCGCGCATGGGAGCGAAAAGCAACCCCACCGGCAATGGCCTTCTTCGTATGTGCAACACGTGAAAGAGGCGGGATCCCCCATGACCACCAAGGCCCGAAAGAGCGACGACGGCAAAGTACGCGGCCGGTTTCTGCTGAAGCTGTCCGGAGAGGCGTTCTCCGGTGGCGGGGGCCTGGGCGTCGACCCGGACGTGGTGCACAAGATCGCCCGCGAGATCGCGGCCGTCGTCCGGGACGGGGCGCAGATCGCGGTCGTCATCGGCGGCGGCAACTTCTTCCGCGGCGCCGAACTCCAGCAGCGCGGCATGGACCGCGCCCGCTCCGACTACATGGGCATGCTCGGCACCGTGATGAACTGCCTCGCCCTCCAGGACTTCCTGGAGAAGGAGGGCATCCAGTCCCGCGTGCAGACCGCCATCACCATGGGGCAGGTCGCCGAGCCGTACATCCCGCTGCGCGCCGTGCGCCACCTGGAGAAGGGGCGTGTGGTCATCTTCGGCGCCGGTATGGGCATGCCCTACTTCTCCACCGACACCACCGCCGCCCAGCGCGCCCTGGAGATCGACGCCGAGGCGCTCCTCATGGGCAAGAACGGGGTGGACGGGGTCTACGACTCCGACCCCAAGACCAACCCCGACGCCGTCAAGTTCGACGCCCTCGGCTACGGCGAGGTCATCACCCGCGACCTCAAGGTCGCCGACGCCACCGCCATCACGCTGTGCCGGGACAACAAGCTCCCGATCCTGGTCTTCGAGCTTCTCGCGGAGGGCAATATCGCCCGGGCCGTCAAGGGTGAGAAGATCGGCACGCTGGTGGGCGACCAGGGCAGCCGGGACTGACCGGCAGACCCCGGCGTCCGGGCGCGCCACCTGTCCGGGGGACGGACGGGACGCGCCCTGGCCGGGGGATGGACAATGTCCTGCCGGTCGGGAACCGTGCAGGAAGAAGACGCGACGCAGCCGGCCGCCGACCGACTTCAGGAACCGCAGCCGGGCCTTACTCAAGACACGCAGGAGCAAGTGGTGATCGAAGAGACCCTCCTCGAGGCCGAGGAGAAGATGGAGAAGGCCGTCGTGGTCGCCAAGGAGGACTTCGCCGCGATCCGCACCGGCCGTGCGCACCCGGCGATGTTCAACAAGATCGTGGCCGACTACTACGGTGCCCCGACGCCGATCAACCAGCTGGCCTCGTTCTCCGTGCCGGAGCCGCGCATGGCGGTCGTGACGCCGTTCGACAAGAGCGCGCTGCGCAACATCGAGCAGGCGATCCGTGACTCCGACCTCGGTGTCAACCCCAGCAACGACGGCAACATCATCCGGGTGGTGTTCCCCGAGCTGACCGAGGAGCGCCGCCGCGAGTACATCAAGGTCGCCAAGGGCAAGGGCGAGGACGCGAAGGTCTCCATCCGCTCCGTGCGCCGCAAGGCCAAGGACGCCATCGACAAGTTCGTCAAGGACGGCGAGATCGGTGAGGACGAGGGCCGCCGTGCGGAGAAGGACCTCGACGACCTGACGGCGAAGTACGTCGCCCAGGTGGACGAGCTCCTCAAGCACAAGGAAGCGGAGCTGCTCGAAGTCTGATGAGCGACTCTTCGTGGGGGGCGCCGCCGTCGGCGGGGCAGGCCGGCTACTGGGGCTCCGGCGAGGGCGGGCCCGCTCGCGGGGCCGCCCCGGCGGGTCCCGCGTACGACGCGCCCGAGGCGCAGCAGACCCGCCCCATGCCCCTCGTGCCCGACGCGCCCGCGTATCACGGGGACCCGGACGGCGACCGGGGGGCCGCCCGGCCGGGCGGCCCCCCCTTCCGAGACGAGACGTTCCAGGCCCGGGGCTTCCCGGCCGAGACCCAGAACCCGGAGCCCATGTCCGACGCCCCGCAGCCGGCGCCAGCGCCGCAGAAGAAGAGCGCGGGCCGTGACCTCGGCGCGGCCATAGGCGTCGGCGTCGGGCTCGGTGTGGTGATCGTCGCGTCCCTGTTCGTCGTCAAGGCCGTCTTCGTCGGCGTCGTGGCGGTCGCCGTCGTCGTCGGCCTGTGGGAGCTGACCAGCAGACTCCGGGAACGCAAGGGCATCAGGGCGCCGCTGGTGCCGCTCGCGGTCGGCGGCGCGGCGATGGTCGTCGCCGGGTACGTGCGCGGCGCCGAGGGGGCCTGGGTCGCCATGGCGCTCACGGCCCTGGCCGTCCTCGTCTGGCGCATGACGGAACCGCCCGAGGGCTACCTCAAGGACGTCACGGCCGGCGTCTTCGCGGCGTTCTACGTGCCGTTCCTGGCGACGTTCGTCGCGCTGATGCTCACCGCCGACGACGGTCCCTGGCGGGTGCTGACCTTCCTGCTCCTGACGGTCGTCAGCGACACCGGCGCGTACGCGGTCGGCTGGCGCTTCGGCAGGAAGAAACTCGCCCCGCGCATCAGCCCCGGCAAGACCCGCGAGGGCCTGCTGGGGGCGGTGCTGTTCGCCATGGCCGCGGGCGCGGTCTGCATGCAGTTCCTGATCGACGACGGCAGCTGGTGGCAGGGCCTGGTGGTGGGACTCGCCGTCGCGGCCAGCGCCACGCTCGGCGACCTCGGCGAATCCATGATCAAACGGGATCTGGGCATCAAGGACATGGGCACCCTGCTCCCCGGGCACGGCGGCATCATGGACCGCCTGGACTCGCTGCTGCCCACGGCGCCGGTGGTGTGGCTGCTGATGGTGGTGTTCGTCGGCTCCGCGTGAAGCCGACCGCCGTACTGCCCCCGGGCCCCGTCCGCCATGCGCGGGCGGGGCCCGTCGCCGTCCCCGGCCCCTTGCCGTCCCGCGTCCCCGGCCCCTTGCCCTCCCCGGGCCCTTGCCCTCCCCGGGCCCTTGCCCTCCCCTTCGCCCCGTGGCCGCACCCGGTCCACGGATGCCGCAGCAGAAATCGCCGGGCGGGGCCGCCGGACGGCAGACTCCCTGAGAGGACGGCGTGTCCTCAGCCGCCAGGCGACGCAGCAGGGAGTGAGCCCGATGCCCCTCGACCCCGCCTCCGTACCCACGCCCCCGCCGGTGCGGTTCTGGCCCGTCGACGACCTGCCCGCCCTCGACCCGGACCCGTTCCTCGACGAGCTGCTGCGCGAAGAACCCGTCACCCGGATCCGGCTGCCGCACGGGGACGGGCACGCCTGGCTGGTCACCCGCTACGAGGACGTCCGCTTCGTCACCTCCGACCCGCGCTTCTCCCGGGAGCGGGTCGCCGGGCGCGACGTGACCACCATGCGCCCGGCGCCGGTGGCCTCGCAGACGGCGGGCCTGCAGTACATCGACCCGCCGCGGCACAGCCGGCTGCGCCGGGTCGTCGCCCGGGCGTTCACCGGCCGGAGCATGCAGCGGCTGCGCCCGCTCGCCGAGCGCAGGGCCGCCGAACTGCTCGACGGGATGGAACGCGCCGGTGCGCCGGCCGACCTCATGGAACACCTGCACGGGCCCTTCCCCGTAGCGGTGGTCCGGGACTTCCTCGGCGTGGAGGAGAAGGACTGGCACCGCTGGGCGGAGACGGGCGAGGCGCTGCTGTCCGCGGGCGCGGAGTCCGAGGAACGCGCCGGGCGGGCCGCCCGGGAGACCCGCGCCCGCATCGCCGAACTGCTGCGAAGCCGCCGTGAGGAACCCCGCGAGGACCTCGCCGGAGTGCTGGCGCAGGCAGCCGCGGCGGGTGAGATCACCGACGACGAGGCCATCTCCCTCGCCACCGCCGTCCAGGTCAGCGGCGGCCACGCCGTCCGCAACAACAGCGGCTCGATGATGTACGCGCTGCTCACCCACCCCGAGCAGATGGACCGGCTGCGCCGCGAGCCGGAACTGCTGCCGCGGGCCGTGGAGGAACTGTTCCGCTACGTCCCCCACCGCAACGGCGTCGGCATCCCGCGGATCGCCACCGAGGACGTCGAGGTCGGCGGGCACCTGATCCGCAAGGGCGATGTCGTCTACAACGCGTATGTCGCCGCCAACCGCGACCCCGAGGTCTTCCCCGACCCCGACGCCCTGGACTTCGACCGGGACGACGGCCCCCACCTGGCCTTCGGTCACGGCCCGCACCACTGCCTGGCCGCCATCATGGCCCGCATGGAGGCCGAGGTCGTGATCGGCTCCGTGCTCACCCGCTTCCCCCGCATCCGCCTGGCCGTGCCCCCGCAGGAGGTCGAGTTCCAACGCCGCGGCCTGATCCGCGGCCCCAGAACCCTCCCGGTGACCTGGTGACCGCAGGCCCGCCAGGTCACCCGATTCGATCTGCGACACTGGGTGGGCCATGCCTAAGCCCGGAGAACTCACCTTTGTCGCGCCGCGCGGAGCCAAGAAGCCGCCGCGGCATCTCGCCGATCTCACGCCTGCCGAGCGCAAGGAGGCGGTGGCCGGGATCGGTGAGAAGCCGTTCCGTGCCAAGCAGCTCTCGCAGCACTACTTCGCGCGGTACGCGCACGACCCCGAGCAGTGGACGGACATCCCGGCCGGCTCCCGGGAGAAGCTGCGCGAGGCGCTGTTCCCGGAGCTGATGACCGTCGTCCGGCATCTGTCGACCGACCAGGGGACCACCCGCAAGACGCTGTGGCGGCTGTTCGACGGCACGCTGGTCGAGTCGGTGCTGATGCGGTATCCGGACCGGGTCACCATGTGCATCAGCTCGCAGGCCGGCTGCGGGATGAACTGCCCGTTCTGCGCGACCGGGCAGGCGGGACTGGACCGGAACCTGTCCACGGCGGAGATCGTCCACCAGATCGTGGACGGCATGCGGGCGCTGCGGGACGGCGAGGTGCCGGGCGGTCCGGCGCGGCTGTCCAACATCGTCTTCATGGGCATGGGCGAGCCGCTCGCCAACTACAAGCGGGTCGTGGGGGCCATCCGGGCGCTGACCGACCCGGTCCCGGACGGGCTGGGGCTCTCGCAGCGCGGGATCACCGTGTCGACCGTCGGGCTGGTGCCGGCCATCCACCGGTTCGCCGACGAGGGCTTCAAGTGCCGGCTCGCCATCTCCCTGCACGCCCCCGACGACGAGCTGCGCGACACCCTGGTCCCCGTGAACACGCGGTGGAAGGTCCGCGAGGTGCTGGACGCAGGCTTCGAGTACACCGAGAAGTCGGGCCGCCGGCTGTCGATCGAGTACGCGCTGATCCGGGACATCAACGACCAGGCCTGGCGGGGCGACCGGCTCGGCCGGCTCCTCAAGGGCAGGCCCGTGCACGTCAACCTCATCCCCCTGAACCCGACGCCGGGGTCCAGGTGGACCGCTTCCCGGCCGGAGGACGAGAAGGCGTTCGTCGAGGCCGTCGCCGCGCACGGGGTGCCGGTGACCGTCCGGGACACCCGGGGGCAGGAGATCGACGGGGCCTGCGGTCAGCTCGCGGCCACCGAGCGGTAGTCTGAGGCCGTCCACAACTTCATACCGGCCATACCTATGCATATTCCGACAGGGGAGCGCCACAGCGCTGAGAGTGCGGCAACCGGGCCGCAGACCCTCTGAACCTCGCCCAGGTCATTCTGGGTAGGAAGTTCGGTCATCACCTCAAGCTGTTGCGCCCTGCCCGGCCTCCCGCGCGGAGCCGGGCAGGGCCGCGTCTCTTCCTGGCCGACCCCAGGAGGACATCCAGTGCACAACAAGACCCTCATGGCGGTGGCGGTCGGGCTCGGGCTGGTCACGCTGACGGCGTGCGGCTCGGCGGACACCGCGCAGTCCGCGAACTCCAAGACCGTCACCCTGGTCAGCCACGACTCGTGGGCCGTCTCCAAGAACGTGCTCAAGGACTTCGAGAAGAAGTCCGGGTACAAGGTCAGGGTCCTGGAGGACGGCGACGCCGGGCAGGCCGTCAACAAGGCCGTCCTCACCAAGGACAACCCCCAGGGCGACGTCTTCTTCGGCGTCGACAACACCCTGCTGTCCCGGGCCCTGGACAACGGCCTCTTCCAGCCGTACGAGGCGAAGGGCTCCGACCGCGTCCTGCCGCAGTACCGGGCCGACGGGGCCAAGCACCGCGTCACGCCCGTCGACACCGGCGACATCTGCGTCAACTACGACAAGGCCTACTTCCGCGAGCACCGGCTGGCCCCGCCGAAGTCCTTCGCCGACCTGGCCAAGCCCGCGTACAAGAACCTCCTCGTCACCGAGAACGCGGCCACCTCCTCGCCCGGCCTCGGCTTCCTGCTCGGCAGCGCCGCGGAGTTCGGCGACACGGGCTGGCAGGACTACTGGAAGAAGCTCAAGGCCAACGGCGTCAAGGTCGTCGACGGCTGGGAGCAGGCCTACCAGGAGTTCTCCGGCTCCTCGGAGGGCAAGAAGGCCGGCGGCGACCGGCCGCTCGTGGTGTCCTACGCCTCCTCCCCGCCCGCCGAGGTGATCTACGCGAAGAAGCGGCCCGCCACCGCCCCGACCGGGGTCGCGTACGGCACCTGCTTCCGGCAGACCGAGTACGCGGGCCTGCTGAGCAACGCGAAGAACCCCGAGGGCGGCAAGGCGTTCCTCGACTTCCTGCTCACCGAGGAGTTCCAGGAGGACATGCCGCTCAACATGTTCGTCTACCCGGTCGTGAAGGGCGCCGCCGTGCCGACCGAGTTCACGAAGTACGGAGCGGCCGCCGAGCACCCCGAGACCATGGCCCCTGACAAGATCGCCGCCAACCGCGACCAGTGGGTCAAGTCGTGGACGTCGCTCGTACTGAAGTAGCGGCCCGCACCAGGGGCACGCGCGGGAGCGCGGCGCGGCTCGGGCTGATGGCCGTGCCCGTCGCGTTCTTCGCGCTGTTCTTCGCCTGGCCCGTCGCCGCGATCCTGGCGCGCGGGCTGAGGGCGGACGGCGCCTGGCGGTTCGGCCGGCTGGCGGACGTGGTCACCCAGCCGGACATCCGGCACGTGCTGTGGTTCACCACCTGGCAGGCGCTCGCCTCCACCGGGCTCACCCTGCTGCTCGCCCTGCCCGCCGCCTATGTCTTCGCCCGCCTGGACTTCCCGGGCAAGGAGCTGCTGCGGGCCGTGGTCACCGTCCCGTTCGTGCTGCCGACCGTGGTCGCCGGCAGCGCCTTCCTGGCGCTGGTCGGGCGGGGCGGGCTGCTGGACCGGCTGTGGGGGGTGCGGCTGGACACCACGGTGTGGGCGATCCTGCTGGCCCACGTGTTCTTCAACTACGCGGTCGTCGTGCGCACGGTCGGCGGGCTGTGGGCCCAGCTCGACCCGCGGCAGGAGGAGGCCGCCCGGATGCTGGGCGCCTCCCCGCTCAGGGCCTGGCGGCAGATCACCCTGCCCGCGCTCGCGCCCGCCGTGGCCGCCGCCGCGCTGATGGTGTTCCTGTTCACGTTCACCTCCTTCGGCGTGGTCCAGATCCTCGGCGGCCCCACCTTCTCCACCCTGGAGGTGGAGATCTACCGGCAGACCTCCCAGGTCTTCGACCTGTCCACGGCCGCCGTCCTCACCCTCGTCCAGTTCGCCGCCGTAGGGGCGATCCTCGCCGTGCACGCCCGGACGGTACGGCGGCGGGAGGCAGCGCTTCGCCTCGTCGACCCGGGGGCGACCGCGCGCCGGCCGCGCGGGGCCGGGCAGCGGGCGCTGCTCGCCGGGGTGCTCGGCACGGTCGCCCTGCTGCTGGTCCTGCCGCTCGCCGTCCTCGTCCGGCGCTCGCTCGACGCGCCCGGCTTCGGCTACTACCGGGCCCTGACCGCCTCCGACGGCGGCACCTTCCTGGTGGCGCCCGTGCAGGCCGTGCGGACCTCGCTGGAGTACGCCGTCGCCGCCACCGCGATCGCCGTCGTGATCGGGGGTCTGGCCGCCGCCGCGCTGGCCCGCAGGGACGCGGGGCGGCTCGTGCGGGGCTTCGACGCGCTGCTGATGCTGCCGCTCGGCGTCTCCGCCGTGACCGTCGGCTTCGGCTTCCTGATCGCGCTCGACAAACCGCCGCTGGACCTGCGCCAGTCCTGGATCCTGGTGCCGCTCGCCCAGGCGCTGGTGGGCGCCCCCTTCGTCGTGCGGACCATGCTGCCCGTGCTGCGCGCGGTGGACGTGCGCCTGCGGGAGGCGGCGGCCGTGCTCGGCGCCTCGCCCTGGCGGGTGTGGCGGGAGGTGGACCTGCCGTTGGTGCGGCGGGCGCTGCTGGTCGCGGCCGGGTTCGCGTTCGCCGTCTCCCTCGGCGAGTTCGGGGCGACCGTGTTCATCGCCCGGCCCGACAACCCGACCCTGCCGGTCGCCGTGGCCCGGCTGCTGAGCCGTCCCGGTGACCTCAACTACGGCCAGGCCATGGCCCTTTCGACCATTCTGATGGTGGTGTGCGCCGTCTCGCTGCTCGTCCTGGAGCGGCTGCGCACCGACCGGACGGGAGAGTTCTGATGCTGCTGAGCCTCGAGGCCGCGACCGTGCGCTTCGGCGGGCGGGCCGTGCTCGACGCCGTCGGCCTCGAGGTCGCCGAGCACGAGGTGGTGTGTGTGCTCGGGCCCAGCGGCAGCGGGAAGTCGACGCTGCTCAGGGCGGTGGCGGGGCTGCAGCCCCTCGACTTCGGGCGGGTGCTGCTCGACGGCCGCGACCAGACGGGCGTGCCCGCGCACAAGCGGGGTGTCGGGCTGATGTTCCAGGACCATCAGCTCTTCCCGCAGCGGGACGTCGCCGCGAACGTCGCGTTCGGGCTGCGCATGCACGGCGTCGCCAGGGGCGAACGGGACAGCGAGGTCGAGAAGTTGCTGGAGCTGGTCGGTCTGCCGGGCGCCGGCCGGCGGGCCGTGGGCTCCCTGTCCGGCGGCGAGCAGCAGCGGGTCGCGCTCGCCCGGGCGCTCGCCCCCCGGCCCCGGCTGCTCATGCTGGACGAGCCGCTCGGCCAGCTCGACCGCTCGCTGCGGGAGCGGCTGGTGGTCGAACTGCGGGAGCTGTTCGGCCGGTTGGGCACCACCGTGCTCGCCGTGACCCACGACCAGGCGGAGGCGTTCGCGCTGGCCGACCGGGTGGTCGTGATGCGGGACGGGCGGATCGCCCAGTCCGGCACACCGCTGGAGGTGTGGCAGCGGCCCGCCGACGCGTTCGTGGCCCGGTTCCTCGGCTTCGACAACGTGGTCCGGGCGACCGTCTCCGGTACGGCCGCAGACAGTCCCTGGGGCAAGCTGCCGGTGCCCGACGGCTCGGCGCAGGGCAGCCGCACGGTCCTCGTCCGGCCCGCCGGGGTCCGGCTCGTGGCCGCCGACCAGGGCCTGCCGTGCACGGTGACCGCCCGCACCTTCAAGGGCACCCATGTGGCCGTCCGCCTCCAGCCGGAGGGCGCCCCGCGGCTGGAGGCGGCCTGCGCGCTCCGGGACGCCCCGGAGGTCGGCGCCACGGTCGGCGTGGAGTTCGACGCGACCGAGACCGTGGTCCTCGGCTGATCGTCCCGGACGGGGGCGACTCCGGCCGGTCCGCCCTCGCGGTGCGCCCCTCGGCCGGCACCTCGGCCGGCCGGCACCGCGTCCGCCGGCGCCAGGGCCGCGGGACGGGACCGCGGACACGACCGCGGCCCGTCCCCCGCGCTCGGGGGGACGGGCCGCGGTACGGCACGGCGGCGGGGGCGTCGCGGCGTCAGCCGTTCTGCCTGGCCCCGCGGCGGCGCGTGCCGAAGTAGACCGCGCCGCCGCCGACGGCGACCAGGGCGGCCGCGACACCGGCGATCAGGCCGGTGTGGGAGCCGCCGCCGGTCTCGGCGAGGTTCGACTCGCCGACCGCCGCGGACGGTGCGTTGCCGGGCGCGCCCGCCGGCGCGGTGTCGCTCTCCGAGGCCGACGGGGCCGGCGTCGCCGACTCGGCCGGGGCGGACACGGAGCGGGACGGCGACGGCTTGGCGGAGGCCGTCGGCTTCGCGGTCGCGCTCTCGGTCCGGCAGGCCGTGGACGGGGTCACCAGATCGGGCTGGATGTCCTGGTCGACGCCGTCGGCCTTGACGTGGATCCGGTAGGTGGCGCTGGGCTTCCAGTCCTCGGAGAAGGTGAGCCGGGCGCCCTTCTTCGACCCCTTGACCGGCTGCTCGCCGACCTTCGTCTCGACGCCGCCGGCGCCCTTGAGGAAGACGCTGACGGTGGCCTCGGTGGCGGAGGGGTCCGTGTCGGTGACGACGACGACTCCCTTGCCGCCGACGCACTTGGCCTCGGCGGAGAAGTCCTTGATGTCGCACGCGAGCGCGGTGCCGGCCAGGCTCAGCACCAGCGCCGCCGACCCGGAGGCGAGACCCAGAATGCGCACGGAACCGCGTACGCTGCGGCGGGTGTTGGACAACGTTTGTCCTTTACAGAGTGCAACTGCGGGGGGTGGCCGGGGGATCGGGGCGACGGACGAGGTGATGCCCCGACACCCCCGGGAGTCTCCCAGGTTTATAAGCGCTTCATAAGCAGTGTCAACGCATATGCCACCAACGGCCGTTGACTTTGCCTGCTTATTAACCGCCGAGACGTTTGATCGCCTCCGGGGCCTGCTCGATCCGGTCGACGAGGGCGATACGGGACTCCATCGCCCGCCCCCGCGCCAGTGCCCGCAGCAACGGCCAGGCCGGCAGCTCCCGCGTCCAGTGCCCGCTGTCCACGAGCACCATCGGCGCGGGCTCGCCGCGCGACCCGTAGTAGTTCGCCGTCGCGCTGTCGAAGACCTCCTGCACGGTCCCGGCCGCGCCCGGCAGGAACACCACCCCGGCGGTGCAGCGGGCCAGCAGGCCGTCCTCGCGGGTGGCGTTGGCGAAGTACTTGGCCGTGTGCGCGGCGAAGGCGTTGGGCGGCTCGTGGCCGTAGAACCAGGTGGGGATGCCCACCGACTCCCCTCCTCCCGGCCAGCGGTCGCGCACCTCGAAGGCGGCCCGCGCCCAGTCGGTGACGGACGGGCGGAACGAGGGCGCCTTGGCCAGCAGCCGCAGCGCGTCCTCCAGCATGCCGTCCGCGAAGGGCGCGGCGTACGCGCCGAGGTTGGCGGCCTCCATCGCGCCCGGACCGCCGCCGGTGGCGACCGTGAACCCGGCGCGGGCCAGGGCGCGGCCCAGCCGGGCCGCCCCCGCGTAGGCGTCCGTGCCGCGCGCCGTCGCGTGGCCGCCCATGACGCCCACGACCCGGGCGCCGGCCAGGAGTTCGTCCAGCGCGTCGGAGACGGCGTCGTCGTGGATGGCGCGGAGCATGGAGGCGAAGACGTCGCCGTCGGCCTTCGTGCGCCGGAACCAGGCGTAGGTCCGCGCGTCCGGTGTCGCCTCGTACCCCTGCGCCAGCGACTCGAACAGTTCGCCGGGCGTGTAGACGAACCCCCGGTACGGGTCGAAGGGCAGGCCGGGGACCGGCGGGAACACCAGGGCGCCGGCCGACCGGACGTGGGCGGCGGCCTCCGGGTCCATCGGGCAGCCGAGGAACACGGCGCCCGCGGCGTCGACGCGGAGCAGGACGTCGGTGCGGCCGGTCAGGTCGACGGCCTGCACACGGAACCGGGCGAGCGTGCCGTGTTCGGCGACGACCTCGTCGAACTCGGCCAGGGACTCGATCTCGCGGTCACGGGCGGCGGGATCGCGGGGGAGCGGCTGGGCGGGTGTCGGTTGCACCCGCCCATGCTGGCACGGATGTTCGGGCCGCGGGGTCAGCTCTCGATCGCGGCCGGGTCCATCCAGACGACCTCCCAGGTGTGGCCGTCGAGGTCGTCGAAGGCGCGGCCGTACATGAATCCGTGGTCCTGGGTCTCGCCGCTCGCCGTGCCGCCGGCCGCGAGGGCCTTGTCGACCAGCTCGTCCACCTTCTCGCGGCTCTCGGCGCTCAGAGCGAGCAGCACCTCGCTGGTCGCCGTCGCGTCGGCGATCGCCTTCTTGGTGAAGGTGGCGTAGAACGGCTTGGTGAGGAGCATCGCGACGATCGTGTCGCTGATCACCACCGAGGCGGCCTTCTCGTCGGTGAACTGCGGGTTGATCGTGTAGCCGAGTTCCGTGAAGAACTTCTTCGAGGCGTCGAGGTCGTTCACGGGCAGGTTCACGAAGATCATTTGCTGGTACATGGGGTCTCTCCCGTCGTCGTACGCGGTCTGCCGCGTTCGGTGGGGTAGACCGGCGGACCCCTCCGGACTCATCGGCGGCCGGAAAACTTCCTGCCCACCGGACCGCGCGTGGGGTCCGCTCAGCGGGCCGCCGGCAGCGCCGACAGCAGGCCGATCGCCAGGGTGAGCGGTGCGAACAGGGCCAGCAGGGCGGCGGCGCGCAGGGCGGCGGCGGCGCGCAGCACCGCGGCCGGCGCGCCGAGGCGGAGCAGCGCGGCGGTGGACTCAGCGCGGCACTGGCGGCTCTCCACGGCGGCGGTGAGCAGGGCGGCGAGGGTGCAGCCGCCGACCACCAGCGCGCCGAGGCCGGTCAGCGGACCGAAGGAGGGGGCCGGCCCGCCGCGCAGGGCGGTCAGCGCGCAGCCGGCGGAGGCCACCGCGCAGACCACGCCCAGCGGGCGGCCGATCCGGGTGGCCTCCGTCATGAGGATCCGGCCGGCCAGCAGCCGCAGGGCGCCCGGGCGGACGGACTGCAGGAGCCGCCCGCACAGGTGGGTGAGGCCGGGGGCGGCGAGGACGGCGCCGGAGGCGGTGAGCAGCCAGCCGGTCAGCACGGCGAGGGAGGGGACGGGGGCGGAGCGGCCGGCGTACGCCTGGACGGCCAGGCCGGCGGCGACCAGGGCCGCGCCCCAGGGAAGGCCGGCGGGTGGCCGGCCGGGGTGGGCGGCCGGCGGGTCGTCGGACTGCCGGTCCTCGGACGGCGGGTCGTCGGACGGCGACGGGGGCTCGGCGCCGGCGGCGGAGGGGACCGCGGGCTCGGGTCCGGGCGCGGCGGCCGGGACCGCGGTCCGCGGGCCGGCCGCGGCGGTCGCCGTCGCGGGGCCGCCGTCGCCGCTGCTCGTCGCGGGCCGGCGGCCGGCCCGCCCGTACGGCGCCCCGCCCGCCCGGCCCGCGTACGCTCCGGCGCGGCCGAGCCGTCGTGGGCCCGGGGCGGTCGGACGGGGGTCCACCGGGCGCAGGGCCAGGGCCACCGCCGCGGTCGCCGCCGCCGGGACCAGGGCCAGCAGGGTGAGCGCCGCCGGCACCGGCAGCGGCTGGTCCGCCGCCAGGAGGCCGGCGGCGGCGCCGTGGAAGGGCAGGCCCGTCAGGTCGCCGCGCAGGTGCAGGAAGAACAGCAGCGCCAGCAGCGAGCCCAGGGCGCACGACAGGGCCGTGGTCAGGGCGGAGTGGGCCATGAGGCGGCCCGGGCCGAGGCCCACGGCGGACAGGCCGGCGCGCGGCCGGGCGCCGGGGTCGGTGCGGGCCACCGCGAGCGCCAGGTACACCGTGGCGGCGAGCGGCAGCCCGCACCAGGCCAGGCGCAGCGCGGCGGCGCCCGCGGCCCGGGGGTGGCCGAGGGCGTGGCCGAGGCAGGACAGGAGCAGGAAGCCCGTGCCCGCCGCGGCCGCGGCCACCAGCAGGCGGCGCAGCTGGACGGCGGGCCGGGCGGCGCGGGTCAGACGGAGAGCGAGCACGCGGCCCGGCCTTCCGGGTCGGCGGGGTCGGGCAGGTGCACGGTGTGCACGCGCCGTCCGTCCAGCAGGTTCACGGTGCGGTCTGCCAGGGCGGCGGTGTCCGCGTCGTGCGTGGCGAGGACCACGGTGATGCCGTGCGAGCGGGCGGCCGTCGTCAGGGTGCGCAGGACGTGCCGGCGGTCGGCCCGGTGCAGGGGGGCCGTGGGCTCGTCGGCGAACAGGACCGTGGGGCCCGGGGCGAGCGCGCGGGCGATGGCGACGCGCTGGCGTTCGGCCTGCCGCAGCTCGTGCGGGCGCCTGCGGGCCCGGTCGCCGACGTCGAGGCGCTCCAGCCACTCCAGTGCGGCGGCCTTGGCCCGGCGGCGGGGGGCGCCGCGCAGCATCAGCGGCAGCGCGGCGTTCTCCCAGGCGTTCAGCTCGGGCACCAGGCACGGCTCGGGGCCGATCCAGCCGAAGCGGTCCCGGCGCAGCCGCTCGCGCGCCAGCGGGCCCAGGGTGTGCACGGGCGCGCTGTTGAACCACACCTCGCCGGTGCGCACCGGGACCTGGCCGGACAGACAGCGCAGCAGGGTCGTCTTGCCGCTGCCGCGCGGGCCGCAGACGGCGAGGATCTCACCCTCCCGCACGCCGAGCGAGACGCCGGCGAGTCCCGGTGAGCCGTCGCGGTGGCTGAAGTGCAGGGACCGTGCCCAGAGCACGTCGTTGTCCGGCGGGGCCTCCATGGGCGTACACCTCGGTTCTGATCCGTTATCCCGTGCCTGTTCCCCCGTACGGGGGAACGAAGGCGGGGCCGATCGGTCACTGGAACGCTAGGCAGCGGGTTGGAGGAGGCCGGACAGCACACGGCCCCGGGCCGCCGTTCTCACTCGAACGGGCGGCACCGGGGCCGGTGTTGATCAGCTGATCGGACGCGTCGGGCTCAGAGCCTGGTCCACGCCTCGGTCAGGGTCGCGCGCAGGATCTGCTCGATCTCGTCGAAGGTCCCCTGGTCGGAGATGAGCGGCGGGGCGAGCTGGACGACCGGGTCGCCGCGGTCGTCGGCACGGCAGTACAGGCCGTTGTCGAACAGGGCCTTGGAGAGGAAGCCGTACAGGACGCGCTCGGTCTCCTCCTCGTCGAAGGACTCCTTGGTGTCCTTGTCCTTCACCAGTTCGATGCCGTAGAAGAAGCCGTTGCCGCGGACGTCGCCGACGATCGGCAGGTCGTGCAGCTTCTGCAGGGTGCGCAGGAAGGCGCCCTCGTTGTCCAGCACGTGCTGGGTGAGGTTCTCGCGCTCGAACAGGTCGAGGTTGGCGAGGCCCACCGCGGCCGACACGGGGTGGCCGCCGAAGGTGTAGCCGTGCAGGAAGGTGTTGTCGCCCCGGTAGAACGGCTCGGCGAGCCGGTCGGAGACGATGCAGGCGCCGATCGGGGAGTAGCCCGAGGTCATGCCCTTGGCGCAGGTGATCATGTCCGGGACGTAGCCGAACTTGTCGCAGGCGAACATCGTGCCGAGGCGGCCGAAGGCACAGATGACCTCGTCCGACACGAGCAGCACGTCGTACCGGTCGCAGATCTCGCGCACGCGCTGGAAGTAGCCGGGCGGCGGCGGGAAGCAGCCGCCGGCGTTCTGCACCGGTTCGAGGAAGACCGCGGCGACGGTGTCGGGGCCCTCGAAGAGGATCTGCTGCTCGATCTGGTCGGCGGCCCAGCGGCCGAAGGCGACCGGGTCGTCGCCGTGGATCGGCGCGCGGTAGATGTTGGTGTTGGGCACCTTGTGCGCGCCCGGCACCAGCGGCTCGAAGGGGGCCTTCAGCGCCGGCAGACCGGTGATGGACAGGGCGCCCTGCGGGGTGCCGTGGTAGGCGACCGCGCGGGAGACGACCTTGTGCTTGGTGGGCTTGCCGACGAGCTTGAAGTACTGCTTGGCGAGCTTCCACGCGGTCTCGACGGCCTCGCCGCCGCCGGTGGTGAAGAACACCTTGTTCAGGTCGCCGGGCGCGTGGTGGGCGAGCCGCTCGGCCAGCTCCACCGCCTTGGGGTGGGCGTAGGACCACACCGGGAAGAACGCCAGCTCCTGAGCCTGCTTGAACGCGGTCTCGGCGAGTTCCGTACGGCCGTGACCGGCCTGGACCACGAACAGGCCGGCGAGACCGTCGAGGTAGCGCCTGCCCTTGTCGTCGTAGATGTAGGCGCCCTCGCCCCGGACGATGGTGGGAACGGGGGAGTTCTCGTACGAGGACATGCGGGTGAAGTGCATCCACAGGTGGTCGTACGCGGTGCGGCTGAGGTCCTTGGTGCTCACGGTCATCGGGTCCTCACGGTCATCGGGTTCCCCACATGTAGGTCTGCTTCTTGAGCTTCAGGTAGACGAAGCTCTCGGTGGAACGCACGCCGGGCAGGGCCCGGATGCGCTTGTTGATGACGTCCAGCAGGTGGTCGTCGTCCTCGCAGACGATCTCGGCGAGGATGTCGAAGGAGCCCGCGGTCATCACCACGTACTCGACTTCCGACATGCCGGTCAGCGCGTCCGCGACCGACTCGACGTCGCCCTCGACGTGGATCCCGACCATCGCCTGCCGGCGGAAGCCCACGGTGAGCGGGTCCGTGACGGCGACGATCTGCATCACGCCCTGGTCCAGCAGCTTCTGCACGCGCTGGCGCACGGCCGCCTCGGACAGCCCCACGGCCTTGCCGATCGCGGCGTACGGCCGGCGGCCGTCCTCCTGGAGCTGCTCGATGATGGCGAGGGAGACGGCGTCCAGCTGGGGAGTGCCGTTCCTGGACTCGCGGGAGGAGTCCCTCTGGTCTGCGCTTCGACTGGCCACGGCCTCACTCTGCACGACGTCTCGACAGTTTCGCAAGGTTCCAGCGATGAAATCCGTTGTTTACGATGCTGAGGCTTGCGGATTTCGCAGGACTCATGGCGGCGGGGGTGTTGAAAACGTCGACCGGACGGTTAGGGTGGGTGTCTCAGCGAGTGGACAGCTTGAACCTGATCAGGAGGCCGGCAGTGAGCACCGAGCTGCGTCGTCTGCGCAACTACATCGACGGTGAGTTCCGGGACGCCGCCGACGGACGGACCACCGAGGTGGTCAACCCCGCGACGGGCGAGGCGTACGCGACCGCGCCGCTGTCCGGGCAGGCGGACGTGGACGCCGCCATGGAGGCCGCGGCCCGCGCCTTCCCCGCCTGGCGCGACACCACGCCGGCCGAGCGGCAGAAGGCCCTCCTGAAGATCGCCGACGCCTTCGAGGAGCGCGCCGAGGAGCTGATCGCGGCCGAGGTGGAGAACACCGGCAAGCCGATCGGGCTCACCCGCTCCGAGGAGATCCCGCCGATGGTCGACCAGATCCGCTTCTTCGCGGGCGCGGCCCGGCTGCTCGAAGGCCGCTCGGCCGGCGAGTACATGGACGGGATGACCTCGATCATCCGCCGCGAGCCGGTCGGCGTCTGCGCCCAGGTCGCCCCCTGGAACTACCCGATGATGATGGCCGTGTGGAAGTTCGCCCCGGCCATCGCCGCCGGCAACACGGTCGTCCTGAAGCCGTCGGACACCACCCCGGCCTCCACCGTCCTGATCGCCGACATCGTCGGCTCGATCCTGCCCAAGGGCGTCTTCAACGTCATCTGCGGCGACCGCGACACCGGCCGCATGATGGTCGAGCACGACGTCCCGGCGATGGCCTCCATCACCGGCTCCGTGCGCGCCGGCATGTCCGTCGCCGAGTCCGCCTCCAAGGACCTCAAGCGGGTCCACCTGGAGCTCGGCGGCAAGGCCCCGGTCGTCGTCTTCGAGGACACCGACATCCCCAAGGCGGTGGAGGACATCTCCGTCGCGGGCTTCTTCAACGCCGGCCAGGACTGCACGGCCGCGACCCGCGTCCTCGTCCACGAGGCCATCCACGACGAGTTCGTGGCCGCGCTCGCCAAGGCCGCGGCCGAGACGAAGACCGGGCAGCCGGACGACGAGGACGTCCTCTACGGCCCGCTGAACAACCCGAACCAGCTCAAGCAGGTGTCCGGCTTCATCGACCGCCTTCCCGCCCACGCCAAGGTCGAGGCGGGCGGCCACCGGGTCGGCGACAAGGGCTACTTCTACGCCCCGACCGTCGTCTCCGGCCTGAAGCAGGACGACGAGATCGTGCAGAACGAGGTGTTCGGCCCGGTCATCACCGTCCAGTCCTTCACCGACGAGGACCAGGCCGTCGAGTACGCCAACGGCGTCGAGTACGCCCTCGCGTCCTCGGTGTGGACCAGGGACCACGCCCGCGCCATGCGCATGTCCAAGAAGCTCGACTTCGGCTGCGTGTGGATCAACACCCACATCCCGCTGGTCGCGGAGATGCCGCACGGCGGCTTCAAGAAGTCCGGCTACGGCAAGGACCTGTCGGCGTACGGCTTCGAGGACTACACCCGCATCAAGCACGTGATGACGTCCCTGGACGGCTGACCCCGCCGGTCCCCCCCCCGCGGCCCCGCGCCGCCCGGGGGAGCCGGCCCGCGCGAAGTGACACACCACGGCCCCGGACGGACCCCCGCCCGGGGCCGCGGTGTGTCCCCACCCCCCGTGACCCTCACCCCGCACGGGCTCCCGCACGGCTGCCCCCTTCCGGCCCCGAATGCCGTCCCGGCGTGCCCTCCTCGCCGGCCTCGCAGCACCGCCGTGCCGGCGCCACGGGCGGCGGCGTGCTCGGCTCGGGCGGACGAGGTTGGGCTGCCTGCCGTATCCGAAGGTGCGGGCACACGGTTTTGAACATGTTCAACTCCGGCGTAGGCTCCTGCCATGAACGACAGAGCCGCCCTGCTCACGGGCATTCGCCGCTGGCTGGCCCTCTTCGTCGGATGCCTCGTGCTCAGCGGGGCCACCGCCTTCCCCCTGGTGCACGAACTGCACTGGCCGGAGAGCGCGTTGCGCGCGCTGGCCGTGCCGGAGCACTTGCCCGGGCTGATGGCCTGGATCGTGCGGGTACGCGACGGGCTCGACGCCGTCGACGCCGAACACCCCTTCGTCCTCTACGGCACCGACTGGCTGGCCTTCGCCCATCTCGTCATCGCGGTCGCCTTCTACGGCCCGTACCGCGACCCCGTCCGCAACGTCTGGGTCGTCGAGTTCGGCATGATCGCCTGCGCCGGCATCGTCCCGCTCGCCCTCGTGTGCGGTCCTGTCCGGGGGATACCGCTGTGGTGGAGCGTGCTCGACATGTCGTTCGGGATCGTCGGCGTCGTCCCGCTGTACGTCGTGCACAGGAAGACCAGACGCCTGGAGACGCTCCAGGAACCGTGCGGGCACGGCCGATTGGTGCATGGCTGACGACCTGCCCTGCTCCTACGATGGGAGTCACCGTCGGGGGAGGGTGCACGTGACGCGCAGCACACCGCAGGGCAGCGGGCGTCGGCTCGAGAACGCGATCGCCTGGGCCGTCCGCAACGCGGACGGGGTCGTCGCCATCGGAGCAGCCCTCGTCATCGGGCTCATGGACGTCCTCAACCAGAACATGGACGACGACGTCGTCTCCGGCGCCACCCTGCTCGTCCTCGCCGCCCTCGTCTTCGGCTCGCTCACCGAACGCCGGCGGCGCGTGGCCGACATCCGGGCCGCGACCGCGGGGACCAGCCGGGCCATCGAGGACCTGGCGATGGTGCGGACGCTGTCCGGCGCCGAAGTGGCCCTCGCGCACGAGAGGGCCCGGCGCACCACCACCCGCTGGATCTTCAAGGGCGGCACCGGCACCTACCTGCGCGCGGTCACGCTGCCCGAGTGCGTGCTGGAGGCACAGCGGCAGCGGCGCTCCCTCAGCATGAAGATCGACATCATCAACCCCGCCGACGAGCAGGTGTGCGCCGCCTACGCGCGGTTCCGGAGCACCTTCGCGCCGGGACCCGGCGGCGGCTTCGCCGGGTGGACCGTGGAGCGCACCCGCAAGGAGGCGTACGCCACCGTCGTCGCCGCCAGTTGGCACCGGCAGCGGCTGGACACCCTGGAGATCGACGTCCACCTGTCCTCGGTGGCCCCGGCGCTGCGCTTCGACCTCTCGGACTCCTGCCTGATCATCACCCAGGACGACCCGAGCCGGGTCAGCCTCTGCGTGGAACGGGACCGGCCGCTCTACGACTACTACGTCACCGAACTGCACCAGAGTCGCGAGCAGGCGGTCAAACTCGACCTGCGCGAGGCCGTGCCGCTCGGCGACGAACCGACCGTGGACGAGGTCAGACGCCTGCTCGACCGGCTGGGCCTGCCGCTGCCGCCGAGCTTCACCGACCGTGACGTCGGCGACGTCATCGACAAGGCGCTGCACGCGGAGAACCCGTACCGCGGCTGAGCGCCGTGTTCCGGCCACCGGCCGAGGGAGGGAAGGACCATGGACTACCCGGCCCTGGAACGGGCAGCCCGGCGGCACGCCAGCGCCGAGCTGATCCGGCACGCCGTGGCGGAACTGGACCGGATCGCCTCGGGCCGCCGCGCCCTGCGGGCGGTGCGCCATCCCCTCGGCTTCGTCTGCCTGCCCCTCCTGCGCGACGGCCACGACGGCGTCTGCGTCCACCTGTTCGGCACCCCGGACGCGGTGCCCGACCGGTCCGCGCCCCAGGTGCACTGCCACAGCTGGGACCTCACCAGCACCGTGCTCTACGGGCGGCTCGGCAACCGGCGGGTGGACGTGCACCACGACCCCGGCGCGCCCACGCACCGGGTGTTCGAGGTGCACAGCGACCCCTCCGGCGTGGACGAACTGCGGCCCACCGAACGGCTCGTGCGCTGCCGCCCCGGCGCGGAACAGACCAGCGCGCGCGGCCAGACCTACGCCCTTCCGGCGGGTGAATTCCACACCAGCGTGGTGCCGGACGGCCGCCCCACCGCCACCCTGGTGCTGGGGCGGACACTGCCCGGCCGGGTGGACCTGTCGCTGGGCCCGCTGTCCGCGCCGGGGCACCGCATGGTCCGCCGGACCTGCGACGCGAGCCGGACCGCCCGGATCGCTCGGGCCGCCCTCAGGAGGATCCATGAGCCCGAACCCTGACCGCCCGGCCCCGCCGGCCGGCTACACCCGCGAGCACCGCACGGCGGTGGCCGCCGCCGAGGCCGCCGGGGCGCTGCTGCGCTCCCGCTTCCCCGACGGCTTCGCCGCCCGGCCCAAGGGGGAAGGCGAGGACGTCGTCACCGACCTGGACGTGGCGGCCGAGCGGCTGGTCGTCGGCCGGATCCGCGAGCGCTTCCCGCACGACCGCATCCTCGCCGAGGAGGCGGGGGAACTCGCCGGGGACGGCGGCGGCCGCACCTGGCTCGTCGACCCGCTCGACGGCAGCAACAACGTGGTGATCGGACTCGCCGTGTACGTCGTCGGCATCGCCCTGTGCGTGGACGACACGCCCGTGGTGGGCGTCGTCCACGATCCGATGACCGGGCGCACCTGGTCCGCCGTGCGGGGCGGCGGGGCGCACGGGCCCGGCGGGCGGCTCGCCGCGCCCGCCGCCGGCCGCCCGCTGCCCGCGGCCGGACCGCTGCTGGCCTGGACCCAGGGGCACGCCGTCCCCCGTGACGACCCCGCCGCCTGCGCCCTGAAACACACCCTCGAACTGCGCTCCCGGCGCCTGCTCCAGCTCTGGGCGCCCCTGGTCGCCTGGGCCATGCTCGCCCGCGGTGACATCGACGGCTTCGTGGGCTACCGCGCGGAGGCCGTCGACCTGCCCGCCGGTGCGCTGCTCGCCCGCGAGGCGGGCATCGCCCTGCGCCACCTCGACGGCGCCGAGTTCCGCGGCGGCTTCGGCGGACCCGACACGGG
The DNA here is from genome assembly GCF_040613915.1 of Streptomyces sp. NPDC006193. NCBI lineage: Bacteria > Bacillati > Actinomycetota > Actinomycetes > Kitasatosporales > Streptomycetaceae > Streptomyces > Streptomyces sp. NPDC006193. Next base: position 84,681 of record NZ_JBEXTB010000019.1, read on the forward strand.
GCGCTCCTTCGTCGCCGGGCGGCCCGAACTGCTGCCGACCCTGCTCGACCTCGTCGCCACCTCCCCGGCCGGCCCCCGCTAGCGGGTCACGGCCAGCGCCGCCACCGACGCGGTCACCGCGCACACGGCCAGCACCGCTCCGGTCCCCATCAGCCGGGCGACCGGCACCCGTACGCCGTGCGCGTGGCAGCGCTCGTACCACAGCAGCGTGGCCAGGGACGCCCACGGGGTGACGACCGGACCGGCGTTGGTGCCGATGAGCAGGGCGAGGAGCTGGTCGTGGTTGGCCAGGGGGACGGCCGCCTCCCCGGCGAGGTAGACCGGCAGGTTGTTCAGGACGTTGGACAGGCCGCCGCCGACCGCCGCCGCGCGGAACTGGCCGAGCATGCCGCCGTCGTGGCCGACCGCCGCCGCGAGCAGGTGGTGCAGCCCGTGCGCGTCCACCGTCTCGACCACCAGGAACATCCCCGGCACCATGACCAGCAGCCGCCAGGGGACGAGCGACGGCCGGAGCGCGGACGGGTCACGGAGCGCGTAGGCCGCCACGGCGACCAGCGCGGCCGTGCCGGAGGCCGCCCACAGCGGCACGTCGGCCACCAGGATGGCCAGCAGGAGACCCGCGCAGGCCAGCGCGCAGGCGCGGAAGAGCACCGGGTCGGCCGGGCGGTGGACGGCGGGCCGCGCGTAACGGCCGGCGGTGTCCGCGCGCACGTCCTCGGCGCGTGCCGCGCCGGGCCCCGACACCGGGGCCGGGAGCGCGCCGGACCGGTCCGCCCCAGGGGTCCGCGGAGCCTCCCGCCGCCCCCGCCGCCAGAAGAACAGCCACAAACAAGCCATCGTCACGGCCACCGCCGCCAGCTGCGGCGCCCACATCCGGCCCGCCAGGCCCAGCGGGGACAGGGCGACCCGGTCGGCGGCCAGCAGGTTCGTCAGATTGGACACCGGCAGCAGCAGACTGGCCGTGTTGGCCAGCCACACCGTGGTCATCGCCAGCGGCACCGGCGCGATGCCCACCCGCGAGGCGAGCGCCAGCATCACCGGGGTCAGCAGGACCGCCGTGGTGTCCAGGTTCAGGGCGATCGTGGTGACCGACGCGAAGGCCACGCACAACAGGAACAGCAGCGGGTAACTGCCCCGGCCCGCCCGCGCCACGCGCGCCGCCACCACGTCGAACACCTCCGCCCGGCTGGTCAGCTCGGCCAGCACGATCACCGTGCCCAGGAACGCCAGCAGGGGGGCGACGCGGGTCATCGCGTCGGAGGCGGACGCGGCGGGCAGCAGACCCGTGACCAGGCACACCAGCCCGGTCGCCAGCAGGCCGATCGCCACCCGGTCGAGGACATGCAGACGCAGCAATGAGGCACGCACGGTCGGTAGGGTCGCACACCCGTGCCCCGCTGTGACCGGCGCACCGTCGAACGCCTCGAAACGGCCGGTGCCGGACGCCCCAGTCACGGCATGATGCCTCCATGGTGGCTCGTCAGAACATCCCGGGGGACACCGGGCCATTGGACTTCTTCATCAGCTACTCGCCGGCCGACGAACGCTGGGCGTCCTGGATCGCCTGGACCCTGGAGGAGGCCGGATACCGTACGGTCCTGCAGGCCTGGGACTTCGTGCCCGGCACCAACTTCGTCGACTTCATGGACCGCGGGGTCAGCGAGTCCGCCGCCGTCATCGCCGTGCTGTCGCGCAACTACGAGCGCTCCCGCTACGGCCGGATGGAATGGCAGGCCGCGCTGCGCGCCGACCCGGACGCGCCGGAGCGGCGGCTGATCACCGTACGGGTCGAGGACATCCCGGTGGAGGGCCTGCTGGCCACCATCACCTACGTGGACCTGGTGCCGGTCGCCGACGGGCCCGCGGCGAGGGACCTGCTGCTCACCCGGGTGCGGCAGGCGCTGGACGGCCGGGCCCGGCCCGAGGCCCGCCCCGGCTACCCGGGCGCCGACCCCCGACCGGGCCGCCCCGCGGGGGCCGTGCCGGCCGCCGCGTCCCCCGGACGGCCGCTCGGCGGGACCGGGTGGGCGGGACGGCGCAGGCCCGCCGCGCCCCCCTCGTACCCGCGGGCGTCCGCCGAGGGCGGCGAGCGGGACGCGGTGACCGTGCTCCAGCTCGCCGGGCCGGCCTTCGGGCGGGGGCAGGACCCCGCCGAGTTCCAGGCGGCGATCTGGGGCGACCTGGTCGAGCTGACCGACTCCGGTGCGCCCTCGCCCGACCTGCTGGTCGTCACCGGGGACCTCACCGCCTCCGGCAGCCGGCGCGAGTTCGAGCAGGCGCTGGCCTTCCTCACCGGGCTGCGCGCCCTGCTCGGCCTCGAACCCCACCGGGTCGCCCTGGTGCCCGGCGGCCAGGACGTCAACATGGCCGCCTGCCAGGCCTACTTCAGCACCTGCGAGGCCGACGAGATGCCGCCCCGGCCGCCGTACTGGCCCAAGTGGCGGCACTACGCCCGGCTGTTCCAGGAGCTCTACCAGGGTCTGGACGTGGTCTTCGACAGCGACCAGCCGTGGACGCTCTTCCCCGTCCCGGAACTGCACACCGTGGTCGCGGGGCTCAACTCCTCGATGGCCTACAGCCACCGGCGCGACGACCGGTACGGCCTGATCGGCCGCGAGCAGGCCGCCTGGTTCGCGCAGGCCCTGCGCCCGCACGAGACCGAGGGCTGGCTGAGGATCGGCGTGCTGCGCCACGCGCCCGGCGCCGCCCCCGGCCACCCCGCCCCCGGCGTCCGCCGGGCCGGCGCCGCGGGCACGGCCGCAGCGGACGGCGCCGGACCGCTGCGCGACACCGAGGACCTGGTGCGGCTGACCGCGCCCCGGCTGCACCTGCTGCTGCACGGCCCGGCCGGCCCGGGCGCGCCGCCCGCACTGACCACGACGGCCGGCGAGGTACCGGTGGTCGGCGCCCCCGCACCCGGCCGGCACCAGCTGCTGCGGGTCACCCGCGAGGGCGTCGCCGTCTGGCAGGGACCCGGGGAACCGCGGCGGCGACCGGTGCAGTGGCGCAGGGCGCACCGGGCCTTCGGACCGGAGGAGGAGACCCCCGGCGCGGACCCGGTGCGCCTTCCCGGCGCGGACGGCGCCCCCGCCGCCGACCCCGAGCCGCGCGCCGTTCGGACCCCGGCGGAGATCCTCCTCGCCCGGGTCGCGGAGGTGTGCCGCACCCGCCACGAGGGCGCCCAGATCCGCCCGGTGGAGGGCCCCTTCCCCCAGCTGCTGGTCACCTGGAGCCAGTCCGGCTTCGTCCGGCAGCAGCGGGTGGCCGTGCACACGGGCACCCCGACCGCACAGGACCTCGACCGGTTCCTGGCGCTCGTGCACGCCGCCGACGACGGGACCGAGGCGGAACTCGTCCACGACGGCCCGCCGCCCGCCCGCGAACTGCGCGACGCGGCCCGCCGCCGGGGCGTCCGGGTGCGCAGCTTCACCGAGTTCCAGGGCCTGCTCGACCTGCGCGGGTACGTCGCGGCGCAGAGCGAGCGGCTGCGCACCGACCCCCGCTATCCCCCCGGCCTGTACCTGCCGCAGCGGTACCGGGAGGTGGAGCGGCTCGACGCCGAGGACCGGGACGGGCTGGTGGACGAGATGCTCCGGCTGCTCGACTCCGACCAGGGCCGCTTCCTGCTGCTCCTCGGCGACTTCGGGCACGGCAAGACCTTCGCGCTGCGCGAGCTGGCCCGCCGCGTCCCGGCCGAGCTGCCGCACCTGGTGCCGCTGCTGATCGAACTGCACGCGCTGGACCGCGCCTACTCCTTCGAGGGCCTGGTCGCCGCCCATCTCGCCGCCCACGGCGTCGACAACATCGACCTGCGCGCCTTCCGGTACATGCTCCAGCAGGGCCGGATCGTGCTGCTCTTCGACGGCTTCGACGAACTCGTCAACCAGGTGACCTACGACCGCGCCGCCGAACGCCTCCAGGTGCTGCTGGACTCCGCCGTCGACAGCGCCAAGATCGTCGTCTCCAGCCGCACCCAGCACTTCCGCTCCCAGGGCCAGGTGCTCACCGCGCTCGGCGAACGCGTGGGCCTGCTCCCGCACCGCCGGGTGCTGGCCGTCCAGGAGTTCACCCCCCGCCAGATCCGGTCCTACCTGGTCAACCGCTACAACGGCGACGAACGCGCCGCCGACCACCGGGTGCGGCTGCTGGACGCCATCCCCGACCTGCTCGCCCTGTGCCGCAACCCGCGGCTGCTCGGTTTCGTCGCCGACCTCGACGACGACCGGCTCCGCGCGGTCGCCGGAGCCGGCCGTGCGCTCAGCGCGGCCGGCCTGTACGAGGAGGTGCTCACCGCCTGGCTGGACTTCGAGGCGCAGCGCGGCAGCGGCAGCCCCGGCCGGGCGCCGGGACTCGGCGCGGACCACCTGTGGAACGCGGTGACCGCGCTCGCCCTGCGGCTGTGGGAGAGCGGGCAGGACTCCCTGCGGCTGGACGAGCTGACCGACGCGGCCGAGACCCTCACCGGCCTCGCGGACACCCGGCTGTCGGTGCCGCAGACCGCCCACGCCATCGGCTCCGGCAGCCTGCTGGTGCGCAACGACGAGGGCGTGTTCCGGTTCATCCACGGCTCGGTGGTGGAGTGGCTCGTGGCCCGGGAGTGCGCCCGCAGGCTCACCGACGGCGACAGCGCCCTGCTGCGGCGGCGGCAGCTCGGCCAGCTCGCCGTGGAGTTCCTGTGCGACCTCGCCGACCACCGGATCTGCCAGGCGTGGGCCGAGCGGGAGCTGTCCGGCGCCGCCGGGGAGGAACCGGACGCCGCCCTGGACGCCGGCCGCGCCAACGCCGTCCGGATCCTCAGCCGGCTCCGCGTGCCCGCGCACACCGACCTGCGCGGCGCCGCCCTGGCCGGCGAGGACCTGTCCCACCGCGACTTCTCCGGCGTCGACCTGACCCGCGCCGACCTCACCGACGCCCGGCTGGTCGGCGCCGACCTCTCCGGAGCCGTCCTGCAGGGCGCCCGGCTGACCGGCGCCCGGCTCGACGGCGCCGACCTCACCGGGGCCGACCTGCGCGGCGCCGACCTGCGGCGGGCCCGGCTGATCGGCACCGACCTGACCGGCGCGCGGGTCGACGGCAGCCGGTGGCGGCGGGCGGCGCTGATCGCGGCGACCACCGGGCCCCTGGCCGCCGCCCCGGAACTCGCCACCGCCGCGATCGCCCCCGGCCTCGCCGTGGACTCCGGCTTCCGGCCGTCCGCGGTCGGCGTCCCCTACGGCTTCGACATGCGCACCAGCCGGCTGCCCGAACCCGTCTCCTACAGCCCCGACGGGGAACTGCTCGCCGTCGGCAGCGAGGACGGCGGCGTCCTGGTCTGCGACGCCGCCACCGGCACCCCCCTGCGCACCCTGCAGGGGCACACCGGCCGGGTGTACGCCGTCAAGTTCCGCGGACGCGTCCTGGCCACCGGCAGCGCCGACGGCAGCGTCCGCCTGTGGGACCCGGTCTCCGGCGACTGCCGGCACCGGCTGGCCGTCCACCCGAGCGGCGTCTGGCCGGTCGTCCTGAACACCGGGGGCTCCCTGCTGGCCACCGGGGACGCCGACGGCCGGGTCACCGTCTGGGACACCGCCTCCGGCGCCCCGCTGCACCGGCTGGCCGGGCACGCCGCGCCGGTCTACACCGTCGCGTTCGGGCCGGGCGACGCCACCCTGGTCACCGGGGACGCCGCCGGCGCCGTACGCCTGTGGGACCTCGGCACCGGACGGCCGGCCGGGGAACTGCCCGGCCACCGCGGCGCGGTGTTCCGGGCGCGGTTCAGCCCGGACGGCGCCCTGCTGGCCACCGCCGACCGCGGCGACGACCGCCGGGGCGGCACCGTACGGGTGTGGGACCTCGCCGCCCGCACGGTGCGGCACGCGTTCACCGGGCACGCCGGCAGCGTCTACACCCTGGACTTCCACCCCGGCGGCGCCCTGCTGGTCAGCGGTGACACCGAGGGGGAGGTGCGGCTGTGGGACCTGGCCGCCGGGCGCTCGGCCGGACTGCTCGGCGGCTGCCGCGGCGCCGTCTACCAGGTGCTGTTCGACCCGGACGGGACGCTGCTCGCCGCCGGGGACAGCGCGGGCGTGGTCCGTCTGTGGCGCGTCGACGGCGAGGCCGACCCGGTCGCGACCCCGTTGAACCGGCAGCCCGCCGAGCACCGCGGCTCCGTCTGGGTGTGCACGTTCCGGCCGCACGGCGACACCCCCGCCCAGGGCCCCGGCGCCCTGCTGGTGACCGGCGGCAACGACGGCGTGGTGCGGCTGTGGGAGCCGGCCACCGGCCAGGGCCGGCGCATCCTGCGCGGCCACGGACGGCGGATCGGCAGCCTGTCGTTCAGCGCCGACGGCTCGATGCTGGCGGCCGGCGGCAACGACGGCGTCGTCCGCCTGTGGCACCCCGCCTCCGGCCGCCGGCTGCGCGAACTGACCGGCCAGAGCGACCGCCTGGTCTCCGCGGTGTTCGGGCCCGCGGGCCCGCTGCTCGCCACCGCGAGCAGCGACGGCGACATCTACCTGTGGAACGCGGCCACCGGCGAGTACCAGCGCGAACTGGACGTCGAGACCGACCACGTCTGGGCGGAGGCGTTCAGCGCCGACGGCGAACTGCTGGCCACCGCCAACGACGACGACACCGTACAGCTGTGGTACCGGGCCACCGGCGCGCACGTCGCCGCCGTCTCCGAACACTACGGGCGGGTCCGCACCATCGCCTTCCGCTCCGACGGCGCCGTCCTCGCCACCGGCTGCGACGACCGCAAGGTGCGGATCTGGGACCTGGCACAGGGCCGCGTCACCGCCGAGCTGGAGGCCCACACCGACCGGGTGTACGCGGTGGCGTTCGCTCCCGACGGCTCCTGGCTGGCCAGCGCCTCCTGGGACGGGCAGGCGGTGATCTGGAAGGACGGCAGGGTGGCGCACCGGCTCACCGGGCACAGCGGCAAGCTCTGGACGGCGGCGGCCCACCCCCTGCGCCCGCTGCTCGCCACGGCGGGCGACGACCGGACGGTACGCCTCTGGGACCCGCACACCGGTGCGGCCACCGCCGTCCTCACCGGCCACACCGGCCGCGTCCTCGCGGTGGCGTTCAGCCCGGACGGCTCCCTGCTGGCCAGCGGCGGCGAGGACGGCACGGTCCGCCTGTGGAACGTCCCCGCCGACGCCGCCGTCACCCTGCGGGCCACGCTGGTCGGCATGCCCGACGGCTGGGCGGCGCTGTCCCCGTCCGGCGGCTACAAGTACGAGGGCGACGTCACCGGCGAGTTCTGGCACGCGGTCGGCATGTGCCGCTTCGAGCCGGGGGAGCTGGACGGCCACCTCCCCGGAGTGCGGCAGGTCCCGATGGACGATCCGCTGGAGTAGGGGAGGGGGCCCGGACGGGTCAGCGGTCGAACGCCGGGAACCCGAAGCGCCGGACGACGGGGAGCCCGTCGCCCTTGGCGTCCGTGGAGTTCACCGAGTAGACGAGGGTGCGGGACAGGTCACGGGTCGCGGCGATCACCGTGGCGTAGCCGGGACGGGAGCCGCTCTTGCCCCAGATCACCCTGCCGTTCACCTCCGACCGCTCCAGTGCCGCGCCGTACCGGGCGCCGGGCACGTCGGGCAGGGTGAACATCTCCTGCAGCTGCGGCTCGGGCACCACCCGGCCGCTGAACACCCCCACCAGCAGCCGCTCCAGGTCGGCGGTCGTCGAGATCATGTCACCGGCCGCGAAACGGTCGGACATGTTCCAGTCCGTCACGTCGACCAGCTCGCCGTCCATCCAGGCGTAACCGCGGTTGTGCGGTCCGTGGATCCGCGGGTCGCCGCCGGCCGGGAAGGAGGTGTGCCGCATGCCGAGCGGCCGGAAGATGCGCACCGCGGCCTGGTGGGCGTAGGCGTCGCCGGTCACCTTCTCGATCAGCATGCCGAGCACCAGGTAGTGGATGTTGCCGTACGTCTGCCGCGTGCCCGGCGCGTACTCCGGGCCGCCGGCGACGGAGGCCGCCACCACCTGCCGGGGCGTCAGCGTCTCGAAGCGGTGCTCGTAGCCCTCCCCGCCCGTGTCTCCGAGGGACGCCCCCGGGCGCAGGCCGCTGGTGTAGGTGAGCAGCTGCCGCACGGTGACCGGCGCGAAGTCCTCGGTGAGCAGGCCCGGCAGATACCGCTGCACGGTGCCGTCGAGGTCGATCCGGCCCTCCGCGGCCAGTTGCAGCACGATCGACGCGGTGACCACCTTCGTCACCGACCCGGCGCGGAAGCGGGCGTCCGCCAGGGCCGGCGCCCCGGTCCTGAGGTCCCGTACACCGGCCGTCCCGCGCCAGGTTCCGTCGCCGCCGACGCGGAGCAGGGCGGCGGTGGCGTCGTGGTCGGGGAGCCCGGCGATCGCGGCGGCGAGGGCCTCGGCGTCCGGGCCCGCCGCGGCGGTGTGCGCCGTGCTCGCCCGCGGCCGGTCGGGTGCGGCGAGCGCGGGCCCGGCCAGCGGGCCGGCGGCCAGCGCGGCGACGAGACCGGTGGCCAGGAGGGCGGAGCGGGTGTTGCGGCGCATGCGGGACTCCTTGAGGGGATCGGGACGAGGTCCATGGCCATCCTCCGGTGCCGGGACGGACCGCGGATCCTCACCGAGGAGGGCCCCCGACCCTCACCCCACCCCGATCAACAGGGGCCCCGCGTGCGTCAGTTGCAGGGGATCACCCTTACGGGTCGCCGGGCGGTGCGGCCGGGTCCCGGCCCGGGCCGCCGCACCCGCGGCCCCGGCCCGGCGCTCGCGGCCGCGGCGGCGCCGTCGACTGGCCGGCCCGCTCGGCCCGGACTGCGCCCGGCTCACGGCCGGTGGACGGGCGGCGGCCGAGCGGACTTCCGGCGCCGCGCCCGGCGCCCGCGTGTCGGGGCGTGCGACCCGTGCCCCCGAGCGCGGGCGGCGGCTGACGCCGCCCGGCCGTGCCGGGCTGCCGGAGGCGACGGCCGTGCTGCGATCCGGCTGTGGCAGGGCGGGCGCTCGGGCGGTCGCGGCACCGCTGGAGGCCGCCGCGTCTAGCCCGCCGTGCGCAGGGCGTGGAGCACGTCGATCCGGTTCGTCGTGATCGAGTCGACGCCCAGGTCCAGCAGCCGCGCCATGGACCGGCGGGTGTCCGGCGTCCAGACCGACAGCAGGCAGCCGTCGCGGTGGACGCGGGCCGCCAGCTCCCGGCCGACCAGCGAGAAACGGTAGTTGAGCCAGCGCGGGCGTACCGCGGCCAGCAGCGCCGGCCGGGGCGGGGCCAGCGTCGTCCAGGTCAGGGCGATCTCGGCGGCGGGGTCGGCGGCCCGTACGGCGAGCATCGCCTCGGCCTGCGCGCAGTAGTGGACCCGCTCCCGGGCCCCGCTCTGCCGTACGACGTCCAGGACCGTGTCGGCCGTCCGGCGGTCCACCCGCCCGCACAGGTCGATCATGACCCGGCTGTCGCCGGTCACGGCCAGCGCCTCCGCCAGCGTCGGCACGCCGCCCGCCGTCAGCCCCCGCACCTCCTCCGCGGACAGCGAGCGCACCGGCCGGTCCACCCCCCACAGCCGCTGCAGCGTCTCGTCGTGCAGCAGCACGGGCACGCCGTCACGGGTGAGCCGCACATCGACCTCCACCGCGTCCGCGCCCCGGTCGAGCGCGGAACGCAGCGAGTCGATCGTGTTCTCCCGGAACCGGTAGGGGTCGCCGCGGTGGGCCACGGCGGTCACGTTCTGCATGGGCCCCATTGTGGGGGGTGTCAGGAGGCGAGCCAGGAGGCGGTGTAGGCGTCGATCTCCGCGGCGATCCGCGCCTTGCCGTCCGCGTCCAGGAAGGACGTCTCGACGGCGCTCTTCGCCAGGCCGGCCAGCCCGCGCTCGTCCAGGTCCAGGAGCCGGGCGGCCACCGCGTACTCGTTGTTCAGGTCGGTGCCGAACATCGGCGGGTCATCCGAGTTGATCGTCACCGGCACCCCGGCCCGTACGAACTCCCGGACCGGGTGCTCCTCCAGGGTGCGGACCGCGCGAGTGGCGATGTTGGAGGTCGGGCACACCTCCAGCGGAATGCGGTGCTCGGCGAGGTGGGCCAGCAGCGCGGGGTCCTGCGCGGAGCTGGTGCCGTGCCCGATCCGCTCGGCGCGCAGCTCGGTCAGCGCGTCCCACACCGTCTGCGGGCCGGTCGTCTCGCCGGCGTGCGGCACGGAGTGCAGTCCCGCGGCGACGGCCCGGTCGAAGTACGGCTTGAACTGCGGCCGGGGCACGCCGACCTCCGGTCCGCCGAGCCCGAACGACACCAGGCCCTCCGGGCGGAGCCGGTCGTCGGTGGCGAGCCGGGTCGTCTCCTCGGCCGCCTCCAGACCGGCCTCGCCGGGGATGTCGAAGCACCAGCGCAGGACGGTCCCGAACTCCGCCTCGGCCGCCTTGCGGGCGTCCTCGATCGCGTCCATGAAGGACTTGTCCTCGATGCCGCGCCGGGTGGAGGAGAACGGGGTGACGGTCAGCTCCGCGTACCGCACCTGCTGCCGGGCCAGGTCACGGGCCACCTCGTAGGTGAGCAGCCGGACGTCCTCCGGGGTGCGGACCAGGTCCACGACCGACAGGTACACCTCGATGAAGTGCGCGAAGTCGGTGAAGGTGAAGTAGTCGGCCAGGGCCTCCGGGTCGGCCGGGACCCGGGAGTCGGGGTGGCGGGCGGCCAGTTCGGCGACGATGCGGGGGGAGGCGGAGCCGACGTGGTGGACGTGGAGTTCGGCCTTGGGCAGCCCGGCGATGAAGGCGCGCAGGCCGCGGGCGGCGGTGCCGGCGGCGGGTACGGAGGTGTCGGTCAAGGGGTCCTCCCCGGGACGGGCGCCCGCGCGGCGACGTCCGTCGTGCGGGCGCGGTGATCGGCTGATCGGTGGAGCGGGATCATCGTAGGCCCCGGTCCGCGGGGCCCCGGCCTGCCCTTGGCATGACGGGAGGTCCGGCGGAGGGGTCGGAGGGGTTCTGCCGCGGTGTCCGACGAGGCGCCGGTGCGGGACGCCGTCCCGACGCCGGTTCCGTCCCTCCGCGCCTCCGGTGGACCCGTCCGCCCCACCGCCCTTCCCCGCCGTACCGCCCGAGCGGCGCAGCCGGTGCCCCCGCCGCCCTCGCCCCCGTCGGTCCCGGACAGGCGCCGTACGGCCACCGGGGGCCCGCGCCGGCGGACGGCGGCGCGTACCCCGCGGGCGGCGGTGCCGCCCGGCCCGGCCTGCAGACGATGCCGGCCAGGACACGCCCCCCGCCCCACAACTCAGAGCGCACGGCTCACGGCTCCCGGCTCCGACGACGGCCGGGGCCGGGCAGGCCCGGCCGCGTCCCGCGTCAGGCCCCGGCGCCCGCGAGCCGCTCCCGCGCCTCCATCAACGCGAAGCCCAGCAGGTTCAGCCCCCGCCACCGGCCGGGGTCCGAGGCCGCCTCGTCGTCCGCCGCCAGGCCGATGCCCCACACCCGGTCGACGGGGCTGGCCTCCACGAGCACCCGGTCGCCGGTGCCGAGCAGGAACATCCGCAGGTCCTCATGGGCGGCGAACTTGTGCAGACTGCCCTCGACCACGATCCGGAAGCGCTCCCGCTCCCAGGTCTCCTCGTCGAAGCCGCGGACCAGCCCGCCCGCCTTCTTCGCCTCGGCGGGGTGCTCCGCGGCCAGCGCCCGCCGCTCCGCCTCCGCGTCCCCGAACAGCCGGGCCTTGCCCGCCATCATCCAGTGCTCGGCCGTCGCGTACTCCACCCCGTCCACCGAGAACGGCGAGGGCCACCACTGGCTCAGGCAGCTCGCGCCGATCCGGCCGTCCGGTCGCGGCCGGTGCCCCCAGAAGTGCAGGTAATCGATCCGGGACCCCGCCCGGACCTCCCTGATCAGGGCTTCCACCCCGTCGATCTTCCCCATGCACGCGAGTCTGGCACGCACCACGGACACTCCGTCCGTCCTTTTCCGCTCCCACTCGACACCTGGTCGACAGATTCCGTTGCGTAACCAAAAGGAAACAACGGAATCACTTGTTGGAGTCCGGGCCCTCTGTCAGGATCGGCAGTCACATCGAGCTGGAGCTACGCCACCCGCGCACCGCGCCGGGCGCACGGCGGAGGAGAGCGACATGCACCACCCGGGCACCGCCACCCCGGAACGATTCCCCGCACAGGACCGCCTCGCCGCCGGCGCGCAGTTCATCGCCGGCCGGCTCGCCGAGGGCACCTCGGGACGTACCCACACCGTGGTCGACCCCGCGAACGGCGAGGGGGTGTACACGTACCGGCTGGCCGGCGCCGACGACGTCGACGCGGCCGTCGCCGCCGCGCGCGACGCCTTCCCGGGCTGGGCCGCCGCCACGCCGGGCGAACGCTCGGACGCCCTGCACCGGCTCGCCGCCGTGCTCGCCGACCGCGCCGAGGAGTTCGCCCTCGCCGAGTCCCTCCAGTGCGGCAAGCCGCTGGCGCTCAGCCGCGGGTTCGACGTGCCGGGAACGATCGACAACACCGCCTTCTTCGCCGGCGCCGCCCGGCATCTGCAGGGGCAGTCGGCCGGCGAGTACTCCGGCGGCCACACGTCGTACGTCCGGCGCGAGCCCATCGGCGTCGTCGGCTCCGTCGCGCCCTGGAACTACCCCCTCCAGATGGCCGCCTGGAAGATCCTCCCGGCCGTCGCCGCGGGCAACGCCGTCGTGCTGAAGCCCGCCGAGCCGACCCCGCTGACCTCGCTGCTGTTCGCCCGGGCCGCTGCGGACGCGGGCATACCGGACGGCGTGATCAACATCGTCACCGGGACCGGCGAGGAGGCGGGGGAGCACCTGGTCGGCCACCCGGACGTGGCCATGATCTCCTTCACCGGCTCCACCGCCGTCGGCAGGCGCGTCGCCGGCATCGCCGCCGCCGGCGTCAAGCGGCTCCACCTCGAGCTGGGCGGCAAGGCCCCCTTCGTCGTGTTCGACGACGCCGACCTGGAGGCGGCCGTCCACGGCGCGGTCGCCGGCGCGCTCGTCAACACCGGGCAGGACTGCACGGCCGCCACGCGCGCGTATGTGCAGCGCCCGCTGTACGGGGCGTTCGTGGAGCGGACGGCGGCGCTGATGGAGACCGTGCGGCTCGGAGACCCCTTCGCGCCCGGAACGGACCTCGGGCCGCTGATCTCGCACGTCCAGCGCGACCGGGTCGCCGGCTTCGTGGACCGGGCGCGTGCCTACGCGCGTGTGGTGACCGGCGGCGAGGCGCCCCGAGGAGAGCTCGCGAAGGGCGCCTACTACCGGCCCACGCTGATCACCGGCGCCCCGCAGGACAGCGAGATCGTGCAGTCCGAGATCTTCGGCCCCGTGCTGGTGGTGCTGCCGTTCGACGACGATGATGAGGGCATCCGGCTGGCCGACGACACCCCGTACGGCCTCGCCGCCTCCGCGTGGACCCGCGACGTCTACCGCGCCAACCGCGCCACCCGCGAGCTCCGCGCGGGCTGCGTGTGGATCAACGACCACATCCCGATCATCAGCGAGATGCCGCACGGCGGCTACAAGGCCTCCGGCTCCGGCAAGGACATGTCGGCGTACTCGTTCGAGGAGTACACCCAGGTCAAGCACGTAATGTTCGACAATACCGCGGTGGTCCGGAAGGACTGGCACCGCACGATCTTCGGGGACCGCTAGACGACCGGGCCAGTGACCCGGGCCGATCTTTCCGAAAGGGCACCACGCGCATGGAGCAGTACGAGCCGGACCGCCTGACCCCACCCCGAGCGGCCGCGGTGCGGCGCAGCCTCCGCACCGGCAGGGCCGCCCTGACCCGCCGGTCGCTGCTGCGGGCCTCCGCGGGCGGCGCCCTCGCGGCCGGCGGCCTCGGGGCGCTGAGCGCCTGCGGCATCCCCGCGGCGGGCAGAACCCGGGGCGGCGCCACGGAGCAGGACCACTCGGCGCGGGAGAAGGTGGTGAACTTCTCCAACTGGACCGAGTACATCGACGTCGACGACAAGGGCAAGCGCCACCCGACGCTCGACGTCTTCCGGAGGCGGACCGGGATCACGGTCAGGTACAGCGAGGACATCAACGACAACAACGAGTTCTTCGGCAAGATCAAACCGCAGCTCGCCGCGGGCCAGGACACCGGCCGCGACCTCATCGTCCTCACCGACTGGCTGGCCGCCCGGCTCATCCGCCTCGGCTGGGTGCAGAAGCTGGACCCCTCGCACCTCCCGCACGCCTACACCAACCTCTCCCCCCAGTTCCGCAACCCGGACTGGGACCCGGGGCGGGCGTACTCCTACCCCTGGCAGGGCATCTCCACCGTCATCGCCTACAACAAGAAGGCGCTCGACGGCGTCGAGGTCACCTCGGTCTCCGACCTGCTCGACAACCCCAGACTCAAGGGACGCGTCGGCTTCCTGTCGGAGATGCGCGACTCCATCGGCATGACCATGCTCGACATGGGCAAGGACCCCGGGAAGTTCACCGACGACGACTTCGACGCGGCCGTCGCCCGCCTGCAGAAGGCCGTCGACAAGGGTCAGATCCGCCGCTTCACCGGCAACGACTACACGTCCGACCTCACCAAGGGCGACTTCGCGGCCTGTATCGCCTGGGCCGGTGACGTGGTCCAGCTCAAGGCGGACAGCCCGGACGTCGACTTCGTCGTCCCGGACAGCGGCTACATGACGTCGACCGACAACCTGTGCGTCCCCAGCCGGGCACGCCACAAGACGAACGCCGAACGGCTCATCGACTTCTACTACGAACCCGAGCAGGCCGCCGCGCTCGCCGCCTACATCAACTACGTGACACCGGTCGACGGTGTGAAGCCGTACCTCGCCGAGATCGACGAGGACGCGGCGCGCAACCCGCTGATCGTCCCCGACAAGGCCATGCAGGCGAAGTCCCATGCCTTCCGCTCGCTGAGCCAGCAGGAGGAGACGGCCTACGAAGGCAAGTTCGCGAAGCTCACAGGGGCGTGACGACGATGAAGACGACACCCGGCAACCGTGGAGACGTCCGCCTCACCGGCATCTCCAAGACCTACGGCTCCTTCACGGCCGTGCACCCGCTCGACCTGACCGTCCCCGAGGGCTCCTTCTTCGCGCTGCTCGGCGCCTCCGGCTGCGGCAAGACCACCACCCTGCGCATGATCGCCGGCCTGGAGGAGCCCACGACGGGCACCGTCCGCCTCGGCGACCAGGACGTCACCCGCCTCCCGCCCTACCGGCGGCCGGTCAACACGGTCTTCCAGTCCTACGCCCTCTTCCCGCACCTCGACATCTTCGAGAACGTCGCCTTCGGCCTGCGCCGGCGCGGCATCAAGAGCGTGAAGAAGCAGGTCGAGGACATGCTGGAGCTGGTCCAGCTCGGCGAGCAGGCGCGCAAGAAGCCGCACCAGCTCTCCGGCGGCCAGCAGCAGCGCGTCGCCGTGGCCCGCGCCCTGATCAACCACCCGAAGGTGCTCCTCCTCGACGAGCCGCTCGGCGCCCTCGACCTCAAGCTGCGCCGCCAGATGCAGCTGGAGCTCAAGCGCATCCAGACCGAGGTCGGCATCACCTTCGTCCACGTCACGCACGACCAGGAGGAGGCCATGACCATGGCCGACACCGTCGCCGTGATGAACGCAGGACGCGTCGAGCAGCTCGGCTCGCCCGCCGACCTGTACGAGAACCCGCACAGCACCTTCGTCGCGAACTTCCTCGGCACCTCCAACCTGATCGAGGCCGAGGTCGACTCGGTGAGCGGCGGCGACATCGTGCTGAGGGCGGGCGGCGGCAAGCTGGTGCTGCCCCGCGCCCGGTGCTCGGCCCCGACGACGGCCGGCGGCAGGGTGCTGGTCGGCGTCCGCCCGGAGAAGATCTCCCTCACGCACGCGGACGACGCCGGCTCCGTCCCCGAGGGCCGCAACCGCCTCACCGGCCGCATCGCCGACGCGAGCTTCATCGGGGTCTCCACGCAGTACCTCGTCGACAGCCCGGTCTGCGACGAGCTGTCGGTGTACGTCCAGAACGTCGAGCGCGACGGCCGGCTCGTCCCCGGCGCCGAGGTCGTCCTGCACTGGAGCCCGGCGCACACCTTCGGCCTGGACGCGGCCCAGTCCCCGCTCGCCGGGACGGTGGACCCCGCCGGCGCCGAGGAAGGGGCACCCGCCTGATGTCCACGCTCCACGAGGCGCCCCCGCCGCTGGCCCCCGCCGCACCCGCGGGGAAACCCCCGCGCCCGCGCGGCCGGCTCACCCCGTACTGGCTGCTGCTGCCCGGCATGCTGTGGCTGATCGTCTTCTTCGCGCTGCCGATGCTGTACCAGGCGTCCACCTCCGTGCAGACGGGCTCCCTGGAGGAGGGCTACCGGGTCACCTGGCACATCGCGACGTACTGGGAGGCGCTGCAGGAGTACTGGCCGCAGTTCCTGCGGTCCGTGTTCTACGCCGCCGCCGCGACCGTCCTGTGCCTGCTGCTCGGCTACCCGCTGGCCTACCTGATCGCCTTTCGCGCGGGCCGCTGGAAGAACCTGGTCATGGTCCTGGTGATCGCGCCGTTCTTCACCAGCTTCCTGATCCGCACCCTCGCCTGGAAGACGATCCTCGCCGACGGCGGCCCGGTCGTGCACACCCTGGACGCGCTGCACGTCCTGGACGTCACCGCCTGGCTCGGCTGGACGGCCGGCGACCGGGTCCTCGCCACCCCGCTCGCGGTGGTGTGCGGACTGACGTACAACTTCCTGCCGTTCATGATCCTCCCGCTGTACACCTCGCTGGAGCGGATCGACGGACGGCTGCACGAGGCGGCCGGCGACCTGTACGCCAGGCCGTGGACCACCTTCCGCCGGGTGACGTTCCCGCTGTCGATGCCGGGCGTGGTCTCCGGCACCCTGCTGACGTTCATCCCGGCGGCCGGCGACTACGTCAACGCCGAACTTCTCGGCTCCACCGACACCCGCATGATCGGCAACGTCATCCAGACGCAGTTCCTGCGCATCCTCGACTACCCGACCGCCGCGGCCCTCTCCTTCATCCTCATGGCCGCGATCCTGGCCATGGTCACGCTCTACATCCGCCGGTCCGGGACGGAGGACCTGGTCTGATGCCCCTCCTCACCTGGCTCAGGCGCCGTCTCGTCGTCATCGCGGGACTGCTGACGCTCGCCTATCTGCTGCTGCCGAACATCGTCGTCACGGTGTTCTCCTTCAACGCGCCGAAGGGACGCTTCAACTACGAGTGGCAGCGGTTCTCCACCGACGCCTGGAAGGACCCGTGCGGCGTCGCCGGCCTGTGCGGCTCGCTCTCCCTCAGCCTCCAGATCGCGGTGTGGGCGACCGCCGGCGCCACCCTCCTCGGCACGATGATCGCCTTCGCGCTGGTCCGCTACCGCTTCCGCGCGCGCGGCGCGGTCAACTCGCTGATCTTCCTGCCGATGGCGATGCCCGAGGTCGTCATGGCCGCCTCGCTGCTCACGCTGTTCCTCAACCTGGGCGCGCGGCTCGGCTTCTGGACGATCCTCATCGCGCACATCATGTTCTGCCTGAGCTTCGTCGTCACCGCCGTCAAGGCCCGCGTGATGTCCATGGACCCGCGCCTGGAGGAGGCCGCCCGGGACCTGTACGCCGGTCCCGCGCAGACCTTCCTGCGCGTCACCCTGCCCATCGCGGCCCCCGGCATCGCCGCCGGCGCGCTTCTCTCCTTCGCGCTCTCCTTCGACGACTTCATCATCACCAACTTCAACGCCGGTTCGACCGTCACCTTCCCCATGTTCGTGTGGGGGTCGGCGCAGCGCGGAACGCCCGTGCAGATCAACGTGATCGGCACGGCGATGTTCCTGGTCGCCGTGGTGTTCGTGCTGGTCTCCATGGTCATCGGCAACCGCCGCAGCAAGCACAAGGCCTAGGCCGCCTCTTTCGGCACGTCCTCTGTAGGGAGTTGAAATCATGGCCCCGAGCGCCATGAGCCGTGGCACGAACGACTGGATCGCCTCTCTCTCCGAAGCCCGGCCGGTCCCGTACTGGCTGGAAGACCCCGGCAAGCCCCGCCCCGAGCCCGCCCTCACCGGCACCGAGACCTGCGACCTGCTGGTCGTCGGCGGCGGCTACAGCGGGCTGTGGACCGCGCTGAACGCCAAGGAGCGCGACCCGCAGCGCGACGTGGTGCTGCTGGAAGGCCGCGAGGTGGGCTGGGCCGCCTCCGGCCGCAACGGAGGCTTCTGCGCCGCCTCCCTCACCCACGGCCTGCCCAACGGCCTGGCCCGCTGGCCCGGTGAGATCCACAAGCTCCAGGAGCTGGGCCGGCGCAACCTCGACGGGATCGAGGCCGCGGTCGCCCGACACGGCATCGACTGCGACTTCGAACGCACCGGCGAGATCGACGTGGCCACCGAGACCTACCAGGCCTGGGAGCTGCGCGACTGGCACCGCGAGCTGCAGCGCAAGGGCCTCGCCGACGGCATCGAGTTCCTGGACGCCGACGCTGTACGCGAGCAGGTCGACTCGCCCACCTTCGAGGCCGGCCTGTGGGACCGCCGCGGCGTGGCCATGCTGCACCCGGCCAAGCTGGCGTGGGGGCTGAAGCGGGCCTGCCTGAAGCTCGGGGTGCGCGTGTACGAGCACACGCCCGCCCTGGCCCTGCGGCAGTACGGCGCCGGGACGGCCGTCCGCACCCCGTACGGCGCGGTCCGCGCCCGCAAGGTCGCCCTCGGCACGAACGTCTTCCCCAGCCTGCTGCGGCGCGTGCGGTCGTACACCGTCCCGGTCTACGACTACGCGCTGATGACCGAGCCGCTCGGCGACGACCGGCTGGCGGAGATCGGCTGGAAGAACCGGCAGGGGCTGGCGGACAGCGCCAACCGGTTCCACTACTTCCGGCTGTCCGCCGACAACCGGATCCTGTGGGGCGGCTACGACGCGATCTACCCCTACGGCGGCCGGGTCCGCGCCGAGTACGACGACCGGCCCGAGACGTACGCCAAGCTCGCGGGCCACTTCTTCACCTGCTTCCCGCAGCTCGAGGGCGTCCGCTTCACCCACGCCTGGGGCGGCGCGATCGACACCTGCTCCCGCTTCTCGGCGTTCTTCGGCACGGCGCACCGGGGCCGGGTCGCGTACGCGGCGGGCTACACCGGCCTCGGCGTCGGCGCGTCCCGCTTCGGCGCCGACGTGATGCTGGACCTGCTGGACGGCGAACGCACCGAGCGGACCGAGCTGGAGATGGTGCGCAGGAAGCCGCTCCCGTTCCCGCCGGAGCCCTTCGCCTGGACCGGGATCGCCCTCACCAAGTGGTCCCTGGCCCGCGCGGACTCCCACGGGGGCCGGCGCAACCTGTGGCTGCGGGCGATGGACCGGCTGGGGCTGGGCTTCGACAGCTGACCCGGAACCGGTCCGCCCGGACGGACCGGCTCACTCGAACGGGTCGGCCGCACCGGCGTGACGCCCCGCGCGGTCCGCGGACGCGGTCTCCGCACCGGGACCGCCGGGCGGCACGGGAGGTCCGGGACGCCGTCGGCGCCTGCTCCGGGACACCACCGGTGCGAGGGCGGCCAGCAGCACCGCCCCCAGGCACCAGGCGGCCACGACGTCCAGCGGCCAGTGGTAGCCGCGGCGCACCAGGCCGTACGACACCCCGAGCACCAGGGCGGCGCAGCCGGCCACCAGCAGCCGGCGGGCGGCGGGCGAACGGAACCGGGGCAGGAGCAGCACGGTCGCCGAGCCGTAGGCGATCATCGCGGTCGCCGTGTGACCGGAGGGGAAGTAGCCGACCGCCGGGGGCACCGCGGGCGTCCCCGGCCGGGCGGTCCAGATCTTCAGCGGCACCACGATCGCCGGGACCAGCGCCATCAGGCCGGCCGCGGCCAGCGGCCCCGGCCACCACCGGCCCGCGCCGGCGGCACGTCCCCGCCAGGCCGCGTACGCGAGGACCGCGGCCGGCACGGGCAGCGCCACCCGCACGTCGCCGAGGTCGGAGAGGAGTTCGGAGAAGCGGTCCGGACGGACGAGGGCCCGGCTCAGGCGGGCGTCCAGCCGCAGCAGCGGACCTTGGACGGCGACCTGCCAGGTGATCAGGGCGAACAGCACGGCCGAGAGGGCCGGGACACCGAGGAGCAGGACGCGGCGGGCTGAGGTCGACACGGCGCCCAGCTTGGCAGATCGCAGAGGGAGGAGGAGGTCGGCCGCCCCGGAACAAGGGGGGTGGTTCCGGGGCGGCCGTCCGGACCGGAACGTCGCGCGCCCCGGGGGGTTTGGGGCGGCGACCGTCCGATCGGTGAGGAGATCCCGGCGTCAGGCGCCGGTGGTGTGCGCGAGGGCACGACCGGGTCGAAGCTGGGGAGGCCCCGGCCCGAATCCGCCCACAGTCCCCCGTGGGCGGGGTGTATCTCTCATCTGGGAAGAACCTACGGCAGACCGCGGCGCTCGGGCAGACGGAACCGGGTACCGTCATCCACCTCGCACACCTTCTTCACACGGCCTGCCGCAGGCGCCCTTCACCGGTGCGGACCACTCGCTCGGCTGTGCGGGGTCCGGCGCCGGTCGCGCGGTCAGACGCCGGCGAAGGCCTGCTCGATGATGTCGAGGCCCTCGTTGAGCAGGTCCTCGCCGATGACCAGCGGGGGCAGGAAGCGGAGCACGTTGCCGTAGGTGCCGCAGGTCAGGACCAGCAGGCCCTCGGCGTGGCAGGCCTTGGCCAGAGCGGCGGTGGCCTCCGGGTTCGGCTCCTTGGTGGCGCGGTCCTTCACCAGCTCGACGGCGATCATCGCGCCGCGGCCGCGGACGTCGCCGATGATGTCGAACTTCTCGGCCATGGCGGTGAGGCGACCCTTCATGATCTCCTCGATGCGCTTGGCCTTCCCGTTGAGGTCCAGCTCCTTCATCGTCTCGATGGCGCCGAGCGCACCGGCGCAGGCGACGGGGTTGCCGCCGTAGGTGCCGCCCAGGCCGCCGGCGTGCGCCGCGTCCATGATCTCCGCGCGGCCGGTCACCGCGGCCAGCGGCAGACCGCCGGCGATGCCCTTGGCGGTGGTGATCAGGTCCGGGACGATGCCCTCGTCCTCGCACGCGAACCACTGGCCCGTGCGGCAGAAACCGGACTGGATCTCGTCGGCGACGAAGACGATGCCGTTGTCGGCGGCGAACCGGCGGATCGCCGGCAGGAAGCCCTTGGCCGGCTCGATGAAGCCGCCCTCGCCGAGGACCGGCTCGATGATGATCGCGGCGACGTTCTCCGGGCCGACCTGCTTGGTGATCTGGTCGATGGCCTGCGCGGCGGCCTCCGGGCCGGCGTTCTCCGGACCGGTCGGCCAGCGGTAGGCGTAGGCGACCGGCACCCGGTACACCTCGGGCGCGAACGGACCGAAGCCGTGCTTGTACGGCATGTTCTTGGCGGTGAGCGCCATGGTCAGGTTGGTCCGGCCGTGGTAGCCGTGGTCGAACACGACCACGGCCTGCCGCTTGGTGTACGCACGCGCGATCTTGACGGCGTTCTCCACGGCCTCGGCGCCGGAGTTGAACAGCGCGGACTTCTTCGCGTGGTCACCCGGGGTCAGCTCGGCCAGCGCCTCGGCGACCTCCACGTACCCCTCGTACGGGGTGACCATGAAACAGGTGTGGGTGAAGTCGGCGAGCTGGGCGCTCGCGCGCCGCACGACGGCCTCGGCGGACGCGCCGACGCTCGTCACGGCGATGCCCGACCCGAAGTCGATCAGCCGGTTGCCGTCGACGTCCTCGATGATGCCGCCGCCGGCGCGCGTGGTGAAGACCGGCAGCACGGAGCCCACGCCCTGCGCGACCGCGGCGGTACGGCGGGCCTGCAGCTCCTGCGACTTCGGGCCGGGAATGGCGGTGACGACGCGGCGCTCCTGCGGAAGTGCGGTCATGGGGGCTCCCTGATGATCTTGCGTACCGGGGCGGTCCCGGGCGGTGCCGGGCGGTGCGATTTCGGACGCATGCCTTCTTTTCTCGCAGGCTAAGACCGGTTCCGGACGGTGGGCATGCTCCATGTGGGCGTTGTC
Source organism: Streptomyces sp. NPDC006193 (assembly GCF_040613915.1). Taxonomy (NCBI): domain Bacteria; kingdom Bacillati; phylum Actinomycetota; class Actinomycetes; order Kitasatosporales; family Streptomycetaceae; genus Streptomyces; species Streptomyces sp. NPDC006193. Next base: position 106,577 of record NZ_JBEXTB010000019.1, read on the forward strand.
GGCGGGGCCGGTTGTCCGCGGTGGACATAGCCCGCGCGGGCGGTAGGGCTCCTCCCGGCCGCGTAAACGGTGAACTCCCCCTGCCGGGGCGTTAGATTGACTCGCTGATGGCGGACGGAACGGCTGGTCAGGGGGCAGGACGGATGGACAGCGACGGCACCCGGGACACACGCGGCACACAAGCCACCCCCGTACCCCACCCGACGGCACCGCCCCACCCCCCCGCCATCCCCCCGATGCCACCGTCGCCGCCCAGGCCGGACGGCTCGGCGTTCCTGAGCTGGCTGCGGACCCCCCGCCCGGAGGCGGCGCCCGGCGTGTGGCGGTTCGGGCACCGGCCCCGGCCCGAACAGGAGCCGGAGCTCGTCCCGGCCCGGCAGCTGCTCGGCGGCGCGCTGATCGCGTTCCTCGTGGGCTGGCTCGTGTGGTCCCTGCTGTGGAACGGCTACCTCGGCAGCTGGTGGGTGCTGCCGCTGGAGCTGTTCACCCCCGACTCCTGGCGCCAGGGCAACGACCGCGTCGGCAACGCGATCGTCTGGTACTCGTACTACACCGTCATCGCCCTCGCCATCCTGCTGGCCGTCGGCCGCATCGGCCGCTGGGGCGAGGTCTGGCGCCGTTACGGCCCGCCCGCCTGGCGGCCCGCCGCCCCGGCGGCCGAGCACCCGCCCACCCCCGACCAGGACCCCGCCGCATGGCCGCAGCTGCGGCGGGCCGGGGCCCAGGACGCCGCCGAGCGGCTCGCCGCCGAGGCGCGGGCCGGGCTCATGCGGGACGTGGACCACGCCCGGATCACCCGGGCCTGGCAGGGCGTGCGGTCCGGCCGGCACAGCCTCGCCGCCTTCACCGGGGCCGTGCTCGAGGACGGCGCCGCCGCCTGCCCGCACCCCTCCGGCCAACGCGACCTGCCCGCCCGGCACGCCCGGCACGACCTGCTCACCGGCCAGGTCCGCCTCGGCACCACCGCGGACGACCCGCGCAACCCCTACCACTACCGCGGGGCGGGCCTCGCCCTCGGCCCCGAGCTGATCGGCACCTCGCTGCTCGCCGTCGGCCCGGCCGGATCCGGCAAGACCGGCGCCGTGGTGCGCCCCCTCGCCGAGTCCCTGTGCCTGCACGCCCTGGCCGGCCAGGCGTCGGTCGTGGTGGTCGGCGCGGCGGGGGCCGGGCTCGGCCCGGCCGAGGCCTACGACGTCGTCGTACGCGTCGGGCACCCCGACTCCGCGTACGACCTCGACCTCTACGGCGGCACCACGGACCCCGACGAGGCCGCCGCCATACTCGCCGAGGCCCTCGTCGGCGACCTCGCCGACCCGCACCCGGGCAGCGACCACCGCCGATCCACCACCGTCCTCGCCCAGCTGCTCGGCCCCTTCCGCGCCGTCCACGACCGCTTCCCCTCCGTACCGGAACTGCGGCAGCTCCTCGACGGCGCCCCCGGCCCGCTGACGGCGCTGCGCAAGGGCCTGACCGACGCGGGACACGCCTCCCTGCTGCGCGAGCTCGACGCGCGGGAGCGGCAAATGGCCCATCCGGGCGACGCGGGCACGGTCCTCGCCGACCGGATCGCCCTGCTCGACCGGCCCGCCTTCGCCGCCTTCTTCGACACCTCCGGACGGAGCCGGCCGTTCTCGCTCCGGGCCCTCGACCACCCCGTCCGGGTCCGCATCGACCTCCCCCAGCGGGGCCACGCCGACGCCTCGCGGATCCTGGCCCGGCTGGTGCTCGCCCAGTTCACGGCCGCGGTGACGGCACGGGAGGACCGCTCGCTGTTCTCCTGCCTGCTGCTCGACGACGCCACCGGGGTCGTCACCCCGGAGGCCGTACGCGGCATCCAGCGGCTGCGCAGCGCCAACGCCGGCACGGTGCTCACCCTGCGCACCCTGGACGACGTGCCCCGGCCGCTGCGCGGCCCGCTGCTCGGCGCCACCGGCTGCCGGATGGCGCTGTCCGGGCTCACCCCCTGGGACGGACAGGACTTCGCCGAGGTGTGGGGCAAGGAGTGGACCGAGACCCGGGACGTCACCGACCGGCAGATCATCGCCGAGACCCCGGCCGGCAAGGCCGTGCACATGCTGCGCCGGGTCATCACCGGCCAGGCACCCACGGCCCGGGCCGTCACCGTGCGGCAGGTGGAGCGGGAGCGGTGGTCCGCGTCCGAGCTGGCCCACGGGGTGCCGCCGGGGCACGCCGTGCTGTCGCTGACCACCGTGCGAGGGGAGCACGCGCCGCCGCTCCTGGTGGACCTGCGGGGGTAGGGCCGGGCGGAGGGCGGCGGCGCATCGTACGGTGAGGCAGAATCGGCGCAGGACGTTCATACACGGCGGCCAAAAGATCACCCGTCCCTCACCCTGAAGGCCCCATGCCCCCGACTCTCGCCTCGCTCGTCCACCACTCCGCGCTCAAGCTGACCGTCCGCGCGGGTGAGGACCGGCTCGACGTGCCCGTCCGCTGGGCGCACGTCAGCGAGCTGGCCGACCCCGTCCCCTACATGGAGGGCGGCGAGCTGCTGCTGATCACCGCGCTGAAGCTGGACGCGGAGAACCCGGAGGCGATGCGGCGGTACGTGCGGCGACTGGCCGGCGCGGGCGTGGTGGGGCTCGGTTTCGCCGTCGGGGTCAACTACGAGGAGATCCCCCAGGCCCTCGTCGACGCCTGCGCGCAGCAGGGGCTGCCCCTGCTGGAGGTGCCCCGCCGCACCCCGTTCCTCGCCATCAGCAAGGCGGTGTCCGCGGCGATCGCCGCCGACCAGTACCGCGCGGTGACGGCCGGGTTCGCCGCCCAGCGGGAGCTGACGAGGCAGGCGCTCACCTCCGGACCGGAGGGGGTGCTCGGGGCGCTCGCCGCGCAGGTCGACGGCTGGGCCGCGCTGTACGACGCCTCGGGCGCCGTCGTCGCCGCCGCCCCCGAGTGGGCGGGCCGCCGCGCCGCCCGCCTCACCGCCGAGGTCGAGCGGTTGCGCGAGCGGGCCGCCCCGGCGTCCTCCGTGGTCGGCGGCCCCGAGCACGACGACCGGGTGGAGCTGCACTCCCTGGGCACGGGCCGGCGCGCCCGGGCGGCGCTCGCGGTGGGCACGGCCGCCGCGCTCGGCACGGCTGGACGGTACGCCGTGCACTCCGCCATCGCGCTGCTCACCCTCACCACCGAACGCTCTCGTTCCCTGCACGCGGCCGAGCAGCGGGTCGGCGCGGCGGTGCTGCGCATGCTGCTCGCCGGCGAGCCCGACCACGCGCGGGCCGTCGCCGGGGACCTGTACGGCGGGCTGCTGGACGCGCCGTTCCGGGTGATCGTCGCCGAGTCCGCGTCCGGGGCGGCGGGCGAGCCGCTGGGCGGACTCGCGGAGGCCGTGGAGTCGGCCGCGGCGCGCTCCGGGGAGTCCGTGCTGGTCGTGCCGGAGGGGGAGCGGCTGGTGGTGCTGGCCGCGGACGGGGGTGCGGCGGTGGCCGCGTGCGCCGCCTGCGCGGCGGCGCGGGAGGCCGCCCGGGCCGCGTCGGAGCAGGGGCGCGCGGAGGAGGACGACCTGGTCGTCGGCCTGTCGGCGCCGTCCGGGCCGATCGCGGCGGCCACCGCGTACAAGCAGGCGGAGCAGGCGCTGTCGGTGGCCCGGCGGCGGGGGCGGGTGTTCGTGGAGCACGAGCGGCTGGCCGCCGGGTCGGTGCTGCCGCTGCTGGCCGACGACGCGGTGAAGGCGTTCGCCGACGGGCTGCTGCGGGCGCTGCGCGAGCACGACGCGACGGGCCGGGGTGACCTGGTCGCCTCGCTGCGGGCCTGGCTGTCGCGGCACGGGCAGTGGGACGCGGCCGCGGCGGACCTGGGAGTGCACCGCCACACCCTGCGGTACCGGATGCGCCGGGTGGAGGAGATCCTGGGGCGGAGCCTGGACGATCCGGACGTCCGCATGGAGCTGTGGCTGGCGCTGAAGGCGACCTCGGGGCAGTAGCGGGGGCCGCCGAGCGCCCCGGACGCACCACCGAGTAGTCCAAACAGTAGTGCCCGGGCCCTCCACTGCTACGACTCGGACAAACGACCCTTCGCGGCGCCCGCCCTACCGTGGACCACGCAAACCACGCACACCCCCAACGCGGAAGGGCCGGGACTCGTACATGACTTCCACCCATGCCTTCTGGCTCGCCGGCCGCCAGGTCACCGGCGAGGACACCTTCGACGTCACCTCCCCGTGGGACGGCCGCCTCGTCGGCAAGGTCGGCGTGCCGACCGACGCCCAGATCGAGGAGGCCGTGGCCGCCGCGTACGCCGTGCGGGACGAGTTCGCCGCCACCCCGGCGCACGTGCGGGCCGCCGCCCTCGACCACGTCAGCAAGCGGCTGGCCGAGCGCACCGAGGAGATCGCCCGGCTGATCTCCGCCGAGAACGGCAAGCCCGTCAAGTGGGCCCGCGGCGAGGTCGGCCGCGCGGTGTCCGTGTTCCGGTTCGCCGCCGAGGAGGCCCGCCGCTTCAACGGCGGCGAGGCCCAGCGGCTCGACACCGACGCCGGCGGCCAGGGCCGGCTGGCGCTGACCCGCCGCTTCCCGAAGGGCGTCGTGCTCGGCATCGCGCCGTTCAACTTCCCGCTGAACCTGTGCGCCCACAAAGTGGCCCCGGCGATCGCCGCCGGTGCGCCGATCATCCTCAAGCCGGCCCCCGCCACCCCGCTGTCCGGCCTGATCCTCGGCGAGCTGCTCGCCGAGACCGAGCTGCCCGCCGGTTCCTGGTCGATCCTGCCGGTCCCCAACGACCGCATGCCCGCCCTCGTCCAGGACGAGCGCCTGCCGGTCATCTCCTTCACCGGCTCCGAGAAGGTCGGCTACGCGATCATGGACTCGGTGCCGCGCAAGCACTGCACCCTGGAGCTGGGCGGCAACGGGGCCGCGGTCGTCCTCGGCGACTACTCCTCCGACGCCGACCTGGACTGGGCCGCGAACCGCATCGCGACCTTCTCCAACTACCAGGGCGGCCAGTCCTGCATCTCCGTCCAGCGGGTGATCGCCGACGCGTCCGTGTACGACCGGCTGCTGCCGCGCATCGTCGCCGCCGTCGAGGCCCAGGTCACCGGTGACCCGTCGGACGACAAGACCGATGTCGGCCCGCTGGTCAGCGAGGACGCCGCCCGGCGCGTCGAGTCCTGGGTGGACGAGGCCGTCGCGGCCGGGGCGAAGCTGCTCACCGGCGGCGAGCGCGACGGCGCCTCCTACGCGCCGACCGTCCTCACCGACGTGCCGGCCGACGTCACGATCGCCTGCGAGGAGGTCTTCGGTCCCGTCCTCACCGTGCAGAAGGTGGACGGCGAGGCCGAGGCGTTCGCCGCGGTCAACGACTCCAAGTACGGTCTCCAGGCGGGCGTGTTCACCCACGACCTGCAGGTCGCCTTCCGTGCCCACCGCGCCCTCGAGGTCGGCGGCGTGGTGATCGGCGACGTGCCGTCCTACCGCGCCGACCAGATGCCGTACGGCGGCGCCAAGCAGTCCGGCGTGGGCCGCGAGGGCGTGCGGTTCGCGATGGAGGACTACACCTACGAGCGCGTGCTGGTCCTCACCGGTCTCGCGCTCTGACCTGCCACGGACAGGTCGGCGACAGGACGGCCGCAGCCCGCTGTGCGGGGGCTGCGGCCGTCCTTCGTGCCGTGCGGGGGTGCCGGCCCCGTCAGGAGCGGGCCGCGTCGCGCAGGCCGCGGAAGAAGGCCCGGACATCGCCGACGAGCAGGTCGGGCTGTTCCATCGCGGCGAAGTGGCCGCCTCGGTCGAACTCCGTCCAGCGGACGATGTTGTTCGTGCGTTCGGCGATGTGACGCAGGACGATGAAGTTCTCCCGCGGGAAGGAGGCGAACGCGGTGGGGGCCGAGGAGGGCTCGGGCGGCTTCCCCCACGAGGAGGCGTGGGCGCGCTCGTAGTAGATGCGCGCGGAGGAGCCGGCGGTGCCGGTCAGCCAGTACAGCATCACGTTGGTCAGCAGGTGGTCGCGGTCGACGGCGTCCTCCGGCCGGTCGGTGGAGTCGGTCCACTCCTTGAACTTCTCGGCGATCCACGCCAGCTGGCCGACCGGGGAGTCGGTGAGCGCGTAGGCGAGGGTCTGCGGACGCGTGGACTGGATGTCGGCGTAGCCCTGCCTGTCGCGGCTCCACGCCTGCATCCGCTGCCAGGAGGCCAGGGTGCGTTCCCGTTCCGCCGGGCTGAGGGCGGCCAGTTCCGCTTCGGTCGGCTCGGCCGTCGCCCCGGCGCCGGGGATCAGGTTCAGGTGGACGCCGATGACCCGGTCGGGGTGGATGCGGCCCATCTCGCGGGAGATCGCCGCGCCCCAGTCGCCGCCCTGGGTCCCGTAGCGGTCGTAGCCCAGGCGGCGCATCAGCTCGGCGAACGCCGCCGCGACCCGGTGGTACTCCCAGCCCCTGTCGCGGGTCGGGCCGGAGAGACCGAAGCCGGGGATGCTCGGCAGGACCAGGTGGAAGGCGTCCGCAGGGTCGGCGCCGTGCGCCCGGGGGTCGGTGAGCGGGCCGGCGATCCGCTCGAACTCGACGATGGACCCGGGCCATCCGTGCGTGATGATCAGAGGCGTGGCGTCCGGTTCCGGGGAGCGGATGTGCGCGAAGTGGACGTCCGCGCCGTCGATCGTGGTGATGAACTGCGGCCACCGGTTCAGGCGGCTCTCCGCCGCCCTCCAGTCGTACGCGTGCCGCCAGTGGTGCGCCAGCTCCCGCAGGTAGTCCCGCGGGACGCCGTAGTCCCAGCCGACGTCCGGCAGCTCGTCCGGCCAGCGGGTGCGGTCGAGGCGGTCACGCAGGTCGTCCAGGTCGCTCTCCGGGATCGACAGGCGGAACGGCCGGATGCTCTCGTTCGGCGATGTGGTCATACCGGCGCAGCCTAGGTGTCCGGCTCCACCGAAGGTCGGCCCTTTTCCGCGGCGTCGGCGCCCTCCCACCCGCGACAGCCGCGGACCCGCAGCCGCGCCGCGCGCGGCCACCCGTTCGGCGCAAGCCGCTCAGCGGCGTCCGCACGGCTGCCCTGGCCCCGGGTGCGGCGCCGCGCCCGGCCGGGGATCCCGGCGTCCCGGCGCCCCCTCCCGCTGCGCCGGCATCCGCTCGGCGGGCCCGCTTCCGGCCGGCCGGACGCGCCAGGGGTGGTGGGGGCGGCCCGTTTCGGGTACCAACGATCCCGTAGCACCGGTCGGCAACGAACAGTCCGCCAACATCCCTCTTCGCGGCGAGGTGAGCCTCCATGTCCGCCACCACCCCACGCACCACCGTCACCGAACGCGAGGCCCGGCAGGTGGCGGAGGCCGCCCGGGAACAGGACTGGCGCAAGCCCAGCTTCGCCAAGGAACTGTTCCTCGGGCGCTTCCGGCTCGACCTCATCCACCCCCACCCGCTCCCCGACGACGACTCCGTCCGGCGCGGCGAGGAGTTCCTGGCGAAGCTGCGCGCCTTCTGCGAGACCACGATCGACCCCGCCCGCATCGAGCGCGAGGCCCGCATCCCCGACGAGGTGGTGGCGGGCCTGAAGGAACTCGGCGCCCTCGGTATGAAGATCGACCCCGAGTACGGCGGCCTCGGCCTGTCCCAGCTGTACTACAACAAGGCCCTCGCCCTGGTCGGCTCCGTCAGCCCGGCCGTCGGGGCGCTGCTCTCCGCCCATCAGTCGATCGGCGTGCCGCAGCCGCTGAAGATCTTCGGCACCAAGGAGCAGAAGGACGCCTTCCTGCCCCGCTGCGCCCGCACCGACATCTCCGCCTTCCTGCTCACTGAGCCGGACGTGGGCTCGGACCCGGCGCGGCTGGCCACCACGGCGGTGCCCGACGGCGACGACTACGTCCTCGACGGGGTGAAGCTGTGGACCACCAACGGGGTGGTCGCCGACCTGCTCGTGGTCATGGCGCGGGTGCCGAGGTCCGAGGGGCACAAGGGCGGCATCACCGCGTTCGTCGTGGAGGCCACGTCCGAGGGCGTCACCGTGGAGAACCGCAACGCCTTCATGGGGCTGCGCGGCATCGAGAACGGCGTCACCCGCTTCCACCGGGTGCGGGTCCCGGCCGCCAACCGCATCGGCCCGGAGGGCGCCGGGCTGAAGATCGCCCTCACCACCCTCAACACCGGGCGGCTGTCCCTGCCCGCCATGTGCGCGGGCGCCGGCAAGTGGTGTCTGAAGATCGCCCGCGAGTGGGCGGCCGAACGCGAGCAGTGGGGCAAGCCGGTCGCGCTGCACGAGGCCGTCGGCTCGAAGATCAGCTTCATCGCGGCGACGACGTTCGCGCTGGAGGCCGTCCTCGACCTGTCCTCCCAGATGGCCGACGAGGACCGCAACGACATCCGCATCGAGGCCGCGCTCGCCAAGCTGTACGGCTCGGAGATGGCCTGGCGGATGGCCGACGACCTGGTCCAGATCCGCGGCGGCCGGGGCTACGAGACGGCCGAGTCGCTGCGCGCGCGGGGCGAGCGGGGCGTCCCGGCCGAGCAGATCCTGCGCGACCTGCGCATCAACCGCATCTTCGAGGGCTCGACGGAGATCATGCACCTCCTGATCGCCCGCGAGGCCGTCGACGCCCACCTGTCGGTCGCCGGTGACCTCATTGACCCCGACAAGCCGCTCTCCGCGAAGGCCCGAGCGGGCGCGAACGCCGGCGTCTTCTACGCCAAGTGGCTGCCGAAGCTGGTCGCGGGACCCGGCCAGCTCCCCACCTCCTACGGCGAGTTCCGGCACGGCATCGACCTCTCCGGCCACCTGCGCTACGTCGAGCGCACGGCCCGCAGACTCGCTCGGTCCACCTTCTACGCCATGTCCCGCTGGCAGGGCCGGATGGAGACCAAGCAGGGCTTCCTCGGCCGGATCGTGGACATCGGCGCCGAACTGTTCGCCATGAGCGCGGCCTGCGTCCGCGCCGAGCGCCTGCGCACCCGCGGGGAGCACGGCCGCGAGGCGTACCAGCTCGCCGACGCCTTCTGCCGTCAGGCCCGCATCCGGGTGGAGGAGCTCTTCGGCCGGCTGTGGACCAACACCGACGACCTCGACCGCAAGGTGGTCCGGCACGTCCTCGCGGGGTCCTACGCGTGGCTGGAGGAGGGCATCATCGACCCCTCCGCCGACGGCCCGTGGATCGCCGACGCGGCCCCCGGCCCCGCCACCCGCGAGAACGCCCGCCGCCCCTACGGCGGTTAGCGGTACGCCCCCCGGTCGGGCTGCCCTGCGGAGCCGAGGCGGGAGCGGGAGCCGGCCCGGACGTCGCCCGCCCCGGCCGGCGCGGCCCGGTCCAGGGCCCGCCCCGGGCGCGCCGGCGCACGCCCGGGGGACACCGTGTCCGGGTGGTCACCGCGTGCGGCCACAATGGGGGGATGACCGACAGTCCCGCCCATCCGGCGCCCCTCGCCGATCCGCACCTCGTCTACGACCCCGTCGCCGGGGACGGCCCCAAGGACGTGGTGATCCTCGGCTCCACCGGATCCATCGGCACCCAGGCCATCGACCTCGTGCTGCGCAACCCCGACCGCTTCCGGGTCACCGCCCTCTCCGCCAACGGCGGCCGGGTCGCCCTCCTCGCGGAGCAGGCGCACCGGCTGCGGGTGCGGACCGTGGCGGTCGCCCGCGAGGACGTGGTGCCCGCGCTGCGCGAGGCACTCGCCGCCGAGTTCGGCGCCGGGGAGCCGCTGCCCGAGATCCTCGCCGGACCCGACGCGGCCACCCAGGTCGCCGCCTCCGCCTGCCACACCGTGCTGAACGGCATCACCGGATCCATCGGCCTCGCCCCCACCCTCGCCGCCCTGGAAGCAGGCCGGACCCTCGCGCTCGCCAACAAGGAGTCGCTGATCGTCGGCGGCCCGCTGGTCAAGGCGCTCGCGAAGCCGGGCCAGATCATCCCGGTCGACTCCGAGCACGCCGCTCTCTTCCAGGCCCTCGCCGCCGGCACCCGCGCCGACGTCCGCAAGCTCGTGGTCACGGCCTCCGGCGGACCCTTCCGCGGCCGGTCCAAGGCCGACCTGGCGCACGTCACCGTCGAGGACGCCCTCGCCCACCCCACCTGGGCGATGGGCCCGGTCATCACGGTCAACTCCGCGACCCTCGTCAACAAGGGCCTGGAGGTCATCGAGGCGCACCTGCTGTACGACATTCCCTTCGACCGCATTGAGGTGGTCGTGCACCCGCAGTCGTATGTCCACTCGATGATCGAGTTCACCGACGGATCCACGATCGCCCAGGCGACGCCCCCCGACATGCGCGGGCCCATCGCCATCGGTCTGGGCTGGCCGGAACGCGTCCCCGACGCCGCCCCCGCCTTCGACTGGAGCAAGGCGTCCACCTGGGAGTTCTTCCCGCTGGACGACGAGGCCTTCCCGTCGGTGAACCTCGCCCGGCACGTGGGGCGGCTCGCGGGCACGGCCCCGGCGGTGTTCAATGCCGCCAACGAGGAGTGCGTCGCTGCCTTCCTGGGCGGCGCACTGCCCTTCAACGGCATCATGGACACCGTCACCCGGGTCGTCGAGGAGCACGGCACCCCGGTCACGGGAACCTCACTCACCGTGTCGGACGTCCTCGAAGCGGAGACCTGGGCACGGGCCCGGGCCCGTGAACTCACAGCCACGACGGCGACCGCGGAGGCGCGTGCATGACGACCTTGATGTTCATCCTCGGCATAGTGGTCTTCGCGGTCGGCCTGCTCGTCTCGATCGCGTGGCACGAGCTGGGGCACCTGTCCACGGCCAAGCTCTTCGGCATCCGCGTCCCGCAGTACATGGTCGGCTTCGGGCCGACGGTGTGGTCGCGGAAGAAGGGCGAGACCGAGTACGGCATCAAGGCCATCCCGCTCGGCGGCTACATCCGCATGATCGGCATGTTCCCGCCCGACGGCTCCGGACGGGTCTCCGCCCGCTCCACCTCGCCGTGGCGCGGCATGATCGAGGACGCCCGGTCGGCCGCCTTCGAGGAACTGCAGCCGGGTGACGAGACGCGCATGTTCTACACGCGCAAGCCGTGGAAGCGGGTCGTCGTCATGTTCGCGGGCCCCTTCATGAACCTGATCCTCGCGGTCGGACTGTTCCTCACCGTGCTCATGGGCTTCGGCATCCAGCAGCAGACCACCACCGTCGCCTCCGTCTCCCCCTGCGTCATCGCGCAGAGCGAGCACCGCGACAGCTGCAAGAAGTCCGACCCGGCCTCCCCGGCGGCGCGGGCCGGCATGAAGGCGGGCGACCGGATCGTCTCCTTCGACGGCGTGCCGACCAAGGACTGGGACACCCTCTCCGACCTCATCCGGGACAGCGCCGGAAAGGACGTCGCGATCGTCGTCGACCGCGCGGGCCGGCAGCTGACCCTGCACGCCACGATCACGGAGAACCGGGTCGCCAAGAAGGACGCCGCCGGCAACTACGTCGACGGCTACGTCAAGGCCGGCTTCCTCGGCTTCAGCTCCGCCACCGGCGTCGTCAAGCAGGACTTCGGCGAGTCCCTGACCTGGATGGGCGACCGGGTCGGCGACGCCGTCGACTCCCTCGTCGCCCTCCCCGGCAAGATCCCGGCCCTGTGGGACGCGGCCTTCGGCGACGGCCCGCGCGAGCCGGACTCGCCGATGGGCATCGTCGGCGCGGCCCGGGTCACCGGCGAGATCGCCACCCTGGACATCCCGGCCTCCCAGCAGCTGGCGATGTTCGTGTTCGTGCTCGCCGGGTTCAACCTCTCGCTGTTCCTGTTCAACATGCTGCCGCTGCTCCCGCTCGACGGCGGGCACATCGCGGGCGCGCTGTGGGAGTCGCTGCGCCGGAACGTGGCCCGGGTGCTGCGCCGGCCCGACCCCGGTCCGTTCGACGTCGCCAAGCTGATGCCGGTGGCGTACGTGGTGGCGGGGATCTTCGTCTGCTTCACCCTTCTGGTGCTGATCGCCGACGTGGTCAACCCGGTGAAGATCTCCTAGCTCCGTCCGGCGTTCCAGGCGGCCCGGAACCCCCGCGGTTCCGGGCCGCCCGTCCGTCGGCGGGTTCCCGGGTGGGATGTGCCGAGGCACCGGCCGGTGCCGTAATCTCGGTGCCTGGGACCCGCCGTTCACGGGGCCGGGCCTTGATCCACGACTTGGGGTTGCACAGCAGATGACTGCGATTTCTCTCGGCATGCCGTCCGTTCCGACCAAGCTCGCCGAGCGTCGGAAGAGCCGGCAGATCCAGGTCGGCAGCGTGGCGGTCGGCGGGGACGCGCCCGTCTCGGTGCAGTCGATGACGACGACCCGCACCTCCGACGTGGGCGCCACCTTGC
>NZ_JBEXTB010000020.1:0-117134 GCF_040613915.1 Streptomyces sp. NPDC006193
GAGAAGACCACCACCCGGGTGTCGGACTTCGGTCCGACCCCGATCTCCCGCAACTGCTCCAGCAGGGCGCCGAGCCCCCGCTCCCCTCTCCTCCTGGAGGCACAGGTGGCTCCCCCCGCCGAAGTGCTCGCCGTCCGCGGCCTGAGCAAGACCTTCCCCGGCGTCCGGGCCCTGGACGGCGTGGACCTCACCCTGCACGCCGGTGAGGTGCACGCCCTCATCGGCGAGAACGGCGCCGGCAAGTCGACCCTGATCAAGGTGCTGACGGGCGTCCACCGCGCCGATGCCGGCGCCATCACGTTCCTGGGCCGCCCGGTCTCCTTCGCCACACCGCTGGAGGCCCAGAACGCCGGCATCTCGACCATCTACCAGGAGGTCAACCTCATCCCGCTGATGAGCGTCGCCCGCAACCTGTACCTGGGGCGGGAGCCGCGCAACCGGCTCGGGCTGCTGGACTTCGGCCGCATGCACCGCGAGGCGGAGCGGACGCTGCGCGGGTACGGGGTGCGCGTCGACGTGCGGCAGCCGCTGCGCACCCTGGGCGTCGGCGCCCAGCAGATGGTCGCCCTGGCCCGGGCCGTGGCGGCCGACGCCCGCGTCGTCGTCATGGACGAGCCGACCTCCTCCCTGGAACCGCGCGAGGTGGAGACCCTGTTCTCGGTGATCCGGCGGCTGCGGGCCGACGGCATCGCGGTGATCTACGTCAGCCACCGGCTGGACGAGCTGTACGCGATGTGCGACACCGTGACGGTGCTGCGCGACGGCCGCCGGGTGCACTCCGGCCCGTTGGCCGAGCTGGACCGGCTGTCCCTGGTGTCCACCATGCTCGGCCGGGACCTGGGCGAGGTGCGCCGCGAGGGGCTGACCAAGTTCACCGGCGACCACCACGCGGCCGACGCGCAGCCGGTGCTGCGCGCGACCGGCCTGACGGTGCCGCACAAGCTGCACGGCGTGTCCCTGGACATCCGGCCCGGCGAGGTCGTCGGACTGGGCGGGCTGCTCGGCTCCGGCCGCACCGAGACCGCCAAGGCCGTCTCCGGCGCGCTGCCGCTGCAGTCGGGCCGGATCACCGTGGCCGGTGCCGCGCTGCGCGGCGGGTCCACCCCGGCCGCCATCCGGGCCGGCGTCAGCCTGCTGCCCGAGGACCGCAAGAGCGAGGGCATCGTGCCCGGTCTCTCGGTCCGCGAGAACATCGCGCTGGCGGCCCTGCCCCGGCTGTCCCGCTTCGGTCTGGTCTCCGAGGCGCGGGTGGACGCCGTCGTGGACACCTTCGTCGAACGGCTGCGCATCAAGGCCTCCTCCCCGCACCAGAAGGTGGGCGAGCTGTCCGGCGGCAACCAGCAGAAGGTGCTGCTGGCGCGCTGGCTGGCGATGAACCCGAAGGTCCTGCTGCTCGACGAGCCCACCCGGGGCATCGACGTCGGGGCCAAGGCCGAGGTGCAGAGACTCGTCGACGAACTCGCCGAGGACGGTCTCGGCGTCCTGCTCATCTCCTCCGATCTGGAGGAGCTCATCGAAGGGTCGGACCGCGTGGTCGTGCTGAAGGACGGCGCCGTGGTCGGCGAGCTGACCGGCGACGACGTCACCGAGGAGAAGCTGATGCGGACCATCGCCGAGACCGGCGCCGCCGTGCGGACGGCGGCCGTGCCCGGGGAGGTGGGCGCCGATGGCTGAGGCCACCTGGCGTACGGCCTCCTTCGACCGGGCGCGCCTGCTGCAGTGGATGCAGACGTACGGCGTGTACGCGGGGGTCGCCGTCCTCCTCGCCGTCAACACCGCGGTCACCCCGCACTTCGTGTCGGCGGAGAACTTCCGCACCCAGGCCGTGCAGGTGGCGCCGGTCGTCATCGTCGCGCTGGGCATGGCGCTCGCCATCGGCACCGAGGGCATCGACCTGTCGGTGGGCGCGGTGATGGCGCTCGCGGCGTCCGTGACGGCGCTCTACCTCGGCTACGGCCTGGTGCCGGCGCTGCTGATCGTGGCCTTGTTCGCCGCCGCGGTGGGACTGGCCAACGGCGCCCTGGTGGCGCTGGTCGGCGTGCAGCCCATCGTGGCGACGCTGGCGCTGATGGTGGGCGGCCGGGGCCTCGCCCTGGTGCTGCTGCCCCAGCTGAAGGACGTGCACAACGAGGCGCTCGCCGAGCTCGGTTCGGGGGACGTGCTGGGGGTGCCCCACCTCATACTGGTCGCCGCGGCGCTGGCGCTCCTGGTGGCGTTCGTGGTGCGGCGCACCACGTTCGGGCGGCAGCTGCTGGCCATCGGCGACAACCGGGCGGCCTCGCAGCTCGCCGGCCTGCCCGTGCGGCGGGTGCTGATCGTGGTGTACGTCGCCTGTGCCCTGCTGGCGGCGGTGGCGGGCGTGCTGGCCACCGCCCGGCTCCAGGCCAGCGACCCCACATCGCTGGGCAACCTGATGGAGCTGTCCGCGATCACCGCGGTGGTGGTCGGGGGCACCCCGCTCAGCGGCGGCCGGGTCAACATCGGCGGCACGGTGGCGGGCGCCGTCCTCATCCAGCTCCTCACCGCCACCCTCATCAAGCACGATCTGCCCCCGTCGTGGACCCAGATCGCGCAGGCAGTCGTGATCGTGCTCGCGGTGTACGCGGCACGGGGACGGGGGAAGCGATGACGGCGACGAAGCCGGACACGCCGGTGGAGTCCGCGCCCCGGGACGCCGTGGCCCCCGATCCGGTGGGCGGGGCCCGCTCCGAGCGGCTCAGCGCCCTGGTCCAGCAGCACGGGGCGCTCGCGGTGCTGGTGGCCGTGTCGATCGTGGCGTCCGCCGGCTTCGACTCCTTCGCCACCGTCGACAACCTGTCCAACATGGCGACGAGTTCGGCCTTCCTCGCCGTCGTCGCGCTCGGCATGACCTTCGTCATCGTCACGGGCGGGATCGACCTGTCGGTCGGTTCGCTGTTCGCCCTGGGCGGTGTGCTGGCCGCCTGGGGTTCCCGGTACGGCACGGCGGTGGCCCTGGCGCTGCCGCTCGCCGTGTGCGGGCTGATCGGCGTCGTCAACGGGCTGCTGATCGCCCGGGCCCGGCTCGCGCCGTTCATCGTCACCCTGGCGGCGATGCTCGCGGCGCGCGGCCTGCTGCTGTCGCTGACGGACGAGGGCGCCGAGACCTATCTGGTCGCCAAGGGCTCGTTCCTCGCCGAACTCGGCCAGGGCACGACCCTCGGGCTGGGCAATCCGGTGTGGATCACGCTGGCGCTGTTCGCGGCGGGCGCCGTGGTGCTGCGGCGCAGCCGGTTCGGGCAGCACGTGTACGCGATCGGCGGCAACGAGGACGCCGCCGCCCTCATGGGCGCCCCGGTGGCCCGTACGAAGATCCTCGTGTACGCGCTGTCCGGTCTGCTGGCCGGGCTCGCGGGCGCCCTCAACGCCGCCTGGCTCGCCTCCGGCGTCACCATCCTCGGCGGCGGCATGGAACTGGAGGCGATCTCCGCCGTGGTCATCGGCGGAACCCTGCTCACCGGCGGTCTCGGTCACGTCAGCGGCTCGCTGGTCGGCGTGCTGCTGCTCAAGGTCATCCAGAACGTCATCAACCAGATCGGCTCTCTCGACTCGTCCTACCAGCAGGTGGTCAGCGGCGCCTTCCTGGCCGTCGTGGTGATCGCCCAGACGTGGCTGGGCCGCAGGCGCCGGCTGCTGTAGCACCACGCAAGCGCATGTACTCCCCCCACCCCAAGGAGCCGCTGTGCGCAGTGTGTCCGTCCTCCGTTCGCTCGCCGGACGGCTCAGAGGGAAGGTGCGGCGGGCCACCGCCGCGTCCGTCCCTCTGGCCCTGGTGTGCGTGGCCGCCCTCACGGCCACGGACACCGCCGAGGCGGCCCCGGCCGCCTGGAGTCCGAAGCCCGCCCCCATGACCACCCCGTGGACCGACCGGGTCCCCGTCGACGCGCCGCTCCCCGAGTATCCGCGTCCCCAGCTCACCCGCCCCGACTGGGCCAACCTCAACGGCGTCTGGGACTTCGCCGTCACCCCGGCGGACGCCGGGCAGCCGGCCTCGTTCCCGGAACAGATCCGCGTCCCGTTCGTCGCGGAGTCCGCGCTCTCCGGCATCCAGCGCAAGATCACCCAGAACGACAGACTGTGGTACCGGCGCACCTTCACCGTTCCGTCCGCCTGGAACGGCCGCCGGGTGCAGCTGAACTTCGGCGCCAGCGACTGGCGTACGACGGTGTGGGTCAACGGCAGGCAGGCCGGGGCCGCCCACAGCGGCGGCTACGACTCCTTCTCCTACGACATCACCGGCCTGCTGACCGGCGGGACCAACACCCTCGTCGTCTCGGTGTGGGACCCCACGCAGACCGGCGGACAGGCCGTCGGCAAGCAGCGCATCAGCGACGTCGTCCCGCACCCGGGCGGCGGCATCTTCTACACGGCCGCGTCGGGCATCTGGCAGACGGTGTGGCTCGAACCCACCGCCGCGGCCCACATCACCCGCCTGGACCTGGTGCCCGACCTGAAGAGCGACTCCCTCAAGGTCACCGTGCGGGGCGAGGGCGCCGACGGCCAGAACGTGCGGGTCACGGTGTCGTCCGGCTCGACCACCGTCGGCAGCGGCACCGGACAGGTCGGCGGCGCCTTCTCCGTCGCAATCCCGCACCCGCACCTGTGGACCCCCGACGACCCCTTCCTGTACGACGTGCGGGCGGACCTGCTCTCCGGCGGCGCGACGGTGGACTCCGTGGGCAGCTACACCGGCATGCGCTCCATCGGCGTCGCCAGGGTCGGCGGTGTCCTGCGGCCCGTGCTGAACGGCGCCTTCGTCTTCCAGACCGGCACCCTGGACCAGGGCTACTGGCCGGACGGCATCTACACCGCGCCGACCGACGAGGCCCTCAGGTACGACCTGCAGAAGCACAAGGACCTGGGCTTCAACATGGTGCGCAAGCACATCAAGGTCGAGTCGCAGCGCTGGTTCTACTGGGCGGACAGGCTGGGCCTGCTCGTCTGGCAGGACATGCCGGCCATGGACACCCGCACCCCGGACGCGGCCGCGCGCACCCAGTGGGAGGCCGAGTACGACCGGATCATCGACCAGCACCGCAGCTCGCCGTCCCTGGTGATGTGGGTCGACCAGAACGAGGGCTGGGGCCAGTACGACCAGGCCCGCATCGCCGACCACGTCAAGTCCTACGACCCGTCCCGGCTCGTCGACAACATGAGCGGCGTCAACTGCTGCGGCGCGGTCGACGGCGGCAACGGGGACGTCCTCGACCACCACGTCTACGTCGGACCCGGCACCACCGTGCCCACGGCCACCCGCGCCGCCGTCCTCGGCGAGTACGGCGGGCTCGGCTACCGGGTGAGCGGCCACGAGTGGTACCCGGGCGGCGGTTTCAGCTACGAGGACCAGCCCACCCGGGCCCACCTCGACGACCGGCTGACCGGGCTGCTGGACTCGCTCCGGGAGGTGCGGATGCCGGCCGGGCTGTCCGCGTCCGTGTACACGGAGATCACCGACGTCGAGAACGAGTCGAACGGCCTGCTGACCTACGACCGCCAGGTGGTGAAGGTCGACGCCGCCCGGATCCGCGCCGCCAACCGGGCCCTGATCGACGCCTCGCGCCAGCCGGCGGCGCCCGTCTCCCTGCCCGCCGGCCAGTACCGGTCCCTGCGGGTGACCACACCCGGCTTCACCGACCGCTACATCCGGCACAAGGACGGAGCCGTCTACACGGAGGTCGTCGGCGCGAACAGCGACGGCCTGCTGAAGAACGACGCCACCTGGAAGATCGTGCCGGGGCTCGCCGACGGTTCGTGCTACTCCTTCGAGTCGCGGAACTACCCGGGCCAGTACCTGCGCCACCGCGACTACCGCGTGTACAAGGAAGCGGGCAGCGGGGACCTGTTCAGGACCGACGCCACCTTCTGCGCGGTGCGCGGCGCCGACGGCGGCGTGCGGCTCTCCGCCGCCGGCTTCCCCGAGCAGTACCTGCGTCACTACAACGCCGAACTGTGGCTGGCGACTCCGGGCGGCACCCACGCCTGGGACAGCCCGGCGCACTTCGCCGAGGACACCACCTGGGCCGTCGAAGCCCCCTGGGCGCCGTAGGCCCGGCCGTCCGGGGCACGTCGGCGCCGGCCGCGGCCGTGCCCCGGACCGGTCCCCCGCCTCCGAGGCGGCACGGCGGCGACGGCCGCCGCGGCCTCGGAGGCGGGCGCAGGAGCGCCTAGAAGGGGGTGAGGGTCAGGCGGATGCCGGTCGGCGCCGTGTCCTGGATGTACGAGGCGAAGTCGGCCACGTCGTCGAAGGCGAAGCCGTACGCCTTGCCGTCCTCGTTGACCGTGTGCATGGCCTTGGCGTAGTGGTTGGTGATCGCGCCCTGGTAGAAGGAGCCGGCGCCGGTCGTCGGCTGCGCCGCGGAGGAGATCAGGGTGGAGCGGTTGAAGCCGGCGCCGAGGACGGCGGCGACGGGGCCGGTCGTGCCGTCGTTGGGCGCGGCGAGGGCTCCGTCGCAGAAGAGCACGTCGCGGGTGGACGGCTTGGCGAAGGAGACCTGGCCGGGGCCGTCGAAGGTGAGCTTGCCGCCGCGCACCCGGCCGGTGAAGGTCCCGGCGTTGGTGGTGACCTTGAGGTCCTTGCCGGTGTAGGTGCTCCACACCTCGTCGATGTACGGGGCGAAGTAGTCCTTCGGGAACAGTCCGGCGTCCAGGCCGTGGCCGGGGGCGATGACGCGCGTGTCGTCGACCACGAGCCGCGAGAACTCCGGGACCTGCTTGACGGCGGCGAACGCGGCGGCCCGGCCTCCGGCGCGCACCGTGCCGGTCGTCTGGTCCTTGGCGCCGGTCAGCCGGATGCTGAGCGGCACGCTGAACATGTCGACCATCGTGGTGTTGCAGAACATGCCGGAGGCGTTGTAGGTGAACTCGGCGCAGTCGTGGATCACCGCGAAGTTGGGGTCCGACGACACCCAGCCGGCCGGGTACTGCAGGGCCGCGTTCCCGGCTCCGTCGGTGACCGCCTTGAACTTCAGCTTCTTGCCGAGCGACACGTAGATCCGGCCGGACATGTACGGCAGGGTTATCCGGGTCTCGCCCCCCGACAGGGTGATCGCGTAGTCGGTGAAGCCGTCGGCGCCGTTGTCGGACAGGGCGATCGGCGCCAGCTTGCCGTCGGGGGTGAGCCGCACCTGCCGGCCGTCCTGGTTGCCGACGACGTACACGTGGACGTTGGCGTTGTCGAAGGCGCCGCTGTTGTTGACGATCGTCAGCGGCAGCGCGCCGGCCGCCTTGACCGAGTTGCCGTCGCCGGCCGGACCCGCGAGGGCGTGCGGGGCCACCGCCGCGACGACGGGAGCGGCCACCGCGGCCCCGCCGAGAGCGAAGAGGAACTTGCGGCGGCCGAGGTTGCGCTGGTGACGGGGTGTCATGGGGAGTGTCTCCTGCCGTGCTTGTGGGGGGGTCGTGCCGGCCCACGGGTGGGAGCGCTCTCAGGTGGCGCTTGCGACCCGCTGGGGAGCCTGATGTTACGTACGCGACGACCCCCGGACAACAAATCCGTTTCGCCCTCAACTAGCGCCTGACCTGCGGATATTGAGGTCCGGGGGTCAGTGACCATGAACGCTTAACCCGTATTTAAGGGCCCCTTAAGCCGGGCGGCCGGCGGCGCGTGTCTCGAAACCGGCGCTCACGGGCCGACGCGGGGTGAAGGTCCGGCAGCGAGAGCGTGCACAGCTCTGGACAGCCGTCCCGGGACCGTGCTGTCATGCCCATTGCCGCCTCCTTCCAACGTTGTACAAGACGCGCAACGAGCCACAGCTCACCGATTCGAGGAGACACGTGCGCCCCAGCAGAATCCGACCACGACTGGCCATGCTGCTCACCGCGGCCCTCGGCATCACCGGTCTCGCCGCGGCGCCGTCCGCGACGGCCGCCGGCCCCGCCGAGGAGCCCCACGGCCTCAAGGGCGAGTACTACACCCAGTCCGCCCCGGGAGCCTTCGACTTCCACGACCTGAAGGCGACCGCCTTCGACCCGGACATCGACTTCGGCAACCTCGAACCCCGGCTCCAGTCCGCCACCGGACGGAACGACGACGTGAGCGTCCGGTGGACCGGCAAGGTCGTCCCGGAGCGAACGGGCCCCACCACCTTCTCGATGACCGGCGACAACGGCTTTCGGCTGTGGGTCGACGGGAAGCTCGCCATCGACCACTGGGTCGACGACTGGGACAGGAAACAGACCTCGCAGCCGGTCGAGCTGACGGCCGGCACGGCCTACGACATCAAGGTCGAGTACTTCGAGCACTTCGGCGGCTCCAACCTCCATCTGCGCTGGACCGAGCCGGGACAGGCCGAGGAGGCGATCCCCTCCTCCGCGTTCCGCCTGCCCGACGGCTTCGACTACGACGGCGCCCTCGCCGCGACCGTGCTCAGGGACGGCCGCACGCTCAGGCTGGACTTCGCACAGACGCTCGCGGCGCCGCCGGCCGGCCTCACCGAGCACATCGACGCCGTCGTCGGCGGCGCCAAGTGGCCGCTCGGCGCGGCCGCGCTCGACCCGGCCGACCCCAGCTCCCTCCTCGTGGCGCTGAAGGAACCCGTCGTCGGCAACAGGACCGGCACCGCGCCCGGGCTCGCCGACGTCCACTACGACGGCAAGGGCGGCCTCACCTCCCGGGAGGGCAAGGCCGTCGGCGCGTTCTTCGGCAGCGGCCCCAACCACTCCACGTACGAGCTGCGCACCAGGTGGGCGGACGAGGTGTCCGCGCGCAACGCCCACCCCGAGTACCCCCGCCCCCAGCTCACCCGGGACGCCTGGCGGAACCTGAACGGCACCTGGCAGTTCGCCGCCGCCGAACCCGGCGAGCAGCCCCCGGTCGGCAAGCGGCTCGACGAGCGGATCCTCGTCCCCTACCCCGTCGAGTCCCAGCTGTCGGGGATCGAGCGGCACGAGGACCGCATGTGGTACCGGCGCACCTTCACCGTCCCGGCCGACTGGAAGATCGGCTCGGGCAAGCGGCTGCAGCTGAACTTCGGCGCCGTCGACTGGCAGGCCGAGGTGTACGTCAACGGCACCCGGGTCGCCGGGCACAAGGGCGGCTACGACAAGTTCAGCGCCGACATCACCAGGGCCCTCAAGCCCGGCCGCACCCAGGAGCTGATCGTCGGCGTCTACGACCCGACCGACGCCCCCGGCGGGGAGAACCCGCCGGCCGGCAAGCAGCGCACCGACCCCAGCGGCATCTGGTACACCCCCTCCTCCGGCATCTGGCAGACCGTCTGGATGGAGCCGGTCGCGGCCGACCACGTCGACACCCTCCGGCTCGTCCCGGACGTCGCCAAGGGCACGGTCACCGTCGAGCCGCAGGGCGTGCGGGCCGGCCTCCCGGTGCGGGCCACGGCGTACGCCGGTCACCGCGTGGTCGCCACGGCCGCCGGCCGCAGCGGTGCGCCCCTCACCCTGAAGATCCGCAACCCGCGCCTGTGGTCGCCCGACGACCCCTTCCTGTACGACCTGAAGGTGAGCGTCGGCGGCGACCGCGTGGGCAGCTACTTCGGGATGCGCTCCATCGCCGTCCAGAAGGTGAACGGCGTGCCGCGCACCGTCCTCAACGGCGAGCCCGTCTTCATGATGGCCACGCTCGACCAGGGCTTCTGGCCGGACGGCCTGCACACCGCGCCCACCGACGAGGCCCTCGCCCACGACCTGAAGATGCACAAGAAGATGGGCTTCAACGCGGTCCGCAAGCACATCAAGGTGGAGCCCGACCGCTGGTTCTACTGGGCCGACCGGCTCGGTCTGCTGGTCTGGCAGGACATGCCGGCGATGAGCAGGGTGCCCGACAGCGCCGCCCAGCGCGCCCAGTACGAGCACGAGATGAAGCAGATGATCGACGAGCACATCAGCAGCCCGTCGGTCGTCATGTGGGTCACCTTCAACGAGGGCTGGGGCCAGTACGACATGGCCCGCATCGCCGACCAGGCCAAGTCCTGGGACCCGACGCGGCTGGTCAACAGCATGTCGGGGCTCAACCTCGGCGCGGACGGCGGCACCGGGGACATCATGGACGAGCACGGCTACCCGAGCCCCGCGCTGCCGCCGCACCCCGACGGCAGGCGCGCCCTGGTCAGCGGCGAGTACGGCGGCCTCGGCCTCGCGGTGCCCGGCCACGCCTGGTCGGTGCAGCAGTCGTACGTCGACGTCGACCCGGCGCGGTACACCGACGACTACCTGGCCAAGCTCGCCGAGGTGCACGCCCTGGCCTGCAAGGGCGGCAACGGCGCCGTCTACACCCAGATCTCGGACGTCGAGGGCGAGCTCAACGGCCTGCTGACCTACGACCGCGCGATCGTCAAACCCGACGTCGAACGGCTCAAGGCCGCCCAGGACGCACTGATCGACGACGCGTCACGGGCCGTCCCGGCCGGCTGCCCGGCCTCCTGACGGCCGCACCGCACCGGCTCCGGCGCGGTCCGGCCCCCGCCCGCCCGCTCCGCCCCGCGGAGCGGGCGGGCGGCGCCGCACCGCGCCGGTCCCCTGCCCCGGCCGCGCCCCGCACCGCACCTCCCCGGAACAGGAGCACCCGCATGCCCGTCAGCAGACGCGCCCTCCTCGGCGCCGGCGCCCTCTCCCTCGGCACCGCGGCCCTGGGCGGCCCCCTGGCCCGGACCGCCTCGGCGGCGCCCCGGCCCACGGCCGGCGCCCTCGTCCCGGACCGGTTCCTGAGGCTCCCCCCGGGCAGCGTCACCGCCCGCGGCTGGCTCGCCGGCCAGCTCAGGCTGCAGCTCGACGGCCTGTGCGGCCGGTACGAGGCCGTCTCCCACTTCCTCGACTTCCGGGCCAGCGGCTGGGTGCACCCGGAGCACGGCGCGTGGGAGGAGGTGCCGTACTGGCTGCGCGGCTACGTCCCGCTGGCGATCGCCACCGGTGACGAGCACGCCCTGCGGCGCTCGCGCGAGTGGATCGACGCGATCCTGGCCACCCGGCAGAGCGACGGCTTCTTCGGGCCGCGGGCCCTGCGCACCTCGCTGAACGGCGGTCCGGACTTCTGGCCCTTCCTGCCGCTGCTGCAGGCGCTGCGCACCCACGAGGAGTACACGCACGACGAACGGATCGTGCCCTTCGTCACCGCCTTCCTGCGCTACATGCACGCCCAGGGGCCGGGCGCCTTCGACACCGGCTGGGTCTCCTACCGCTGGGGCGACGGCATCGACGTCGCCGTGTGGCTGTACCGCCGTACCGGGGAGCCCTTCCTGCTGGACCTGGCCGCCAGGATGCACACCCTGGGCGCGGACTGGACGGGGGCCACCCCCACCCGGCACAACGTCAACATCGCCCAGGGTTTCCGCGAGCCGGCCCAGTACGCGCAGCTGACCGGCTCGGCGGAGCCGACCGAGGCCACCTACCGCGCCTACGAGAGCGTCATGCGCGCCTACGGGCAGTTCCCCGGCGGCGGCATGGCCGGCGACGAGAACTACCGGCCCGGCTTCGGCGATCCCCGTCAGGGGTTCGAGACCTGCGGGATCGTCGAGTTCATGGCCAGCCACGAGCTGCTCACCAGGATCACCGGCGATCCGGTGTGGGCGGACCGCTGCGAGGAACTGGCGTTCAACCTGCTGCCCGCCGCCCTCGACCCGCAGGGCAGGGGGGTGCACTACATCACCAGCGCCAACAGCGTCGACCTGGACGACCGGCCCAAGACCTGCGGGCAGTTCCAGAACGGCTTCGCCATGCAGTCCTACCAGCCGGGCGTCGACCAGTACCGGTGCTGTCCGCACAACTACGGCATGGGCTGGCCGTACTTCACCGAGGAGCTGTGGCTCGGCACCCCCGACCGGGGTCTGGCCGCCGCGATGTACGCGCCGAGCACGGTCCGCGCCCGCGTCGGCACGGGAACGACGGTGACGATCACCGAGGAGACCGGTTACCCCTTCACCGAGGACGTCACGCTCACCGTGGCCACCCCGCGGCCGGTCCGCTTCCCGCTCCGCCTGCGCGTCCCGGGCTGGTGCGGCGACCCCGTGCTGCGCGTCAACGGCGGGCCGGCGCCGGCCGCGGTGCAGGCCGGCCCCTCCTGGACGACGGTGGAGCGGACCTGGCGCCACGGGGACGTCCTCACGCTGCGGCTGCCGCAGCGCACCGTCCTGCGCCGCTGGCCCGCCCAGCACGACGCCGTCAGCGTCCAGCACGGCCCTCTCGCCTACTCCCTGGAGATCGGCGAGAGGTACGACCGCTACGCGGGCGACGACGCCTTCCCCCACTACGAGGTGCACGCCACCTCGCCCTGGAACTACGGCCTGGTGCCCGCGCCGCGCCTGTCCTTCGCGCGCGCCGCGGGGCCCGTGCCGGACAACCCCTTCACCCACGCCACGGTGCCCGTGCGCATCACCGCGCAGGCCCGCCGGATCGACGAGTGGACGGCCGACGCGGAACACGTCGTCGCGCCGCTCCAGGACGGCCCCGCCCGCAGCGACGCCCCGGTCGAGGAGGTCACGCTGATCCCCATGGGCGCCGCGCGGCTGCGGATCACGTCCTTCCCCACCGCTTCGCCCGACGGCCGGCCCTGGACCCCCGAGCCGCCCTACCGGCGCATCCTCAACAAGCACAGCGGCAAGGTGCTGGCCGTCGACGGCATGTCCACCGAGAACAGCGCGCACGTGGTCCAGTACGACGACACCGGCACGGCCGACCACGCCTGGCAGCTCGTGGACAAGGGCGACGGCTGGTTCCTGATCCGCAACGGCAACAGCGGCAAGGTGCTGGGGGTCGACGGCATGTCCGGGGCCGACAGCGCGCACGCCGTGCAGTACGAGGACAACGGCACCGACGACCACCTGTGGGCCCTGGTGGACGGCGGGGACGGCTGGTACCGCGTCCGCAACAAGCACAGCGGCAAGGTGCTGGGAGTCGACGGCATGTCGACCGCGAACAGCGCGCACGTCGTCCAGTTCGCCGACAACGGCACCGACGACCACCTGTGGCGGCTGCTGTGACGGCGGCCGCGGCGCCGGGCGCCGCTCAGGCGGAGTCCCGCACCACCAGTTCCGGGTCGAAGACGACGCAGGCCGGTTCGGTGCGCTCGCCGCGGATGTGCTCGTCGAGCAGGCATGCCATCCGCGCCGCCATGCGCTCCACGGGCTGGCGGATCGTGGTCAGCGACGGGCGGCAGGCCGCCGCGACGCCGGAGTCGTCGAAGCCGACGACGGCCACGTCGCCGGGCACCCGCCTGCCGTGTTCCCGCAGCACCTGGCAGGCGCCCTGGGCCATGAGGTCGTTGGCGGCGAAGACGCCGTCCACCTCGGGGTGGGCGGCGAGCAGCCGCGTCATGGCCGTGACCCCGCTGTCGAAGGTGAAGCCGCCTTCCTCGACGGGCGGGTCCGGGCGGCCGTGACGGGCCAGTGCGTCGCGGAAGCCGGCCAGCCGTTCCCGGCTTGCGCCGACGTCGAGCGGCCCGGCCACGGTGGCCGGTCTGCGGCAGCCGCGCGCCAGCAGGTGTTCCGCCGCGAGCCGGCCGCCGTCCCGGTGGTCGAGGTCCACGCAGCTGAGTGGCACCGGACGGGCCGGGCGGGCGAACAGGACGGCGGGCAGACGCCGTTCGGCCAGCAGGGCGGGCAGGGGGTCGTCGGCGTGCGTGGAGACGACGAGCGCGCCGTCGGCGCGGCCCTGCCGCAGGCAGGTGAGGATCTCCTGCCGGTCCTCGGCCGACTCGGCGAACATCAGCACCGGGTGAACCGAGCGGGGACGCAGGTGGTCGACGACCCCGGCGACCACCCGCCCGAAGAAGGGGTCCGCGAAGACGCGGGCCGCGAAGGCCTGGTGCTCGGCCGGGTCCGGGCCCGCCCCGGACACCACCAGGGCGACGGCCTCGGCGCGCCGGGTCACGAGGGAGCGGGCGGCCCGGTTGGGTGCGTAGCCCGTCTGCTCGATCGCCCGGCGCACGAGTTCCCGCAGGGCGGGGTCCACGTTGCGGACCCCGTTGACGACCCGGGAGACGGTCGCCCGGGACACTCCCGCTTCCCGGGCGACGTCCTCCAGGGTGGGCGCTCGTCTGGTCATGCCCGCACCCTAAGGGACACCGGCCGCCCGCCATAGAGCGCTCTCCGGCTCCGGGGCGGGGAGCCGCCCGGCCGGCCGCCCCATCCGTCGCCGTGCCGCGCGGTCAGTCGTAGACGCCGAACTCGTACAGCGAGTAGCCGTAACCGGTGCCGCGCGCCGTGCCGTTGACGCGGACGTACCGGCCGGTCCCGGTGACGTCGAAGTCGTCGACGCCTCCGTCGCCGTTCGCCACGGTGCGGACGGTCTGCCAGTTCTGGCCGTCGTCGGAGGTCTGGACGGTGTACGCCTTGGCGTAGGAGGTCTCCCACACCAGTTGCACGTGCCGGAAGGCGGTGCGTGCTCCGAGGTCCACCCGTATCCACTGGGGGTCGCTCCAGTCGCTGGCCCAGCGGGTGGTGGGCTTGCCGTCCACCGCGTTCGCCGCCGGGCAGGGGCAGTCGCCGTAGCTCTGCTGGAAGGAGGACGCGACGGCCGGCCTGCCGAGCGCGAGGTCGGTGCCGCCGACCGCGGGCGGCACGACCCTGACCGAGCGGGTCTCCACGCCGACGTTGCCGTGGCCGTCGGTCGCCTTGACGTACACCTTCCAGACGCCGGGCCGGTCGGGCGCCGTGACCTTCAGCCGCCCGGCGCCCGGACTGGTGAACGGCAGGGAGACGAGTTGCTTGCCGCCGTCGAGGTAGTTGCTGTTGACGAGGACCTCGTAGGTGATCGGGTCGCCGTCGGGATCGGCGGCCCGCACGTCGAGGACCAGGTCGCGGCCGGCCTGCACGGCGTCCGCGCCGCCCTCGACGGACAGGCCGGAGACGACGGGCGGGGTGTCGTCGTGCGCGGTGTCGCCGCCGTAGGCCCGCTTGACCGCGTAGTACGACAGCCGTTTCTGGCCGGCGGGCAGCAGGTTGAACCAGATGCCGCCGAAGTCGTACTCGGTGCCGTAGTGGAACATCGTGGCGCCGAGGGCGACGCCCCTGTGCGCGGTGACGCAGCCCCACGCCCTGGTGTATCCGTCGGCCTTGGCCTGGTCGGACGGCTCCTGCGGCACACCGTTGGCGTCGTCGGGCACCTCCCACTCCCCCGCCGGCCCCGTCTCGGTGACGATGTAGGGCTTGGTGTACCCCCCTTGCTCCCACGCGGCCCTGACGTCGCAGACGCCGTTGTAGGAGTTGACCGCGTACAGGTCGAGGGCCGGTGCGTTCCGCTTGTAGTACGGCCAGGCGCCCACCCAGGCGTCGGTGGAGGTGACGGGGTGGTCGGGGTCGACGGCGTGGATCTTCCTGGCGATCTCGTCGACCAGGGTCGTGTAGGCGTCGCGCTGGCGTTCCAGCTCGGCGCCGCCGTAGCAGTTCTGCAGACCGAGCACGGACTCGTTGCCGACGTCCCACATGAGGACGCCGGGGTGGTCCTTGTAGGTCTGCACCCACTGGGGGATTTCGGTGAGCACCTGGCTGCGGTACGCCGTGTCCGCGACGTAGTCGACGCAGCCCCCGGAGCCGGGGCCGCCGCCGGGCTGGAGCCAGAAACCGGCGACGACCTTGATGCCGTGGGCCGCGGCCGAGTCGAACAGCGGCTTGCTGGAGGCGTCGGTGCCCCAGGTGCGGACGGTGTTGACACCCATCGACCGCAGGTCGGGCATGTACCTGTCGGCGTCGGCGACGGACGGCCCCCAGGTGAGGCCCTTGATCTGGTAGGGCCGTCCGTCGACGGTGAGCTGCCAGTCGCCCTGGCCGCCGGTCACCTTGACGACACTGCCGGCGGCGTGCGCCGAGGCGGCCGGCAGTGCTGTCAGGGCGCCGGCCGTCAGGAGAGCGGCGGACAACTGGGCCGGAAGACGGCGGGCACGGGTGCGTGGTGGGGGCATGGCGGTCCTCTGCGGTGGGGGGAGGGCGGGCGGCCCGGCCGCGGCGGGGCGTGCGTGCGGCCGGGCCGCCCGGTCGGGGGCGGGGGTGGCGGGGCGAGGATCAGGGAAGCCGGTAGTCCGCGTTCAGGGCCGCTCCCGCCTCGGGGTGCGTCTGGTCCCAGCCGCGCGCGTCGCACTGCAGTCCGCCGACGATGCAGTGGTCGACCAGTGCCTTGAGGGTGGCGTCGTCCCAGGCGTTGAAGAAGTCGTAGTGGAAGCTGTGGCCCGGCCCGCTGGCGAGGGCGACCTGCGACATGTCGCCGTTGACGGGGAAGGCCATCTTGAACTCGACCATCGGCAGCGCCACCGGGTGGTCGGCGGGGCAGATGTTGTCGTTGGTGCCGGCCTTGACCACGGGGTAGGCCATGTGGCTCTTGTGGTCGGGCGTGTCGAGGTACCTGCCGTCCCAGCAGCTGGGCGCCTGGAAACGGATGTTGAGCTGCACGTCGGCGCGGTTCGGGCAGGTCGCCGGGATCTCGGTGTTGAAGTAGCTGTCCCCGCATTCCCAGCCCTCGACGAAACCGGGGTGGCGGCGGAACTCGTCCGCCGTCTGCGTCGGGGTGCCCACCACGAACCGCAGCCCCTTGGGGAAGGGACGCACGCTGGTGTAGTCGGTGACGCCGGCCTTGTAGTAGATCGTCTGGGGGCCGACCGGGAGCACCGGCTTGCCCGCCTTGCTCAGGGTGGGCATCCAGTACCCGGACAGGTCACCGGGCGCCTTGCACGTGGTGCGGCCCGCGCCGAGCGAGGCCGTCGTGCTGTTCGCGTCGGTGGTGGTGTTGCCCATGAACGTGTGGTCGTGGGACTTGCCCGGCTGCTGCGGGTACACGATCGGGTCGTCGGGGGCGGTGTGCGTGACCGAGCAGTTGGCCTGGAACTCGTGGAAGTAGCGGTGCGGCGGGTTCTGGGGGGCCGGCACGCCGGTGACCGGCGGGTTCGCCGGGATGTAGCCGTCACCGTCCGGGTCCTCCGGCGAGGACGCGGTGGACGCCGCCATGAGATGGGCCGAGTGGGCCGCCGGTAACGCGGCGGTCGCGGGGGCCGGCGCGCCGGCACGCGCGGCGACGGCGCCCAGACCGAGCGAGGTGAGCAGCAGGGCGCTCGCGATCAGCGTTCCCGGGAGGATCTTCGATCTCCGTGGCATGGAGACCTCCTGGACATGGGGGGCGGTGGAGGTCGTACGGCACCGGTTCCTGATGGAGCGTCGGGACACCGGGGGCGGGAGAGCGCTCTCCCGCTCACGGAGTGTCCGCGCGGCGGCAAGGGGGCGTCAAGGGGCCCGGCGGCAGAAAGCGGGGACGGCCGCGGCCCGGGCCCCCGTGCCTGCCCGGCCGGGCGAGTGCCCGCCCCGTGCCGCCGCGCCCACCGGGCGTGCGGGGGCGGCGGCCGGAGGCGGCCGCTCGCCCGGCGGCTGTCCTCGGTCTCCTACGGGAGGCTGTCCGCGGGGCTCTTTCCGGCGGCGGTCCTTCCGGCGGCGGTCCTCAGGACTCTTCCAGGCGGCGGACGTCGTCCTCGTCCCACGTGCTGGTGTCGCGGGGCTGCGTGTACGGCTCCGCCTCGGGCGGGTGGCCGCCGGCGATGGCCCGCTGCCGCACCGTCTCCGCGTCGAACTCCAGGCCCAGCAGGATGGCCAGGTTGCTGATCCACAGCCAGACCAGGAAGACGATGACGCCGGCCATCGTCCCGTACGTCTTGTTGTACGACGCGAAGTGGGCGACGTAGAACGCGAACCCGGCGGAGGCGATCATCCAGATCAGCAGCGCCAGGAAGCTGCCCGGGGTGATCCAGCGGAAGCCCTTCACCTTGGCGTTGGGGCTCGCCCAGTAGAGGATCGCGATCATCATCGTGACCAGCAGCACCAGTACGGGCCACTTGGCGATGCCCCACACCGCCAGGGCCGTGTCGCCGACCCCGAGCGCCTGCCCGGCCTGGTGGGCCAGACCGCCGGTGAACACCACGATGAGGGCGCTGGCGACCGCCAGCACCATCAGCACCACGGTGACCCCGATGCGCACCGGCAGGATCTTCCACACCGGGCGTCCCTCCGGCATGTCGTAGACGGCGTTGGCGGCGCGGATGAAGCCGGCCACGTACCCGGACGCGGACCACACCGCCAGCACGATGCCGACGACCGCCATGAGCGAGCCCGTGCCCGCGTTGCCCTGCAGCTGCTCCACCGCGCGGGTGATGATGTCCCGGGTGGAGCCGGGGGTCAGCTGCTTGACGTTGCTCAGCAGCTTGTCGATGGTCGCCTTGCCGGTGATGCCCAGCAGCGACACCAGCACGAGCAGCGCCGGGAACAGGGAGAGCACGCTGTAGTACGTCAGGGCCGCCGCCCGGTCGGTCAGCTCGTCGTCCTTGAACTCCTTCAGGCTGCCCTTGAACACCGCCACCCAGCCCTGCTTCGGAAGGCCCGTCGGCCCGTCCGGCGCGGCCTCCTCCACCTCCCGGCTGGGACCGGTCTCCTCCGGCGCCGGCACCTCGGGGGCCGCGGATGCGCCGCCGTCGTCGTCTTTTCGCCCTGGTAGATGAAGCTTCGCCATACCGCTCGGGTAACCCCGCTCCGCCGCCTCACGCCCCCCCGCACACCGGCGGCGCACGGACACGGCCTCCGGCCGGCCCCGGCCGGCGGGCGCGGATCAGGCCACGCGGGAGGACCGCGGAGCGGCGTGCGACCGGGTGGCGGTCCGCTGCCTGCCGCCCTGGATCAGGCGCAGGTGCCGGCCGCCGGCGTGCCGGGGCCGTTTCGGCGAGCGCGACAGCCAGTCCTCGACACGGTCCATGCCGTACAGCAGGACTCCCACGACCGGCAGCAGAAGGCACGCAACGATGACCACGGCTCGGGCTCCCTCCCGGCAGACAGCCGTGGCCGGGTGCCCGCGCTGCCGCGTCGGTCACCGGGTGCCCGTGTGAACATGCTGTGCCGTTCCGGAGGATGATCCGCGGCGCCGGATCGCGGGCGCCCACGGCGGCGGGCCGGCGAGCGGGGCGGCCCGCGGGGCGGGAACGGGCCCGCGCGAAGGCCGGGTGCGCGGCGCCGTCGCGGGCCGGCCCGTCACCGGCCGGGGGCGAGCGGGGTGGGCGGGCGGGGGCGAGCGGGGTGGGCGGCCGGGGGCCGGCCGGGCTGGTCCGGGCTGGTCCGATCGGAGCAGTCGCCCTCGCGGCGCGGCGCATCACCGGCCACGGTGGGGAGAGCGCGCCGGCCGCACGCCGGCGCCCGATCCCTCTCCCCCTGCCGAGGAGCGTTCATGTCCGAACGGAACACGATGCTGCGCAGTTTGCACGATCTCGGATTGGCTGCCTGGTTCGGCGGCTCGCTGATGGGCGCGGTCGGCCTGAACGCCGCCGCCCGCGACGAGGGCGGAACGTCGACGACCACGGAGCGGATCTCCAGCAGCGGCTGGGCCAAGTGGACGCCGGTCAACGCCGCGGCGATCGCGGCCCACCTGGTGGGCGGCAGCGGTCTCCTCGCCGTGAACGCCCCGCGGGTCAGCGCCCAGCAGGGCGTGGGCGCCTCCACCCTCGCCAAGACCGTCCTGACCGGCGCGGCCCTCGCGGCCACCGCCTACAGCCGGGTGCTCGGCAAGAGGATCGAGCTGGCCGCCTCCTCGGATCCCAAGGACGCGGAGAAGGCCGGGAAGCACCCCGTCGACGCCGACAAGGCCCGGCGGCAGCTGTCGTACATGCAGTGGGCCGTCCCCGCCCTGACCGGCGGCATCGTCATCCTCAACGCCCTGCACGGCGAGCAGCAGCGGCCCGAGGAGCAGGCCCGGGGCGTGTGGCAGCGCGCCCGTTCCTTCACCCCCCACATGCCCTCCGGAGCGGACTGGCACCTGACCCACTAGCCCGTCCGCCGCCACGGCCGGGCGGCCCGCGCGGCCGTGGCGGTACGGGGGTGCAGGGCGCCGGGGGTCCTGGCGTCCCGTCCGCTACGACGGTCCGGGGCCATCGCGCAGGATGTCCGCCGTGATGTCGGCGAGCGACCTGCCGCTGCGGAAGGCTTCGGCGCGCATGACGGCGAGCGCGTCCTCGCCGGTGAGCCCCCTGCGGGCCACCAGGGCGCCGATGGCGCGCGCGGTGTCGAACCAGTGGGCGCGCACGACCTCTTCCGGCTCCCAGGACGGGGCCCGCGTCCCGGTGATGATCATGTCGCGGGTCGGGACCAGCGCGGTCGCCACCGCGTCGGCCACCTCGGCCGCCTGCTCCAGGTCCTCCTTGCCGAGCGCGTGCGGGCGCAGCGCCAGCACGTCGGCCGTGCCGAGGACGTAGTCGCCGAAGAAGACGGGGAGCGCGTACACCGACCGCACCTGCGGCAGCCTCTCGCGCATGGTGGCTCCGAAGAGGGTCCAGGGAGTCAGCTCCTCGTGCAGGTCGTCGACGCCCACGGCCTCCCCGCTGTGCGCCGCGCTGATGCAGGGGCCCTCCAGCACCGTGAACTGGATCTCCTCCAGGACCAGCGCCTCGTCGCCGGACGCCGCCAGCAGTTGACGTGCGGGGGTGTCGGTGAGCAGCGACAGGGTGGCGCCGTCCATGCCGAGCCCTTCGCACACCGCCGCGCACACCCGGCGGGGCAGCTCCGTCACGGGTGCGTCCGCCGCGGCCTGCGCGACCATCCGGGCGGCCTTCGCGACTCCGCTCGTCATACGGCCCTCCGCTGCGCTGCCTCGGGCCGGGCCGGCCGCGGGTCCCGGGCCGCGCGGCCGGGTGAGGGGGCCGGCCGCCGGTGCCGCCGTGCCGGGGTGTCCTGATGTGGGCGCATACCGGCGGAGTACCCCGCCGGGCGGCGGTGACGCCGCCCCCTGTCCCGCGTTCCGCTCGCTGCGCGCCGGTAGCCGGTCCGCGCGGCGGGTACTCGGGCTTCCGTCCACCCGTGAAGGAGCCCGAGATGTCTGAGCCGAACGACCAGGACCTGAGCCATCCGCTGGAACAGGTCACCGGTGAACGCGACGTCCACCCGGAGGAGGACCCGGACCAGCAGCAGAACGAGGAGGCGGCGGCCGGGACCGGCGCCGGCGAGCAGCAGGCGGCCGGCGAGCCCGCCGACGGGGACACGGCCTGACGCGGCCGGCGCGCCGCAGAAGCCCGCTCCTGCTCCTCGACTCCCCCGGGATCGGGCCGGGCTCTTTACCTCCGGAGAACCCGCACTTTATATTCGGGCGAGATGTTGTCAATCGCCCGATTTGCGTATGGGTGCGGGGTGGGTGATCCGCGCCCGCGCACGACGGTGTCGCGAGGAGGCTCCGTGACCGTCACTCGTATCCCCCGATCCCCCGCCCGGGCGTCCCGGCGTTCCGCCGCCGTCGCGTCGCCGGCATGAACTGGCGCGGACGTGCGGCGTGCCGCAACGAGGACCCCGAGCTGTTCTTCCCCATCGGCGACACCGGCCCGGCGGCGCAGCAGACGGAGAAGGCGCTGGCCGTGTGCCGCAGCTGCCCCGTCCTCGCGCCGTGCCGGACCTGGGCGCTCACCCACGGCGAGACCGACGGCATATGGGGTGCGACCACGGCGGCGGAGCGCCGGTCCCTGCGCCGCCGGATCGATCCCGCGGGCGCGCGGGCCGGGCCGTAGAACCTGCCGAGCCCGCAGGGCCGGCCGTCCGGGTGCACCGCGACCCGGGAGCGAGAGGCACTGCGGCAGGACGGCTGGTGCGTAGGCCTCGTCCGCGGTGATCCACTTGGCGGGCAGGCCGGCGGCCAGGCAGCGGCGGACGATGTCCCGGGCCGGTTCTCCCTTGGTCGCGAAGCCGCGTTCGTCGGGTATCTTCGCCGCCCGGCAGCGGTCACGATCGGACGTCCGGGGCCGCAGCGATCGACGGGCGGGCAGGTGAGCCGGCGCCGCATGAGGTGTGGCCCCGGCCAGGAGGCCGAAGAGGTGGCGTTCGAGGACCCATCGGGAGCAGCGCCGGTCCCAGGCCGTCGGGCGCCGCCGGGGCCGCGTCCCCGGCGTGACCCTGCTCGGCGACGCGGCCCACCTGATGTCCCCCTTCGCCGGCGAGGGCGCCGACCTGGCGATGCTGGACGGCGACGAGCTCGCCGAGGCCGTCGCCCCCCACCCGGGCGACCGGGAGGCGGCCCTCGCCGCGTACGAGGAGGCACTCTTCCCGCGCGGCGAGGCGTCCGCCGGCGCGTCGGCCGCCGGCCTGGAGACGATGTTCGGCGAGAAGGGGCTCGAGCGGACGACCGGGTTCTTCACGTCCGTGCGGGACGGTGCGGGACGGCGGCTCCGCCCCGTACGACGGCGACGGCCGGGCGATGGCGATCTCATGCGACCGTGTCGAGGCGGGTGATCTGTTCGGCCACACTCCTTTCGATCGCAGCGGCGAGGGCCTTCGCCTGCTCGGCGCTCCCCGACGTGCGTTCGCTCGCACACAGCATGCGGACCTGGACGAGATGCGCCCGCAGACTCTCGGTGAGGAGACGGTCGAAGGTCTCCCCGGACACGGTCTTCGCCCTGCGCACCGTGTCGAGGCCGACCATCCCGGGCATGGTGTGGCCTTCGTGGGGGCGGGTGTCGGGCACGCCCGAGAGCCTCAACAGCTCGCGCAGGTCGCTGAGTTCGTCCCCGAGCCTCCTGTCCGTCTCCTTCGCCCAGGCGGCCAGGGCCGGGCGCCCGGCGCGTGCGGGCGCCAAGTCGGTGAGCAGCCCGGCCCGTTCGTCCATGGGGATCATCAGCTGGATCCACGCGGTGTCGGTGTCGTTGAAGGAGGCGGGCGCGGGACGGTCGGTCGCCGGCTGCGGGGCGCAGCCGGCGACCGCCAGGCCCAGGAGCAGGGCGGCCGCCGTCCGCCGGGTCAGAACGTTCCGGCGGAGTTGCACTTGGCGCTCTGCACGATGCAGTCCTTCACGCGCTGCCCGAGGGCCGCGGTGTCCCAGGCGTTGAAGAAGTCACCGTGGATGGACGAGGCCATGCCCGACGCCAGGGAGAACCCGTCGGCGCTGCCGCTGGTCGGGTAGCTGATGACGAACGAGACCGAGGGGATGGCCACCGGGTAGGCGCCGCTGCACTTGCCGTCGTAGGTGAAGGCGACGTGCGACTTGTGGTCCGGGCTGTCGAGGTGCTTGCCGTCCCAGCAGTCCGGGAAGACCAGCTGGTACACCAGCTTGGCGGTGGGGGCGCACAGCGGCCAGTTGCCGTCGGCGCTGCGGCCGGTCTCACCGCCCGGTCCGGCGCACCAGAACTGGTTGGGCGAGCCGGCCGGAGTGGCCACCTGCAGCTTGGCGTTGCCCGCGATCATGCGGAAGCCCTGCGGGAAGGGCACGGTCGCCGTGGGGTCGGGCAGCCGCGACCCGTAGTAGACGATCATCCCGTCGGGTTCGACCGCCTTGCCGCGCTCGTAGAGCGTGGGGATCCAGTAGGCGGAGAGGTCCTTGGCGGGCGTGCAGCTCGTGCCCGTGTTGCTCAGCAGGCTCTGGGTCGTGGTGAACGCGTCGGTGCTCTTGTTGCCGAAGAAGCTGTGCATGTGGGACGCGCCCGGCAGCCCGGGGGCGACGATCGGGTCGTCCGGCTTGGAGTGGCTGTAGGTGCAGGTGGCGTTGAACTCGGGGACGCGCACCGCGTTGGCGGGCACCGGCGCCGGGGTCATGGCCCGGAACTGGGTCAGCTGGGCCTGCCACTTGGCCTGGTCGATGTCGACCCAGCCCGGCGCGGGCTCGTCGCCGCCGCTGACGAACGAGAACCAGTTGATGTTGACGAAGTCGCCGGGCGTGGTGGCGCGCAGCACCGCGAACACGGTCTGGGGCCCGGTCGGGTGGGTGGTGACGTCGGCGCTGCGGGTCGCCCAGGTCTGCCAGCCTCCGGTGGGGCTGACCTGGATCACGGCGAGCAGGGGGCCGGTCAGGGAACCGGTGCGCAGTTCGACGGAACCGGTGCCCGTGGCGGAGGCCACGCGCGCCGACACCGTCAGCCGGCCGGCGGCCCCGAGGTCGACCTGGTCGAACCGCATCCAGTCGCCGTCGGCGAGGTAGGCGGCGTTCTGCCCGCCGCCCTGGTCGGCGGTCGTCTCCAGGGTGACGCCGGACTGTGCCGCGTAGGACTCGGCCTGGACGGTGATCGTGGCGGCCCGCGCGGCGGGGGCGCCGAGGGTGATGCCGAGGGCGGCGGCCAGGGCGATCGCCAGGGCACCGACCAACACGGGAGAGAGGCGAAGGGAGTATCTGCGCATGTCACTTCCTCATCGGAGGGGTGGGGCGTGGTGCGGCTGCGGTCCGGCCCGGAACGGAGGTGTCCGGGACGGAACCGACAAGGGGGCCGGTGCCGGCCGCGCTACTGGTACACGCGCACGTAGTCGACGAGCATCCGGGACGGGAACGGCGTGGACGCGTCGGTCGGGCCGGGCCAGTCCCCGCCGACCGCCAGGTTGAGGATCATGTAGTGCGGGTGGTCGAAGATCCAGGGACCGCGCGTGCGCTCCACCTGGTCCTTGTCGAGGGTGAACACGGTGCGCCCGTCGAGGCTGAAGACGATGCCCTTGCTGTTCCAGTCGGCGGCCCAGGTGTGGAAGTCGTCCGAGAAGTCGGCGCCCGAGGGCAGCCGGTACGGCGAGCCCATCCCGTTGCCGCCGTTGTAGGCGGGGGCGTGCACGGTCGAGTAGGCCGTCTTCACGTCCTTGCCGAGGACCTCCATGATGTCGACCTCGCCGTTGTACGGCCACGGACGGCCGGTGAGGAAGTCGGCGCCCATCATCCAGAACGCGGGCCACAGCCCGTTGCCCTTGGGCACCTTAACGCGGGCCTCGACGCGCCCGTAGGCGAACTGGAAGGTGGCGCCCGTGTTCATGCGGGCCGAGGTGTACTGGCAGGTGGTGCTGCCGGTCAGCGGGTCGGGCGGGCAGGCCCGGCCGGGGCTGGCCTCCTTGCGGGCCTCCATGACCAGGTGGCCGCCGCCGTCGAGCGCGGCGTTCCGGTGGTCGGTGTAGTACTGCAGTTCGCCGTTCTGCCCGGTGCCGGGGTCGGCCCGCCACTTGGCCGGGTCGGGTTTGCTCCCGGCGGCTCCGTCGAAGTCGTCGCTCCACACCAGCCGCGGCGGCTGCGCCGGGTCCGGCGGCAGCGGCGGCGCCGGGATCGGGGCGCCCCCGGTGCCGTACACCTGGAACTCCCACAGGGAGTAGCCGTAAGGGGTGGCGCGTTCGGTGCCGTACATCCGCACGTAGCGTCCCGTGCCGGAGACGGCCAGGGTCTGCTTGAAGCCGGTGCCGGACGTGGTCGAGTAGACGGGCGTCCAGTCCGTGCCGTTGGACGACACCTGGATCTGGAAGGACTTGGCGTAGGCCGGGTCCCACTGCAGGACGACCTTGGTGATCTGCGCGGTCGCGCCGAGGTCGACGGAGATCCAGCCGGGGTCGGTCCAGCCGGTGGTGGAGCTGGTCGCCCAGCGTGAGGCGGGGTCGCGGTCGAAGGCCCGCGCGGGCGTGCACTCCCAGCAGTTCTGGTCGCTCTGCGAGGAGGAGGCCGCGCCTGTCTTCCCGTACGACAGCAGCGTGTCCCCGCCACCGCCGCCCGGGTCGCCGCCGGTGCCGTCGGTCCCGAAGACCTGGAACTCCCAGAGGGAGAAGCCGTATCCGGTGCCGCGCTGGGTGCCGTACATGCGGACGTAGCGGCCGGTGGCCGTCAGGGTCAGGTTCTGGGTGCCGCCGGTGCCGTCCGTCGTCTCGTGGACGGTGGACCAGGTCTCGGCGTCGTCCGACACCTGGATGCGGAAAGCCTTGCCGTAGGCGGCCTCCCACTGGAGGGTCACGCGGCTGATGCGGGCCGGCGCCCCGAGGTCGACCCTGATCCACTGCGGGTCGGAGAAGGCGCTGGACCAGCGCGTCGCCGGGTTGCCGTCGACGGCTCCGGGCGCGCCGAACGGGTCCTCGGTGCTGGACGCGACGACGGGCCGGCCCTGCGACAGCAGGGTCTCGGCGGCGTGGGCCCGGGGCGCGGGCAGGCTCAGGAGCGTGAGCAGGACGGCCGCGACGACGGCGGGTAAGCCGATGCGGCGGAGCAGGGGATGCACGGGCGACTCCTCAGTGGGGGGAAGGATGAGGGAGCGCTCCCTGAGGGGTGAGAATGGGCCGGTCCCGATGGACTGTCAAGGTTTTGAGCAACAGGCCCGTAACGCCCTTGACGCACAGGGTCGGTCCCGGGGAACGGTTCCTGAGATCCACTTCGGCGGTATGCACGACACCCCTCGACAGGCGCCCTGAGGAGCTCAGTCGACGGCGAGTTCCCCTGCCGGGGCGCGGAGAAGGGCCCGTTGACATGCGGATCGGGCCGAGGTGATCCTGAGGGGAAACGCTCCATGGACTCGAGGACCGGGCACCGGTGATCGGAAGGCGATGAAACGACCCACGCTCGCGGTGGTCGCCGCGCGGGCCGGCGTGTCCAAGTCGAGCGTCTCCCGGGTCATCAACGGGGAGACCACCGTCGCACCGGAGATCCGGGACGTCGTCATGCAGGCGGTGCGGGAACTCGGGTACGTGCCGAACGCCGCCGCCCGCAACCTGGTCACCCGCCGCACCGACGCCGTCGCCGTGGTCGTCTCCGACCCGCCCAAGGGCGTGGTGTCCGACGACCCGCTGTTCTCCACCGTGGTGCGCACCGTCAGCCGGGAGCTGGAGGCCGTCGGCAGACGCGTGGTGCTGATCCTCGCCGAGTCCGACGAGAGCCGGGCCCGGGTGGAGCGGTACGTGGCGGGGGGTCATGTGGACGGCGTGATGCTCGTGGCGCTGCACGGCGCCGATCCACTGCCGGCCGCGCTCGCCCGCATGGGCCTGCCCGTCGCGTCCTTCAACCGCACCGCCGCGACGGACGTCCCGTACGTGGCGCTGGACAACGCGGGCGGCGCGGCGCTGGCCGTACGGCACCTGCTGGAGCGGGGCAGACGCCGGATCGCCACCATCACCGGACCACTGGACCTGTACGAGTCCCGTGAACGGCTCGAGGGGTACCGGGCGGCCCTGCGGGACACCGGGCGCCGCTCGATCGTCGCGCTGGGTGACTTCACCCGGGTGTCGGGCGCGGAGGCCATGCGGCAGCTCCTGGAGGACGACCCGGACCTCGACGCGGTGTTCGCGGCCAACGACCTCATGGCCATCGGGGCGTTGCGCACCCTGCACCAGGCGGGCCGCCGGGTCCCCGACGACGTGGCCGTCGTCGGGTTCGACGACATCGAAGCCGCCGCCTACACCACGCCCGCGCTCACCTCGGTGCGCAGTTCCATGGCCGAACAGGCCACCGCGACGGTGCGCCTGCTGCTGGCGCTCATCGAGAGCGGCCCGAGGAAGCCGGTGATCATGCCGAACGAACTCGTGGTCCGCGAGTCGAGCTGAACGGCGTACCAGGGGACGGGACGCCGACGGGTGACGGCGGCCGGCCGGTCCCCGCGGGGCCGCCGGCCTTCCGCTGTGCCGCCGGTCAGGGTGTGAACACCTCGTCCAGGCGGTCGATCGCCCCGTCGGCGCCGAGGTGGTAGGTGAAGACCAGCCCGCTGTTCGGGTGCGCCTCCAGCCAGTCGAGGAACTCCTGCACGCCGATGTGCTGGTTCTCGGTGCTCTCCACGATCGGCGTCGTGACGGTGATGTACGCGGCCTGGTCCATGGGGATGAAGGTCTCCTTGCCCACGGTCTCGAACGGCGCGCCGTCGGAGTCCGCGGGTGCGCAACCCCAGTTGCCGTGCCGGACGATGAGGCTCAGCGAGCCGCCCTCGGGGGTGTAGCGGTAGACCGCCACCTCGTCGGGCGAGATGGGCATCTTGTGGTCGCAGCCGCCGCCCGCCGGCTTCGAGGCGGCCGGCTCGGCCGGTGCCGGCGGCTTCGTCGGGGCGGTGGCCGAGGAAGGCGAGGAGGGCGCGGAGGGCGAGGAGGGCGAGGATCCGCCGCCGGCGCCCTTCGCGGGCCCGCCCGTGGGCGTGCCGACGGGGTCGGACCCGGCGGTGGCGGAGCCGGCCGCCTCGGCGCTGCCGGCCGACCGGGCGGTCGCCTTCTTCCCGCCGGCCGGCGGCGCGGCCGAGCCGTCGGCCCCGTTGCAGGCCGTGAGCAGCACCGCCAGGACGGCGGCGGACACACCGGCGACGGTCGCGCGGACCGCGGCGCCGGATCGGTGAGGGGCGGTCTTCCTGGTGGTGGGCACGGCGCGTCCTGTCTCGTGAAGGGCAGCCTGTGGGCGGGCTGTGTCGGTATCCGGGACGGACGATTTTCAGCCATCGCCCGGTTGCGGCGGCCACCGTTCGTTTCCCTCTCGTGACATGGGGCGGCCGCACGGCGCCGGGACGTCGGGGGGCGGCCGGTGAACCGGCGGATCGCGGGCAGACGGCGGGAGTGATCTTCGTCAGCCAGGGAGGGGGGCATCACCACCGTGACCACGCCCGCACGCCGCATACGGCCGGCCGGTCCCCTACGGGCGACCGGCCGCCGGCGGTTCGATCTGCGCGCGACCGCGCTGTCCTTCGGACTGCTCGCTCTCGCCCTGTGCGTCCTGGGGTTCGCCGTCCGCACAGCGGCCGAGGCCGTCGAGCGGCGCCCCGCCTGGGTGGCGGCGCTGTGCTTCCTGGGCACGGCCGCCGCCCTGGCGCTGCGCCGACGGCGACGGCGGCGGCACGCCGGTGCCGCCCGGGCCGCCCGGCAGGCCGCAGCGGCGCTGGAGGCGGGGACGGAGACGGCGCTGGAGGCACTGGAGGCACCGCCGGCGCAGGCCGTCCCGTCCCCGCCCGGGCCCGCGCGCACCGGCCCCCGGGACGGCGACGCCGTCACCGCCGCCCTTCCCGGCGCCACGCGTCCGCTGCCCGTCGACTACGACGCCCTCGACGCCGACGAGTTCGAACAGGCCGTGGCCGCGCTGTGCACACGGGACGGGTGCAGCGGCGTGGAAGTCGTCGGCGGCGCGGGTGACCTGGGCGCGGACGTGCTGGCCGTGGCCCCGGACGGGCGGCGGGTGGTCATCCAGTGCAAGCGCTACGGCGCGGGGCACCGGGTCGGTTCGCAGGACCTGCAGCGGTTCGGCGGCACCTGCTACACGGTGCACGAGGCGGACGTCGCGGTCCTGGTCACCACCAGCGACTTCACCGCGCCGGCCGCCGAGTACGCCGAGCAGTGCGGGATCGTGTGCCTGGACCGCTCCGGCCTGCAGGCGTGGAGCGACGGCACCGGCCCGGAACCCTGGAGGCTCGTGGACGGCGCCGGTGAGGACGTCACCTGCTGACACGCCGTGGCCGGATCGGACGCGTCAGGTGGGGGGCGCCTGGACGCCGGGGCGGAACTTCGGGACCCGGACCGTGATCTTCGTGCCCGCTCCGACGCCCGTCTCGACGACCAGGCCGTAGTCGTCGCCGTAGACCTGGCGCAGCCTGCGGTCCACGTTGCTCAGCCCGATGCCGGTGGACGGGCCGGCCGTGCCGTGCAGGATCGCGCGCAGGCGTTCCGGTTCCATGCCCACGCCGTTGTCCTCGACGACGACCCGGGCCTCGGTCCCCTCGTCCTCGGCGACGATCGTGACCCTGCTGCGCTCCACCGCCTCCTCCAGTCCGTGCTTGAGGGCGTTCTCGACCAGGGGCTGCAGGCACAGGAACGGGAGCGTCACCGGCAGCACCTCGGGGGCGATGCGGAGGGTGACCTCGAGACGGCGGCCGAACCGGGCGCGGGCGAGCTCCAAGTACTGCTCGATGGAGCGCAGTTCCTCGGCGAGGGTGGTGAAGTCGCCGTCGCGGCGGAACGAGTAGCGGGTGAAGTCGGCGAACTCCAGCAGCAGTTCGCGGGCGCGTTCGGGGTCGGTGCGGACGTAGGAGGCGATGCTCGCCAGCGAGTTGTAGACGAAGTGCGGCGAGATCTGGGCGCGCAGGGCACGGACCTCGGCCTCGTGTGCGCTGGAGCGGGCCCGGTCCAGGTCGGCGAGCTCGAGGTCCGCGGAGAGCCGGCGGGCGGCCTCCTCGGCGGCCCGTACCGGCACGGCCGGCTCCGCGCCCGCGAACACGGCGAGCGTGCCGACGGCCGACCCGTCGGCGGTCAGCGGGACCAGGACGCCCCACCGGACGGGGCAGCCGTCGTCGTCGCAGGACAGGGTGAGGGCGCGGGTGCGCGGGGACGGGGCGAGCCGGGCCGAGAGCTGGTCGCGGTGGTGCTCGGCGGCACCGTCCCAGACCAGCACGGAGGTCTCGTCGGCGAGGGCGAGGGCGGGGACGCCGAGGAGGGGGCGCAGCCGGCGGGCCGCCCGGCGGGCCGTGTCGGGCGTCAGCCCGGCCCTCAGGGGCGCGGCGGCGAGCGCGGCGGCGTGCAGGGCGTGGGCGAGGGCGCGCGTGCCGTCGGGGCCGGCCGCGTGTTCCTGCTGCCGGCGGGCGGCCCCGTGCCCGAGAGCGGTTCCGAGGGCGAACAGCGCGAGCCCGGCCAGTACGAGGGCCGCGGTGACGAGCACGGTCATGTACGGCACACCCGGCCGTGGCGCGCGGGACGAACGGGCACGGGGACCTCCTCGGTCGGAGACGGACGGGTCAGGGGGCCGGCCGGAGCGGGACGGCCGGTCCGGGAGACGGCTGTTCGGGAGACGGCTGTTCGGGAGACGGCTGTGTCGGGACGGCTGTGTCGGGACGGCTGTGCCGGGACTGCCGTGCCGGGACGGGGCGGTCGAGGGGGTGAGGTCTCCTTCGGGGGCGGTCGGGCGGAAGGCGGGCCGGGAAGCGGGCGCCGGTTCGCGGGGCGGGGGCCGCTCGGCGGGCCGGTCAGGTGCGGGGCGGGGGCGGTTCGGGCAGGTGGAGGCGGGCCATCGTGGCGGCCGTGCCGGGGGGCACCCGGTCCCGGGTGGCCAGGGAGGTCAGCACCATCGCCGCGAACCCCACGGGTACGGACCACACCGCGGGCCAGGCCAGCAGGGTGTGCAGCCAGCCCGAACGGGCGCCGCCGGCGATGGTCGCCGTGACCGCGGTGAGCGCGGAGCCGCCGCCGAGGACCAGTCCGGCGATCGCCCCCGGCGGGGTCAGCCCGCGCCACCATATGCCGAGGATCAGCAGCGGGCAGAACGAGGAGGCGGACACGGCGAAGGCGAGCCCGACCGCGTCGGCCACCGGCAGCTCGCCGACCACGGCGCCGGCGGCGGCGGGCACCGCGACCGCGGGCAGGGTGGCGAGCCGGAAGTGCCGTACGCCGAGGGTGGGCAGCACGTCCTGGGCGAGCACGCCGGCCACGGACAGGGTGAGCCCGGAGGCGGTGGACAGGAACGCGGCGCAGGCGCCCCCGGCGACGAGGGCCCCGAGCAGATCACCGGCGGGGCCGCCGACCAGCCGCTGCGGCAGCACCAGCACCGCGGCGTCGGTGTCCCCGGTGAGCAGCAGGTCGGGCGCGTACAGCCGGCCCAGCACGCCGTACAGGGGCACCAGCAGGTAGAAGGCGCCGAGCAGGCCCAGCACGATCACGGTGGTGCGGCGGGCGGCGCGGCCGTCGGGGTTGGTGTAGAAGCGGACGACGACGTGCGGCAGGCCCATCGTGCCGAGGAAGGTGGCCAGGATCAGCCCGTAGGTGGCGTACAGGCTGTGCTGTTCCCGGTCCGAGGAGAGGGGTCTCGCCCAGCTGGAGGAGGCGGTGCGGCCGAGACCCCGGTCCGGCAGCGGGACGCGGGCCCCGGCCGGGAAGCGCAGGGTGGTGTGCGTGCCGATGCGGTGCCGGCCCTCGGCCAGGGTGAGCGGACCGCCGTGGACGGTCCGGCCGTCCACGGAGCCGGACACGGTCACGCGGACGGGTTCGCGCACGGTGACGGTGACCGGCCGGTCCAGGCGCACCTCGGCCGGGCGGTGGAGGACGGGCCGGTCGTCCCAGGCGGGGACCGGGGCGCGGTCGGCGCGCCAGGCGAGGAGCAGGAACGCCACGGGCACCAGCAGGGCGGTGAGTTTCAGCCAGTACTGGAACGCCTGGACGAAGGTGATGCTCCGCATCCCGCCGGCGGCCACCGCCCCGCTCACCACGGCCGCGACGACCAGGCCGCCGGACCAGCCGGGCGCCCCGGTGAGGAGCCGCAGGGTCAGCCCGGCCCCGCGCAGCTGGGGCAGCAGGTAGAGCCAGCCGATGCCGACGACGAGCACGCCCGCGATCCGGCGGACCGCCCGGGACTCCAGCCGGGCCTCGGCGAAGTCCGGCAGGGTGTAGGCGC
Source organism: Streptomyces sp. NPDC006193 (assembly GCF_040613915.1). NCBI lineage: Bacteria > Bacillati > Actinomycetota > Actinomycetes > Kitasatosporales > Streptomycetaceae > Streptomyces > Streptomyces sp. NPDC006193. The sequence goes on from NZ_JBEXTB010000020.1 coordinate 32,011, forward strand.
CGGAGCGGCGCAGCGGGGCGGCGACGAAGGCCAGCAGCACCAGGAACCCGGCGGTGTAGCCGATGGGGAACCACAGCATGTCGGCGCCCTGGGCGAGGACGAGTCCGGCGACGCCGAGGAAGGAGGCGGCGGACAGGTACTCCCCGCTGACCGCGAAGGCGTTGAGCCGGGGGGCGACGGTGCGCGAGGCGACGTAGAAGTCGGAGGTGGTGCGGGAGATGCGCAGGCCCAGCGCGCCGACCAGGACCGTGGCGAGGACCACGGCGGTCACGCCCGCGATGCCGTACGTCCGGTTCACCGGCCGGCCCCGGCGGTTCGTCGGCGCATGGTCAGGGGCGTTCCGCGGAGGCGGGCGTGCCGGTCTCGTTGCGCTCGGCCCGGCGGACGTACCAGGCGCCGATGCCCAGCAGCACGGGGTAGGGCGCGACGCCGAGCAGGAGCCAGACGGCCGGCGGGACGCGGGGCGCGGCGCCGGCGGGCGGCAGGAGGCGCAGGACGACGGGGAGCAGGCCCAGCAGGGCGGCGAGCAGCGCGGTCGCGGTGAGGGCAGCCCGTATCTGACGGCGCATCAGGGCGCGGACGGCTCCGTCGTCGCCCGGTGCGCCGGGCCGGGGCCCGGGCGCGGGCGCCGGGCGCGGCGGGGTACGGCCGGCGGCGGGGGCGTGCGGCCGTGCGGTGACCACTTCTCTGCGAGGGACGGATTCCGCACCCATCACGCACTCCCCGACGCCGCGGTGATCACCTTGTGTGCGGCGAGTGTACGCAGCGGGCCACCGGTGAGACACCCGCCGGACCGAATCGGCACACGTCCGTCACGCGCGGTTCGCGCCCGGTGGTTCAGCGGGCCCGGCCCGCCGCGCGGCTGGCAAGCAGGTCGCGCAGTTCCCGGGCGTTGCGCCGGCTCACGGCGAGGATCCGGTCGCCGATCCGGACGGTCAGGTTCCCGCCGTCGAGGCGGAGTTCCTCGATCCGGCCGAGGGCGACGAGCCGGCTGCGGTGGATCCGCACGAAGCCGCGGGAGCGCCACTGGTCCTCCAGCGTGGACAGCGGTATCCGCACCAGGTGGCTGCCGTGGCCGGTGTGCAGCCGGGCGTAGTCGCCCTGGGCCTCGACATAGGCGATGTCGGCGACGGGCACGAACCGGGTCACCCCGCCCAGTTCCACGGGGACCTGGTCGCCGAGGGCGGGCGCGGGCGGCGGGAGGGCGGCGGGGCGGGGTCCCCGGCCGGCCCGCACCAGGTCGGCGACCCGCCGCACGGCCTCGGCGAAGCGTTCCTCGCGCAGCGGCTTGAGCAGGTAGTCCACGGCCTTGAGGTCGAAGGCGCGGACGGCGAAGTCCTCGTGGGCGGTGACGAACACGATCAGCGGCGGCGCGGCCAGCCCGCCCAGCAGGCGGGCCAGTTCGAGGCCGTCGAGGCCGGGCATGTCGATGTCGAGGAAGACGACGTCGAAGCCGTCCGGGCCGTCCGGGCCGTCCTCCATCGCGCGGCTGAGCCGGCGCAGCGCCTCGGTGGCGGCCGGCGCGGGCACGGCCGTGCCGACCCGCGGGTCCTTCCCCAGGAGGTACAGCAGTTCCTCCAGCGCGGGTTGCTCGTCGTCCACCGCCAGGACGCGCAGGGGCGCGCAGGTCGCGCTCATGTCCGGCCGGCTCCTCACGTCCTCGACGGCTGCTTCCTGGGGACATGGTGGTCCCGTCGGCCGTCACCGTCGAGATCGCGGACGGCGGTGCGTCCCGGCGGCCCCCGGCGTGCCGGCGTGCTCCCGGGCGGCAGCGGTCGCCGTCACCCCTCGGACAGCAGGGCGGTGAGGATCCGGTCGGGGGTGAGGGGCAGGGTGCGGAAGCGGATGCCGGTGGCGTGGTGGACGGCGTTGCCGACGGCGGCGGCGGTGCCGACGATGCCGATCTCGCCGATGCCCTTGCCGCCCGGGGGGTTGAGGTGGGGGTCGTCCTCGTCGATCCAGTCGGCCTCGATGTCGGGGACGTCGGCGTGGACGGGCACGTGGTAGGAGGCGAGGTCGGTCTCGGGGAAGTCGCCGAACGCGGGGTCCAGGGTGCTGCCCTCGGTGAGCGCCATGCCGAGGCCCATCACCATGGCCCCGGTGAACTGGGAGCGCGCGGTGCGGGCGTTGAGGATGCGTCCGGCGGCGAAGACGCCGAGCAGCCGGCGGACCCGCACCTCGCCGGTGACGGTGTCGACGGCGACCTCGGCGAAGTGGGCGCCGAACGCGTGCCGCGCGTAGGGGCTCTCGGCGTCGGCCTTCCCGGTGGTGTCGGCGTGGACCGTGAGGCCGTCGGCGGGCAGCGGGCCGCGGTGGGCGGCGAGCCGGGCCGCCAGCTCGGTGCACGCTTCGTGGACGGCCCACCCCCAGGAGGCGGTGCCGGAGGAGCCCCCGGCGAGCGGGGCGGGCGGCAGGTCGCTGCGGCCGACCTCGGTGCGCACGCGCTCCAGGGGGACGCCGAGGGCGTCGGCGGCGACCTGGGCGAGGACGGTGCGGGCGCCGGTGCCGATGTCGGCCGCGTTGACCCGGACGGTGAAGGCGCCGTCGGGCAGCGCCTGGACGGCGGCGGCGGACGGGGCGACCTGCACGGGGTAGGTCGCGGCGGCCACGCCGGTGCCGAGGAGCAGGGGGCCCTCGCGGCGCACGCCGGGGCGCGGGTCGCGGCCGGCCCAGCCGAAGCGGCGGGCCCCTTCGCGCAGGCACTGCACGAGGTGCCGGCTGCTGAACGGCTTGCCGCTGCCCGGCTCCCGGTCCGGTTCGTTGCCCACGCGCAGCTCCACCGGGTCCGTGCCGAGCGCGTCGGCGAGTTCGTCCAGGGCGGACTCCAGGGCGTACATGCCGGGCGCCTCGCCGGGGGCGCGCATCCAGGACGGGCTGGGCACGTCGAGCGGCACCACGTGGTGGGAGCTGCGCAGGTTCGGGGTGGCGTACATGACGCGGGAGACGACCGCGGCCTGCTCCACGAACTCCTTGACGCGGGAGGTGTGGGTGGTCACCTCGTGCAGCAGGGCGGTGAGCCGGCCGTCCGGGTCCGCGCCGAGCCGCAGCCGCTGCACGGTGGGCGCGCGGTGGCCGGTGGCGGTGGGCAGGTGCCGGCGGGCGTAGGCGAGGGTGACGGGCCGGCCGGTGTGCCGTGCGGCCAGTGCGGCGAGGACGACGTCGGGGCGTGGGGTGCCCTTGGCGCCGAAGCCGCCGCCGACGTGCTCGGCGACGACGGTGATGTGCTCCTCGGGCAGTTCGAAGAGCCGGGCGAGCACGGACCGCACGGCCGTGCCGCCCTGGGTGGAGGTGTACACGGTGAGCCGGTCCCCCTCCCAGTGGGCGGTGCTGGTGTGCGGCTCCAGGGGGTGGTTGTGCAGCGGCGGCACCCGGTAGGTGGCGTCCACGCGCACGCCGGCCCCGGCGAAGGCGGTGCGCGGGTCGCCGTGCTCGACGCGGGCGGGTCCGCTGCTGACCTCCTCCGGCTCGTAGCCGTGCGGGCTGCCCGGGGCGAGGTCGACGTCGTGCGGCGCGGTGTCGTAGGCGACCCGGACGGCCCGGGCGGCGGCGCGGGCGGCCTCCGGGGTCTCGGCGACGGCCAGGGCCACGCACCAGCCCCGGTGCGGCACGTCCGGGCCCTGGAGCACGGCGAGCGTGGCGTCCTCGGGTTCGGCGACGCGGGGTGCGTCGCCGGGGGTGAGGACGGCGAGGACGCCGGGCAGGGCGAGGGCGGCGGAGGTGTCGACGCCGGTGACCCGGCCCCGCGCGACCGCGGCCGGCACGGGCCAGGCGTGGGCGCGGCCGGGCAGGGCGTACTCGGCGGCGTAGCGGGCGGCGCCGGTGACCTTCTGACGCCCCTCCCGGCGCTCGGCGGGGGCGCCCAGGGCGGTGCCGGCCGTGCCCGGCCTGCCGGTCGCCCCGGTCGTGCCCGGCGTGCCGGTCGTGCCTGGCGTGCCGGTCGTGCCGGTCGTGCCTGGCGTGCCTGTCATGGGGTCCTCCTGTGACGGCTCAGGCCGCTGCGGTCTCCGGGGCGAGACGGTTCAGGACGTCCAGGGCGAGGTTGCGGGCGAGGGGCACCTTGTAGGCGTTGTCCCGCAGCGGTTCGGCGTGCGCGAGTTCGAGCGCCACGGCTCCTTCGAAGGCGGCCGGGGTGGCGGGCGCGCCCAGCAGGGCCAGTTCGGTGTGCCGGGCCCGCCAGGGCCGGTGGGCGAGCCCGCCGAAGGCGACCCCCACCTGGTCCACGATGCCGTCCGCGACCCGCAGCACCACGGCCACCGAGGCGAGGGCGAAGGCGTACGACGCCCGGTCCCGCGCCTTGCGGTAGGCGGACGGGACGCCGGCCGTGGCGGCCGGGAGCCGCACGCCGGTGATCAGTTCGCCGGGGCGGATCCAGGTGTCCCGCTCGGGGTGCTCGCCGGGCAGCCGGTGGAAGTCGGCCACCGGCAGGCGCCGGGCGCCGTCGGCGCCGTACAGCTCGACCTCGGCGTCGAGGGCGGCCAGGGCCACCGCCATGTCGGAGGGGTGGGTGGCGATGCACCGGGCGGAGTGGCCGAGCACCGCGTGGTCGCGGTGGACGCCCTCGCGGGCGCCGCAGCCGCTGCCCGGCTCCCGCTTGTTGCAGGGCTTGTCCAGGTCCTGGAAGTACGGGCAGCGGGTGCGCTGGAGCAGGTTGCCGCCGGTGGTGGCGGCGTTGCGCAGCTGTGCGGAGGCGCCCGCGAGGAGCGCCTGGGACAGCGCCGGGTAGCGGTCGCGGACACGGGGGTCGGCGGCGAGGTCGCTGTTGCGGACGGTGGCGCCGACCCGCAGGGAGCCGTCGGGCAGTTCCTCGACGGCGTCCAGCGGCAGCCGCCCGACGTCGATGACCGCGGTGGGCTGCTCCACACCGAGTTTCATCAGGTCGACCAGGTTGGTTCCGCCGGCGAGGTAGCGGGCGCCGGGGTGGGCGGCGTACGCCTCGGCGGCCTCCTCGACGCTGCCGGGCCTGAGGTAGGCGAAGCCGTTCACTCGATCACGTCCTCGATCGCCTCGACGATGCGGGGGTAGGCGCCGCAGCGGCACAGGTTGCCGCTCATCCGCTCGCGGATCTCCGTCCGGTCCAGCGGCACGGGCCGGCCGGAGGGGGCCGCCGGGTCGGTGACGTGGGAGGGGTGGCCGGCGGCGGCCTCGGCGAGCATGCCCACGGCGGAGCAGAGCTGCCCCGGGGTGCAGTACCCGCACTGGAAGGCGTCGCGGTCCAGGAAGGCCCGCTGCAGCGGGTGCGGGTCCTCTCCGGCGCCGCCGAGGCCCTCGACGGTGGTGACCTCGCTGCCGTCGAGGGCGACGGCGAGCAGCAGGCAGCTGTTGACGCGGCGTCCGTCGACCAGCACGGTGCAGGCCCCGCACTGCCCGTGGTCGCAGCCCTTCTTGGAGCCGGTGAGTTCCAGGTCCTCGCGCAGCAGGTCGAGCAGGACGCGCCGGTGGTCGACGAGCACGGTGCGGGGTTGGCCGTTGACCCGGAGGGTGACCTCGGAGCGGTGGCCGGGCTGGTGCGGGCTGGTCATGGCAGGGGTGACCTTCCTACGGGCGGTGCTGCCGTGCAGACCGCGTATCCAGGCAAGGGGGGCTCACACGTCCCAGCCGGCCGTCGCACCCGACCGGGTCATCCTGCCGGTGACGTCCGCGGTGTCCGCGGCGGGCGGTGCGCTCACCCGGACGGCACTCCCGGAGTCCGAGAAGCGCAGCACGGTGGTGCTCGTCACCGCGGTGTCCTCCCGGCCCGGCGTCCGGTGCTTCGGCGGGTGCAGGGCGAGCCGCACGCTCTCCTGCCGCACCCGGCCCCGTGCGTCCAGCCACAGGTCCACCGGCACGGCGGACGTGCCGAGCTGCCGGCCCGAGGGCCTCTCGTGGACCACGCCGTCGACGACGCGCTGTCCGCCGGTGGTGCCCTGCGAGGTGAGCGTGGGGCGGCCGGCGCCGGCCCGGGCGGGCGGGGTGGCGCCGGCCGGCCGGGCCTGTGCGTGCGCCGGGCGCACCCGGCCCGGTCCCGGTCTCCCCGTCCGGTGCCGCTCACGCCGGCCGGGTCACGGGGGCACCGGCGCAGGAGGCCCGGCCCGTTCAGGCGGTCGGCACCTCGTCGTCCCGCTGGGCGAACTGCGTACGGTACAGCTCGGCGTAGCGCCCGTCGGCCGCCAGCAGCTCCTCGTGCGTACCCCGTTCCACGATCCGCCCGGACTCCACGACGAGGATCTGGTCGGCGGTCCGCACGGTGGACAGGCGGTGGGCGATCACCACGGCGGTGCGGCCCTCCAGGGCTTCGGTGAGGGCCTCCTGCACGGCCGCCTCGGAGGTGTTGTCCAGGTGGGCGGTGGCCTCGTCCAGGACGACCACGCGCTGGCGGGCCAGCAGCAGCCGGGCGATGGTCATGCGCTGGCGTTCGCCGCCGGAGAGCCGGTAGCCGCGCTCGCCGACGACCGTGTCCAGGCCGTCGGGCAGGGACCGTACGACGTCGGCGAGGCGGGCGCGGCGCAGGGCGTCCCACAGCTCGTCGTCCGTGGCGTCCGGGCGGGCGAGGGCGAGGTTGGCGCGGACGGTGTCGTGGAAGAGGTGACCGTCCTGGGTGACCATGCCGAGGGTGGCCCGCAGGGACGCCGCGGTCAGGTCGCGTACGTCCACCCCGCCGATGCGGACGGCGCCCGCGTCGACGTCGTACAGCCGCGGCAGGAGCTGGGCGATGGTCGACTTCCCGGCGCCGGAGGAGCCGACGAGGGCGACGGTCTGCCCGGGCTCGGCGCGGAAGGAGACGCCGTGCAGGACCTCGGAGCCGCCGCGGGTGTCCAGTGCGGCGACCTCCTCCAGGGAGGCGAGCGAGACCTGGTCCGCCGACGGATAGGAGAAGCGGACGTCCTCGAACTCGACGGCGACCGGGCCCTCGGGGACCTCGCGGGCGTCGGGCCGCTCCTCGATGAGCGGCTCGAGGTCCAGCACCTCGAAGACCCGCTCGAAGCTGACGAGCGCGCTCATCACCTCGACCCGGGCCCCGGCGAGCGCGGTCAGCGGGGCGTACAGCCGGGTCAGCAGCAGGGCGAGGGAGACCACCGCGCCGGGCTCCAGGGTGCCGCGCAGCGCGAACCAGCCGCCGAGGCCGTAGACGAGGGCCAGGGCGAGGGCGGAGACCAGGGTGAGGGAGGTGATGAAGACCGACTGGGCGGTGGCCGTGCGCACGCCGATGTCCCGGACCCGGCGGGCGCGGGCGGCGAACTCCGCCGACTCCTCCTCCGGGCGGCCGAACAGCTTGACCAGGGTGGCGCCGGGGGCGGAGAAGCGCTCGGTCATCCGGGTGCCCATGGCCGCGTTCAGCTCCGCCGCCTCCCGCTGCATGCGGGCCATCCGGCTGCCCATGCGCCGGGCGGGCAGCACGAACACCGGCAGCAGCACCAGCGCCAGCAGGGTGATCTGCCAGGACAGGGTGAGCATCACCGCGAGCGTGAGCAGCAGGGTGACCAGGTTGCTGACGACGCCGGAGAGGGTGCTGGCGAAGGCCCGCTGGGCGCCGATCACGTCGTTGTTCAGACGGCTGACCAGCGCGCCCGTCCGCGTACGGGTGAAGAACGCGACGGGCATGCGCTGCACGTGGTCGAACACAGCGGTTCTGAGGTCGAGGATGAGTCCCTCGCCGAGCGTCGCCGACAGGCGGCGCCCGAGGATGCCGAGCCCCGCCTCCACGAGGGCGACCAGCGCGATCAGCAGGGCGAGCCGGACCACCGTGCCGGAGTCGTGCCCCGCCACGATCGCGTCGACGACCCGGCCGGCCAGCACCGGGGTCGCCACGGCGAGCAGTGCCGTCACCACCCCGAGCAGCACGAACCGGGCGATGCCGGAGCGGTGCGGGCGGGCGAACGCGGCGATGCGGCGCAGCGTGGCGCGGGCGAGGGGGCGGCGCTCGGACTGCGCGTTCATCACGCTGTGCAGCTGGGTCCATGCGGTGGTCTCCATGCTCATGGGAAGACCGTAGAACCTCAAGCTTCGTCGAGGTCAATGGCCGCGGTCCGCCACCCCCGCGCCCCCCGGCCGGCCGCGGGGGCGCGGGGTCCGGTCAGCCGGTGCTCACCCGTAGCTCTCCGCCCCCGGGGTCGACGCGCTCGTGCCAGCGTCCGGTGAGGACGAGGGTGCGGTGGGGCGGGACGGTGCCGGCGGCGAGCCGCTGGCGGTGCAGCAGGCGGCCGTCCTGGTGGACGTGGAGGACCGGGCGGGTCAGCGGGGCGCCGGTGCGCAGGATGTGGCGGGCGGGCGGGGCCGTGGGGGTGACGCGGTTCGGGGCGATCCAGCGCAGCGGCGCCTCCACGGTGACCGGCACGCCCGGCTCCGGCCAGGGCGCGCCCGCCAGGTGCTCCAGGACGGCGCCGGCCGCCCGGGCGCCCTCGCGCGCGGCGGTGCCGGCGGGCTCCACGGCGTGCAGGAGGTTCCCGGCGGCGAAGACGCCGGGCCGCGAGGTGTGCAGGGAGGCGGGCACGGCGGGGCCGCGGGTGCCGGGGTCCAGGGCGAGGCCGCCGCGCCGGGCGAGTTCGTGGTCGGGGACGAAGTCGCCGGTGAACACGATCGTGTCGCAGGGCAGTACGGCGGTACGGCCGTCGCGGTGCCGGACGCGGACGCCGGACAGCCGTCCGTGGCCGAGGAGTTCGGTGACCGTGGTGCCGGTCAGCAGCGGCACGCCGTGCAGCAGCCGGGACGCCTGGGCGCGGACGCGGCCGGTGCGGGCGCGCGGGTGTTCCGTGACCAGGGCGACGACCTCGGTGCCGGCGGCGCGGAGGGCGCCGGCCGCCGCGTAGGAGACGTCCTCGGCGCCGGCCACGACCGCGCGGGCGCCGATGCGCTGCCCGAACAGGTGCACCGCCTGCTGGAGTTCGCCGGTGGTGTAGACGCCGGCGGGGCGCGTGCCGGGCACCAGCCGGGCGGTGCGCGGGCGTTCGCGGGCGCCGGTGGCGAGGACGACCGCGCGGGCCTCGACGGTCTCCGGCCCGCCCGGGCCGACGGCGTCCAGCACCGGTCCCGCCGTCGCCCAGTCCAGTGCCGTCACGCCGGTGCGGAGGCCGGCGCCGGCCCGTTCGGCGGCGTCCGTGAGCAGCCGGGCGTAGCCGGGGCCGGTCAGCGGCCGCGTCCAGGTGCCGAAGCCGCCGTGCGCGCAGTGCCGGGGCACTCCGCCGGGCTGCGCCTCCCGCTCCAGGACCTCGACCCGCCCGGCGCCGGCGGCGGCCAGCCGCGCGGCGGCGGCGAGTCCGGCGGGACCGGCGCCGACGACGAGGACGTCGACGCGGCGGGGTGTCGTCATGTGCCGCTCCCTTCTCCGGTGCCTGCGGACGGCCCCCGTTCGAACAGCTCCCGTACCGCCGCCCCGCAGTAGAAGCCCTGGCAGCGGCCCGCCCGGGCGCGGGTGCGGCGGCGCAGGCCGTCCAGGGTGCGGGGCGGGAGCGGACCTGCGAGGGCGTCGCGGATCTCGCCGCGCGAGACGCGCTCGCAGTGGCAGACGAGGGCGCCGTACGCGGGATCGGCGGCGATGAGTTCGGGCCGCTGGTAGGGGCGCGGGAAGCCCTCGCCGAGGTTGGGCATGGTCACCGGCTCCGGTTCGCGGACCGGGCCGAGGTCGAGGCCCGTGCCGGCGAGCAGGCCGGCGACGTGGGCGGCGATGGCCAGGGACGCGGTCAGGCCGGTGGAGCGGATGCCGCCGACGGTGACGTACGCCTGCTCGGGGTGGGCCGTGATGCGGTAGTCCTCGTGCTCGGTGGCGGCGCGCAGCCCGGCGTAGACGGCGGTGACCTCCTCGTCGAGCAGGGCGGGCAGGATGCGCCGGCCCTTGTCCCGCAGCGCGGCGAGCCCGTCGGCGGTGGAGCCGGTGGCCCGTTTGTCGTCCAGGTCCTCGGCGGTGGGACCGAGCAGGACGTTGCCGTAGACGGTGGGGGCGACCAGGACGCCCTTGCCGAGGGCGGTCGGCACGGGCAGGAGGATGTGCCGGACGAGGGGCCGGGCGAGCTTGTCGTACACCAGCAGCTGGCCGCGGCGGGGGGTGACGGTGAAGTCCTCGTGGCCGAGGGCGCGGTCGAGGGTGTCGGCGTGCAGTCCGGCCGCGTTGACCAGGTGGCGGGCGTGCAGGGCGCCCCGGCTGGTGGCCAGCCGGTGCCCGTCCCCGCGTGTCACGCCGTGCACGGCGGTGTTGAGGTGCAGGTCGGCGCCGGCGCGCACCGCCTGGGTGGCGTAGGCGAGGGTGGTGCTCCAGGGGCAGATGATGCTCTCGCCGGGGACGTGCAGAGCGCCGAGCGCGCCGGGACCGAGGTGCGGCTCGCGTGCGTACAGCGCCTCGGGGCCCAGCAGGACGGTGCCGGGGCATCCGTTGCGCGCCGCCTTCTTCGCCAGCCGGGGCAGTGCGGCGAGCTGCTCCTCGTCCCAGGCGACCAGCAGCGCGCCGACCCGCTCGACGGCGATGCCGCTCGCGGCCGCGTAGGCGCCGAGCCGCTCGTACCCCTCGCGGACCAGGCGGGCCTCCAGCGTGCCGGGGGTGGCGTCGAAACCGGTGTGCAGGATCGCGGTGTTGGCCTTGGAGGTGCCCTGGCCGACGTCGTCCTGGGCCTCGAGGAGGGCGACGCGCAGGCGGGGCCGGCGGGCGAGTTCGCGGGCGATGGCGCAGCCGACGACGCCGGCGCCGACGATCGCCACGTCGTACACCGTCGCGGGCAGCGGCCCGTCCGTGGTGACGGTCACGGGCCGAGCAGGGCCGCTACGGCGGTGCGGAAGCCGGCGCGGCGTTCGGCGGCCTCGTCGGCCGGGATGCGGGGCTCGTACACGGCGGCGGGCCTCCGGTCGGGCAGGGCGTCCTCGACGGCGAGCGCGGGGTCCGCGCCGAGGCGGGCGAGGACGGCGGCGCCGAGCGCGGTGGCGTCGGGCAGCGCGGACACCTCGACAGGGCGTTGCAGCAGGTCGGCCTGGGTCTGCATGAGGAGTGCGGAGCGGGTCAGGCCGCCGTCGGCGCGGAGCGTGTGCAGCGGGGCGCCGAGGTCGGCGGCGGCGGCGTCGGCGAGTTCGGCGACCTGGGCGGCCAGGCCCTCGCACAGGGCGCGCACGAGGTGGCCGGGGGTGGTGTCGAGACCGAGTCCGGTGAGGGAGCCGCGCAGGTCGCCGCGCCACCAGGGGGCGGCGAGCCCGGCGAGGGCGGGGACGAAGGTGACCCCGCCGCTGTCGGGGACGGCGCCGCCGACGGGATCGAGGTCGGCGGCGGAGGAGATGACACCGAGGTCGCTGAGCCAGCGCACCGCGGAGGCGGCCGTGTAGACCTGGCCGTCCAGGCAGTAGGCGGTGCGCCCGGCGAGCCGCCAGGCCACGCAGGCGGCCAGGCCGGAGCCGCCGCGCCGGGGGCGGTCGCCGGTGTGGGCGAGCAGGAAGGCGCCGGTGCCGTAGGTGCACTTGGCGGCGCCGGGTGCGGTGACCCGCTGGGCGAGCAGCGCGGCCTGCTGGTCGACGATCAGGCCGGTGAGGGGGATCTCGGGGCCGAAGGCCCTGGTGACGCCGACCGGCCCGGCGGCGTCGGTCACCTCGGGGAGGCGTTCGCCGGCCAGTCCGTACAGGTCGAGGGCGCGCGGGGACCAGGCGACGCCGTCCAGGTCCAGCAGCTGGGTGCGGCCCGCGGTGGCGGCGTCGGTGACGAAGGCGCCGGTGAGACGGTGGACCAGCCAGGCGTCGGAGGTGGTGACGACGCCCTCGCGGGTGAGGTGCCGGCGGATCCAGGCCATCTTGGGCGCGGCGAAGTACGGGTCGAGGGGCAGGCCGGTGAGCTGCCGCAACTCCTCGGCGTGCGGGGCGAGTCCGGCGCAGACGGTCTCGGCGCGGCGGTCCTGCCACACCAGGGCGTCGGTGAGCGGGCGGCCGGTGGCCGGATCCCAGGCGAGGACGGTCTCCCCCTGGTTGGCGAGGCCGAGCGCGACGACGTCCTCGCCTGCCTCGGCGAGCGCACGGCGGCCGGCGTCGACGACCGAGGCGTACAGGTCGTCCGGGTCCACCTCGACCCGGCCGCCGGGCAGGTGACGGGGGCGCACCTCGGCGGCGGCGGCGCCGAGGACGCCGCGCTCCGGGCAGACGACGAGCGCCTTGGTGCCGGACGTGCCCTGGTCGACGGCGAGCACCGGCCCCCTCATCGTCCGTCCTCCGCTGCCGGCCCGAAGATCACCGCGCCAGCCTGCCGTCGCACCGGGTCCCGCGTCAAGGTTTTCCGGCGCCGGTCACGCCGCCCGGTCAACTGACGCATCGAAAAGTTGAGTTGGCAATGATGTACGGCGGATCGGGCACCTCTATAGTGACCGCCGACCACCCGAGACATCTCCATCAACGCCCAGGGGAGGGCTGTTGCCACGTCACCCCGCCGCCCCGCCCGTGCGCCAGTGGCCCGGGGCCGACGGCTGATGGCCAGAGACGGAGCCCGCCCCTCCTACGACCCCGCCGGCCCGGACGACGCGCTGCGCGCCGCCCTCCAGGACCTGCGCACCGGCCGCTGGATGGCCATGCGCACCCTGCTCGCGGACACCACGCAGTGGTGGCAGTGGACCCAGCGCACCCAGATCCTCGCGGCGGCCGCGGCCGGCACCGACGTGGTGCGGGCCTGGCTCGCCGAGGAACCGGACAGCGTCCACGCCACCGTGATGCGCGCCCGGATCGGTGTGGAGCGCGCGCTGCGGGCCCGGCGCGAACAGCACCGCCGTACCCATGAGTTGTGGATCGAGGCGTGGGACGCCGCGCAGTCCGCCACCACCGCCGCCCCGCAGGACCCCGTGCCCTGGGTGTGCCTGCTGGCGCTGGCCCAGCTCGATCCGCAGCAGCGCTGGGAGGAGCACCGGGCCGCGGCGCCCGAGCCGATGCTGCCGCCGGGCCCCTGGGGGCTGCTGGCCGAGGCCGGCAGGCGGGACCCGTACAACCGTGAGGCCCACCACCGGATGCTGCAGTTCCTGTACGTGCGCGGCGGTTCGGGCCGGCTCGCGGAGGCCGCCGGGTACGCGCAGTGGGCCGCCGGCCAGGCGCCGCCCGGCTCCGCGCTGCACCTGCTGCCGCTGTACGTCAGGGTCGAGCGCTACCGCCGGGACAGCGGGCACGACGCGGCACTGGACCTGCACTGGGTGGCGGAGGAGGCGGCCCGTGAGGCGCGGCGCGCCCTGCACTCCTGGTTCGAGCACACGGACCGCGCCGAACGGTCGCTGCCGGACCTCAACCACCTGGCCCACGCGCTGTGGGGCTCGCTGCAGTTCCGTGAGGCGGCCCGGGTGTTCGAGGCGATCGGCCCGTACTTCACGCCTCCGCCCTGGATGTACCGCATCCCGGACCGGGACCGTGCCGTGGAGGTCTTCCTCCAGGCCCGGGACCGCTGCCGGGCCGCCGGGGGCGGCTCGGGCCCCTGACGCCGCCGCGCGGACCGGCCCCTCGGGTCCGCGCAACGGCGGACGGGACCCGTTCGCCGGGCGCGCCGCCCGACGGTCCGGCACCGGCCGGCGGTTCACCCCTTGCGCCGCCCGACGTACCGGTGTCACCTGGCACTTCACCGCTTCCGTGTCTGAACGACGCCCCTTCTCACGACACTTCACCGATCCCGGCCCCCGTACCGCCCCGCACGACCCGCTCACGTCCTGTACGCCCCTGTTCGAGGCCCGTTGATCCCGGAGGTCCCCGCGTGTCCCCCACCCCCGATCCGTCGTCCGCCCCCTCCCCCGCCCGGCCGCCGCAGGACGAGGAGCAGCGCCTGCGCGAACTCGGCTACCGGCCGGTGCTGGCCCGCCGCATGGGCGGCTTCGGCAACTTCGCCATCAGCTTCTCGGTGATCTCGATCCTGTCCGGCTGCATGACCCTGTACGGGTTCGGCCTGAACACCGGCGGCCCCGCCGTGATGCTGTGGGGCTGGGCCGGCGTCGGCCTGTTCGTGCTGTGCGTCGGGCTGGCGCTCGCCGAGGTCACCAGCGCCTACCCGACCTCCGGCGCCCTGTACTACATGGCCGACCGGCTCGGCGGACGGCGCTGGGGCTGGTACACCGGCTGGCTGAACCTGCTCGGTCTGCTCGGCGCGATCGCCGGCATCGACTACGGCGCCGCGCTGTTCACCGGCGCGTTCGCCAACCTCCAGTGGGGGTTCGAGCCGACGCCCGGCAGGACCATGCTCATCTTCTGCGCCATCCTGCTGCTGCACGCGGTGCTGAACCTGTTCGGCGTGCGTCTGGTCAGCCTGCTCAACTCGGTCAGCGTGTGGTGGCACCTGGCCGGCGTCGCCCTGATCGTCGGGGCGCTGGCGATCGTCCCCGACCACCACCGGTCGCCGTCCTTCGTCTTCACGAAGTCCGTCAACGAGACCGGCTGGGACAACCCGCTGTACGTCGCCGCGATCGGCCTGCTGCTCGCGCAGTACACCTTCTCCGGGTACGACGCCTCCGCCCACCTGTCCGAGGAGACCTCGCACGCCTCGGTGGCCGCGTCCCGCGGCATCGTCCGCGCCATCTGGGTGTCCTGGCTCGCCGGCTTCGTGCTGCTGGCCGGGCTCACGTTCGCCATCCAGGACTACGACGCCACCCGCACCACCGCCACCGGCGTGCCGCCCGCGCAGATCCTGCTCGACGGCCTCGGCGCCGACGGGGCGAGCGCGCTGCTCCTCGTCGTGATCGTCGCCCAGCTGTTCTGCGGGAACGCCGAGGTCGCCGCGGCCAGCCGGATGGTGTTCGCGTTCAGCCGGGACGGCGCGCTGCCCGGTTCCCACCTGTGGCGCAAGGTGAGCGACCGCACCCAGACCCCGGTCCCCGCAGTGTGGCTGTCCGTCGCCGTGGCCGGCGTCCTCGCGCTGCCCTCGCTGTACTCGGCGACCGCGTACAACGCGGTGACCGCCATCAACGTCATCGGCATCACCCCCGCCTACGCTATCCCGGTCCTCCTGCGGCTGCGCGCCGGCGACCGGTTCCGGCCCGGTCCGTGGAACCTGGGCCGCTGGAGCAAGCCGGTCGGCTGGATAGCGGTCGTGTGGGTGGCGTGCGTCACGGTCCTGTTCTGCCTGCCGCAGGCGTCCCCGGTCACGGTGGACACCATGAACTACGCCTCCGTGGCCCTCGCCGTGGTCCTGGTCCTGGCCACCGTCTGGTGGTACGTCGCCCGCCGCTCCTACGGCACGCCCACCACCGCCGCCTACGGCAGCGACCGCGACCAGGCCGATCTGGCCGAGGGCATCGTCTGAGCCGTCCGGCGGGGCGGCGGTCCCGGTGCGAACCGGTGTGCCAGATACGGCAGGATGAACGAGCGCGCCGGTCACCGGAGTTCGGGGGCCGGCGCGGTCGCACTTCCCGGACTTCGAGCAGGTGACAACGTGACGACAATCCTCGACCGGCGCTCCGCAGCGGCCTCGTGCCCCGGAGGTGACCGGTGAACCGCGCGCTGACCCTGGACGACCTCGTCGTCGCCGGCATCGCCCTGGGGGCGGGGCTGCTGCTCGCCTTCATGTCCCGCACCCTGCTGCGCTGGCTCGCCAAGCACGCCAAGCGGACCCGCTGGAGCGGCGACGACGTGATCGTGGACGCGCTGCGCTCGGTCGTGCCGTGGGCGGCGATCGCGGGCGGCGCGGCGGCGGCAGCGGCGGTGCTGCCGCTCACGCGGTCCGTCCAGCACCACGTGAACCAGGTGCTGCAGGTCTGGCTGATCATCGTGGTGACGTTCTCGGCGGCCCGGGTGATCGCCGGGCTGGTCCGTTCGGTCACCCAGTCCCGCTCGGGCGTGGCGGGCTCGGCGACGATCTTCGTCAACATCACCCGCGTGCTGGTCCTGGCGATCGGCTTCCTGATCGTCCTGCAGACCCTCGGCATCTCCATAGCGCCCCTGCTCACCGCCCTGGGCGTGGGCGGTCTGGCCGTGGCCCTGGCGCTGCAGGACACGCTCGCCAACCTCTTCGCGGGCATCCACATCCTCGCCTCCAAGACCGTCCAGCCGGGTGACTACATCCGGCTGAGCAGCGGCGAGGAGGGCTACGTCGTCGACATCAACTGGCGCCAGACGACGGTCCGCCAGCTCTCCAACAACCTCGTGGTCATCCCCAACGGGGAGCTCGCCAAGGCGAACATGACCAACTTCACCCGCCCCGAGCAGGAGCTGACCGTCCTGGTGCAGGTCGGAGTCGGCTACGACTCCGACCTGGAGCACGTGGAGCGGGTGACCGCGGAGGTGGTCACGGAGGTGATGACGGAGGTCACCGGGGCCGTGCCGGAGCACGAAGCGGCCATCCGCTTCCACACCTTCGGCGACTCCCGGATCGGCTTCACGGTCATCCTCGGCGTGGGCGAGTTCAGCGACCAGTACCGGGTCAAGCACGAGTTCATCAAGCGCCTGCACCGCCGCTACCGCGAGGAGGGCATCCGCATCCCGGCCCCCGCCCGCACGGTCGCCCTCCAGCAGGGCGCGGTGGTCATCCCGCAGCAGCGCAGCGCCGAGGACGCGACCCCGGGGTCCTCGCGGGGCGACTAGAACGCCGTCCACGGCAGGAGCACCGCCGACGCGTGCCCGGGCGGCGGCCGCGCCGTACCGCGGACCCCGGACGCCCGCGGTACGGCGCCCGCCGGGCCGCCCTCGTACGGCTCGGCCGGCGCCGGCCGTGCGGGGCGGTCGCGCGCCCGCCGGACCCCGCCCGCCGGGGCCGCGGCGGCAGCGCCGCGCCGGCCTGCCCGTGCCCGCCACGCCGACTCGCGCGGCGGCGCGGCGGCGCGGCGGGATCCGGCCCGGTGCGTCCCGGAAGCTCCCGGGTCGCGGGCCGTTCGCCGCTGTCCGGAAAGACGCCCGGTCACGGACCCCTGTCGAGCCTGGGGACACCACGAGATATCTTGATGTCGAGCAATGTTGCAGACGTGGAGCGGAGCACCCGGTGACTGACTCGACCATCATCTACACCTACACAGACGAGGCCCCGGCCCTGGCGACGCATTCGTTCCTGCCGGTGATCCAGGCGTACGCCTCGCAGGCCGGTGTGCCCGTGGAGACCCGCGACATCTCGCTGGCCGGGCGCATCATCGCCGTCTTCCCGGAGTACCTGGACGAGGACCAGCGCATCCCGGACGCGCTGACCGAGCTCGGCGAGCTGGCCAAGACCCCCGCGGCCAACATCATCAAGCTGCCGAACATCTCGGCGTCCATCCCGCAGCTGAAGGCCGCCATCGCCGAGCTGCAGGGCAAGGGCTACGCGCTGCCGGACTACCCGGACGACCCGAAGACCGACGAGGAGCGGGAGATCCGCGCCCGTTACGACAAGGTCAAGGGCTCCGCCGTCAACCCGGTGCTGCGCGAGGGCAACTCCGACCGCCGGGCCCCGGCCTCGGTGAAGAACTACGCCAAGACCCACCCGCACCGCATGGGCGCCTGGACCCCCGAGTCCCGCACCAACGTGGCGACCATGGGCGAGAACGACTTCCGCTCCACCGAGAAGTCCGTCGTCGTCGCCGAGGACGGCACGCTGCGCATCGAGCTGGTCGGCGAGGACGGCGCCACCACCGTCCTGAAGGAGTCCGTGCCGGTCACGCGGGGCGAGGTCCTCGACGCGTCGGTGATGCGCGTCGCCGAGCTGAACCGATTCCTCGCCGCGCAGGTCGCCCGCGCCAAGCAGGAGGGCGTCCTGTTCTCCGTGCACCTGAAGGCCACGATGATGAAGGTCTCCGACCCGATCATCTTCGGCCACGTGGTGCGCGCGTTCTTCCCGAAGACGTTCGCGAAGTACGGCGAGACGCTCAAGGCGGCCGGCCTCTCCCCGAACGACGGCCTCGGCGGCATCCTCAAGGGCCTGGACGCCCTGCCCGAGGGCGCCGAGATCAAGGCCTCCTTCGAGGCCGAGCTCGCCGAGGGCCCGGACCTCGCCATGGTCGACTCCGACAAGGGCATCACCAACCTGCACGTGCCGTCGGACGTCATCATCGACGCCTCCATGCCGGCGATGATCCGCACCTCCGGCCACATGTGGGGCCCGGACGGCCAGGAGCACGACGCCCTCGCCGTCATCCCCGACTCCTCCTACGCCGGCGTCTACCAGGCCGTGATCGAGGACTGCCGGGCCAACGGCGCCTACGACCCGTCGACCATGGGCTCCGTCCCCAACGTCGGCCTGATGGCGCAGAAGGCCGAGGAGTACGGCTCCCACGACAAGACCTTCGAGATCCCGGCCGCGGGCACGGTCCGCCTGGTCGACCAGGCCGGCAACGTCGTGATCGAGCAGCCGGTCGCCGAGGGCGACATCTTCCGCGCCTGCCAGACCAAGGACGCCCCGATCCGCGACTGGGTCAAGCTGGCCGTCACCCGCGCCCGCGCCACCGGCGACCCGGCCGTGTTCTGGCTGGACGAGGGCCGCGCCCACGACGCCAACCTGATCGCCAAGGTCAAGGAGTACCTGCCGGAGCACGACACCGAGGGCCTGGACATCCGGATCCTCTCCCCCGTCGAGGCCACCAAGCTGTCGGTGGAGCGCATCCGCCGCGGCGAGAACACCATCTCGGTCACCGGCAACGTGCTGCGCGACTACCTGACCGACCTGTTCCCGATCCTGGAGCTGGGCACCAGCGCCAAGATGCTGTCGGTCGTCCCGCTGATGGCGGGCGGCGGCCTGTTCGAGACGGGCGCCGGCGGCTCCGCGCCCAAGCACGTCCAGCAGCTGGTCAAGGAGAACTACCTGCGCTGGGACTCCCTCGGCGAGTTCTTCGCCCTCGTGCCGTCCTTCGAGCAGTACGCGGCGGCCACCGGCAACACCCGCGCCAAGGTCCTCGCCGACACCCTGGACCGCGCCACGGCGACCTTCCTCAACGAGGACAAGTCCCCGACCCGGCGCGTCGGCGGCATCGACAACCGCGGCAGCCACTTCTACCTGTCCCTGTACTGGGCGCAGGAGCTGGCGCGGCAGACCGACGACGCCGACCTCGCGAAGGCGTTCGCGCCGCTCGCCGAGCAGCTCGCCGCCAACGAGCGGAAGATCGTGGACGAGCTGAACGCCGTGCAGGGCTCCCCGGCCGACATCGGCGGCTACTACCAGGTGGACAAGGCCAAGGCGGACGCGGTCATGCGCCCGTCGGCCACCTGGAACGAGGTGCTGGCGTCCCTGAGCTGACGCCCGCGCCGCCCGCCGCCTCCGCGGCACCCGCCCGCCCCGGCCGGACCACCGGCCGGGGCGGGCGCCTTGTTCCGGGCTGCGTGCCGGACGGGCCGGCGGCCCTGCGCGGCCGGTGACGGCCGGCCGGAAGGCCCCCGCCGGGCCCGCGCCGGCGGCGGTGTGACACCTTCAGCGTGCGTCCCGCCGGCCGAGGCCCGCCCCTCCGACGACGCCCCTCCGACGCCCCCGACGACGCCCCGGAGCAGCCCGTGACCATGCCCCCGTTCGAACTCCTCCCCGGAGCCGCCGGCTCGCCCGTGCTGCTGCACGTGCCGCACTCCGCGCGGGCCGTCCCGCCGGACGTACGCGCCGGGATCGTGCTCGGCGACGCGGCCCTGGAACGGGAGCTGGACCACATCACGGACGCGCACACCGCGGAGCTCGCCGAGCGGGCCGCGGCGCTGGCCGGCCTCACGCCCTGGCGGTTCGTGAACCGGCTGTCGCGGCTGGTCGTGGACCCCGAGCGGTTCCCGGACGAGCGGGAGGAGATGCTCGCCGTCGGAATGGGCGCCGTGTACACGCGGACCACGCACCTGGGCGAGCTGCGGCCCGCTGGCGCCGACCCGGAGCCGCTGCTCGCGCGCTACTTCCGGCCGTACGCCGAGGCCATGGCGCGGGCGGTGGCCGGACGGCTGGCCGCGACCGGGCGCGCCGTCGTCATCGACGTGCACTCCTATCCCGCCGAGCCGCTCCCCTACGAGCTGCACGCGACCGGCCCGCGCCCTCCGGTGTGCCTGGGCACGGACGCCTTCCACACCCCGCCGGAGCTGGTCGGGGCCGCGCGCACGGCGTTCGCCGGATGCGGGGGGACGGAGCTGGACAGCCCGTTCGCCGGGACGTACGTGCCGCTGGAGTTCCACGGCGAGGACGCCCGCGTCCACGCCCTGATGGTGGAGATCCGGCGGGACACCTACATGACCGAGCCGGGCGGGCCCGCCGGACCGGGACTCGGCCGGCTCGCCGCCGCGCTGGCCGCGCTCGTCGACGCCCTCTAGCCGCGGCGTGCGCGGCCGGCCGCCGGAGCCGGGCCGGGCCCGTACCGGATCGGGCCCGTACCGGATCGGCGCTGTCCAGCCGGCCGCTGCGACGCGCAGGGGCGCCGAGCTCACTGCTGTCCGGCGCTCCGGGGCTCGATGCGGTAGTCGAAGGCGAGCGTTCCGACGTCGAGCGCCGTCGCCCCGCCGTCGATGGTCAGAACCGCGCCGTTGACGTACGAGGCGGCCGGTGAGAGCAGCCAGCTGACCGCCTCCGCGACTTCGTGCGGATCTCCCGGGCGGCCCAGGGGCAGCGGCCGGGTCGCCTCGTCGTACGCGGCCTCCGCGCCGCCGTCGCCCAGACCCGCCTCCTCGGCGAAACGGGCCATGCGCCCGTCGGCCATCTCGCTGCGGACCCAGCTGGGGCAGACGACGTTGGCGCGCAGCCCCTGGCGTCCGTAGTCGACGGCCAGGGAGCGGGTGAGGTGCAGCATCGCGGCCTTGGACGTCGCGTAGGCGGCATTGCCCGCGCCGTTGCGCAGGGCGGCCACCGAGGCGACGGCGACGACCGCTCCGCGCGTCCGCAGCAGGTGGGGGATCGCCGCGCGCAGAAGCAGGAAGGGGCCGGTGACGTTCGTGCGCATCACGTCGTCCCAGTCCTCCAGCGACAGGTCCCCGACGGCGCCGCTGCGGCCGATGCCCGCGTTCAGGACGATCCCGTCGAGCCGGCCGTAGGCGGTCAGCGCCGCGTCGACCAGGCTCACGGCGGCATCGGGGTCGCCGACGTCGGAGGGGTGGGCGACGGCTCCGGTCTCCTCCGCGATGCGCCGCAAGGGCTCGGGCCGCCGCCCGGAGACGACGACCTGGTCCCCGGCCTTCCGCAACAGCCGGACGCAGGCGGCGCCGATGCCCGTTCCCCCGCCCGTCACGATGACGACTCGCTGCTCCGTCATGTTCGTCAACCTCCCGCACATGCGGCATCACTGTCGGTACTCGATCTTATGCAACGGCCGGCGCCGGGGATGATCACTTCTCGGACAACCTGCCGGCAGCCGTCGCACAGCCGTGCGGCGGGCGACGCCCGTGGCCGCACCGGTGCGGCCACGGGCGTCGAGGGTCCCTCAGGACGCGGCGCGGCGCGCCGTGGCGGCCGCGTCGGGGTGGGCGAGGCCCAGGTGGTCGCGCAGGGTCGTGCCCTCGTAGTCGGCGCGGAACACGCCCCGTTCCTGCAGCAGCGGGACCACCTTGTCGGCGAAGGGGTCGAGTCCGCCGGGCGTGATGTGCGGGACCAGGATGAAGCCGTCGGCGGCGTCCGCCTGCACGAAGTCGTCGATGGTCCGGGCGACGGTGGCCGGGGAGCCCACGAAGGTCTGCCGGTTGCCGGTGTTGATGACCAGGTCGCGGATGGACCACTTGTTGACCTCGGCGAGCTGCCGCCATTCACGGGCGACGGCGACCGGGTCGCGGTACATGCGGACCTGGGCCCGGCCCCGGGAGACGTGCTCCTCGCCGACCACCGGGTCGACGTCCGGCAGGGGGCCGTCCGGGTCGTAGGCCGACAGGTCGCGGTTCCAGACGAACTCCAGGTGTCTGAGGGCGGTCGCGCCGCTGACCTGCTGGCGGCGGACCTCGCGGGCCAGTTCGGCGGCCTCCTGGTCGGTGTCGCCGAGGACGAACGTCGCCGCGGGCAGGATGAGCAGCTGGTCGGGGCGGCGGCCGTACGCGGCGAGGCGGGACTTGACGTCGGTGTAGAAGGCCCGGCCCTCCTTGAGGGTGGAGTGCCGGCTGAAGATGGCGTCCGCGGCGGCGGCCGCGAACTCGCGGCCCTCGTCGGAGTCGCCCGCCTGGAAGACGACCGGGCGGCCCTGCGGGGAGCGCGGCACGTTGAACCGGCCGTGGATGTCGAAGTGCCGCCCCTGGTGCACGAACGCCCCGGCCCGGGCGTCCCGGAGGAAGGCGCCGGTGGCCTGGTCGGCGAGGATCTCGTCGCCCCGCCAGGAGTCGAAGAGCTCGTTCGCGGTGGCGAGGAACTCCCTGGCGCGGGAGTAGCGCTCCTCCTGCGGCAGGAAGCCGCCGCGGCGGAAGTTCTCCCCGGTGAACGCGTCCCAGGAGGTGACGACGTTCCACGCGGACCGGCCGTCGGAGAGGTGGTCGAGGCTGGCGAACTGCCGGGCCACCTCGTAGGGCTCGTTGAACGTGGAGTTGATGGTGCCGGTCAGGCCGAGCCGGTCGGTGACGGCGGCCAGCGCCGCCAGCACGGTGAAGGTGTCGGGGCGGCCGACGACGTCCAGGTCGTAGATCCGGCCGTGCTGCTCGCGCAGCCGGAGTCCTTCGGCCAGGAACAGGAAGTCGAACTTGGCGCGTTCGGCGGTCCGCGCGAAGTGCGCGAAGGAGCTGAACTCGATGTGGCTGCCGGCGGCCGGATCGCTCCACACGGTGGTGTTGTTGACCCCGGGGAAGTGCGCGGCGAGGTGGATCTGCTTCAGCGGCTTGCTCATGGCGTACGGTCGTCCTCTCCGGCGGTCAGACTGCGGTGGCTGCGCCGGGCACGAGCGGAGCCGAGTGCCTGGCGGCGTAGCGGTTGGCGGGGCGGGGAAGGCCGAGGAGGCCGCGCAGGGTGCCGGCCTCGTAGGCGTCCCGGAAGCGGCGGCGGCGCTGCAGTTCGGGCACCAGGTCGCGGGTGATGCGGGGCAGGTCGTGGCCGGCGACGGCGGGCCGCAGCCGGAAGCCGGTCAGTCCGGTTTCGGCCAGTTCCTCCAGCAGATCGGCCAGTTGCCGGGCCGTTCCGGTGAAGACGAGGGCGTCGCTGCGGTACGGCTCGCCCGCGAGGGTGTCGAGGCGGTCGAGACGGGCCCGCGCCTGAGCCGGGCTGTCGTCGAGGAGGACGACGAGGTCGCCGAAGACGTGCAGGGTCTGTTCCGCGCGGCCCGCCGCCTCCTGCTCGGCGCGGATCTCGGCGACGATCGCGCGGGCCTGTGCCGCGTCGTGCGGGGTGACGTACCCGATGTCGGCCTGGCGGGCCACGAGCCGGTAGGGGACGGAGTCGTGGGCGAGGGCGGTGACCGGCGGCTGGCCCTGGGGCGGGCGGGGCGTGATGGAGGGGCCCTTGACGCGGAAGAAGCGGCCCTCGAAGTCGACGTAGTGCAGCTTGTCCCGGTCGATGAAGCGGCCGGTCGCCACGTCCCGGATCTCGGCGTCGTCCTCCCAGCTGTCCCAGAGCCGGCGCACCACCTCCACATGGTCGGCGGCCTCCTCGAACAGGTCGGCGAGCAGCTCCTGCGCGGCCGGGGTGCCGAAGGCCTCGATCCGGGGGACGGTGCGGCGGCCGAAGTGCGCGGCCTCGTCCGGCCGGACGGAGATCTGCACGCGCAGGCCCGCGCGTCCGGTGCTGACGTAGTCGAGGGTGGCGATCGCCTTGGAGATGTGGAACGGCTCGGTGTACGTGGCCACCACGGTCGGGATCAGACCTATGTGCCGGGTGAGCGGGGCGACGCGGGCGGCGACGAGCACCGCGTCGAGCCGGCCGCGGACCTGGTCGGTGCGCTCGTCGGGCGCCGTGACCCGGGCGGACTGGGGGCCGAGGCCGTCCTCGAGGGTGACGAAGTCGAGCAGGCCGCGTTCGGCTTCGGTGACCAGGTCGGTCCAGTAGCCGGCGGTGAACAGGTCCCGGGGGCGGGCGACCGGTTCGCGCCAGGACGCGGGGTGCCAGCCGGTGCCGTCCAGGGCGACGGCGAGATGCAGGGGCGCGGGAGGGGTGGGGGACACGTCGGTGCCTTCCTTGATGTCCGTACGGGAACACCGGCTCGCGGGCAGGGCGCGGCGAAGGGCGAGCGCGGCGGGAGGAACTCCGGGCCCGAGAGGGCGAGGTGACGGAGTGACAGCAGTGACAGGGGTGACCGGTCGGCCGGGGAGGGGTCAGCGGCGACAGAGCGCGGCGGACACGCGCTGGAGGTCGATGTGCGGCCGGGAGTGCAGGCGGACGGAGCGGTACGGGCGCGTGAGGCGCGGCGGGCGGACCCGCGGACGTACGCGTGTCACTGCGGTCCCCTCCCTCCGTGGGGCCTGGCGGGCCGGGTGGGCGTCCGCCTGGCGCATCTCGTCATGACGTCCAACGCCCGGACGGCGCCGGATGTTCCCGGGCCGCCTGGTCCCGGCCCGGACCGGGCGGCCGACGGCGCCGCCGACGCGGTCGGCGAGCCGGGGCCCGGGGCTGACGGTCACGGCCTCTCCGAGCGGCGCATGCGGCAGTCACCCGTGCGGATGCCGACGGCCCGTCCGCACAGGGGGCCTGGACGCACCGCCGTCACCGGCGAGAAGCGTCCGCCGCGTCCGCGGCGTGGCCCGCCCAGTCCAGGATCTGGACGGCGGCTCCGGCGGCCTCCAGGCCCCGGCAGCGGCCGTGGTGGCGGCGGGCGATGCCGTCGAGGTCGAGGTGGCGGCCGAAGGCGGGACGGGCGGTCAGGCGCCGGGCGTAGTCCCACAGGCCGTGGTGGCCGGCGACGCGGTGCACCGCGGAGGCGTCGAGGTGGCAGCGGTGCACGGTGTCCAGTTGCACCAGGGCCGTCCACAGCTCGATGTCGGCGGCGGTGATCCGGTCGTCGACCAGGTACTCCTCCCCGCTGAGCCGCCGCTCCAGCCGGCCCAGGGTGTCGAGCAGAGTGTCCAGGGCGGCGGCCCGTTCGGCCGGGCCGGCGCCGGCCTGCCCGGCACGCTGGGCGGCCTCCTCGATGCCCTCGGCGCACATCCGCTCCACGGCCTCGATCACCGACTCCTGGCCCGCGGGGTACAGGCGGGGGCGGCCCGGGTGCCCGAAGCGGTCCAGGTCGCGCAGGATGTCGGGGGCGTGGGTGCTGACGATGCGTCCGGACCAGTCGTCGCTGAGCACGGGCGCCAGCGCCGGGCCGGTGTAGTGGTGCGCGCTCGCCTCGTACAGCGGGCGCAGCGCCGCGTGTCCGCCGCCGGGACAGTCCGGGACGGCGGGCAGCAGGGTGACCGGACAGTCGGCGTCCAGCCCGAGCAGGCTGTGGCCGACGGCGAGGCGCAGCCCGTCGGGACAGGCCGTCGACAGATGGAGCCGGTAGCGGTGCGGGACGGCGTAGTGGCCGCTGCGCGCGTCCTGGCCGATCCGGCCCCTGAGGAGCGGGGCGGTGCGGCGGACGGACGGGACGGCGGCGAGCGGAGCGGTGGACATGCGTCTCCCCGGGTGGTGGGCGTGCGGACGGGCGCGCCGGCCCGAGGGGGGCCGGCCGTGGGCGCGAAAGGGTCCGGTTCAGCGGTGGAGGCTGATCGCGCTGCTGACGCGCAGCAGGTCGATGTGACGGCGGGAGGTGAGCAGGGCCGCGCGCAGCGGTGTCCGGCCCGCTAGGCCGGTGACCGCTGTCAGGCGCGCCATCGATTCCCTACCTCTTCACTAGGATTCCCTCGCTGGAGTGTCGATCCGGCCGCCCACGGCGTCAAGGGGACGTCCACGTCACGGACTCCGGCCGGGTGAGAGCGCTGTCGCGCGGCCCGCCGACGCGCCGCGTGCGCGAGCCGCGGCGGGCGAGGCGGAGTCGGAGCCCTCGCCCCCGCTTCGGCGTCTCGGCGACGCGGTGCGGGAGGAGACGCCGGCCGCACCGGGGCCGGCACCCGCCCCGTCCGCTCGCCCCGGCGGGCCGCGGCCTGCGCCGCCGAGCGCCCGGGCGCGGACCACGGCGGGACGGCCGCAGGGGCGAGGATGCGGCAGGCACGGCCACGGTCCGCGCGCAGCGGCCGCCCGACCGCCCCGCCGTGCGGATCGCGCCCCTCACCCCGCGCGGGCCCGGCGCCGCGGCCACGCGCCCCGGCACACGCCTTACCCGCGCTCCTCCCCCGCAGGACATCTCACGCCGCGCCGGCCCTGAGGCGACGTTTTTTTCGTGACCGGGCGGGTCGCACGGGACAACGAGCGGCGATTTTGCGCCAGAACGGCGCATCCCCGACCATGGGCCCGTCCCGGCGACCCCGGGGACGTCAGTTCCATGAGAGGCGCACCACCCATGCACGACACCGGAACCGCCACCCCGTCGGCTCCGGCCCCCGCGAAGAGCCTCACGGCTCACGCGGAGGACCCGCACGGCGACACCGGCAGGCACGCCCGCCGGTTCGGCCTGCCCGTCGCCACCGCGCTGGTCATGGGCAACATCATCGGCGGCGGCATCTTCCTGCTGCCCGCCTCCATCGCCCCCTACGGCACGGTCAGCCTGGTCGCCTTCGCGGTGCTCACCGTCGGCGCCGTCGCCCTCGCCCTGGTCTTCGGCCGGCTCGCCGCGCGCGATCCCCGCACCGGCGGGCCGTACGTCTACGCCCGGGAGGCCTTCGGCGACTTCGCCGGCTTCCTCGCGGCCTGGTCGTACTGGATCACCACGTGGGTGTCGAACGCCGCGCTCGCCGTCGCCGCCGTCGGCTACCTGGACGTGCTGATCCCGGTGGGCGGCCACCGGTGGACCGCGTGTCTGGCCGCGCTGGCGCTGCAGTGGCTGCCGGCCCTCGCCAACTTCGCCGGCACCCGGTACGTGGGCGCCGTCCAGCTGGTGTCCACGGTGCTGAAGTTCGCGCCGCTGCTGCTGGTCGCGGTCGGCGGGCTGTTCTTCTTCGACCCGGACCGGCTCGGGCCGTTCGACGCGAGCGGTCACGGCGCGGTCGGCGCGGTGTCCGCCTCCGCCGCCCTGCTGCTCTTCTCGTACCTCGGCGTGGAGTCGGCCGCCGTCAGCGCGGGCGAGGTCAAGGACCCCCGCCGCAACGTCGGGCGGGCCACCGTCATCGGCACCGCGGGCGCCGCGCTGGTGTACCTGCTGGGCACACTGGCGGTCTTCGGCACCGTCCCGCACGACCGCCTGGTGCATTCCACCGCGCCGTTCTCCGACGCCGTGAACTCGATGTTCGGCGGCGGCTGGGGCGGTACGGCGGTGGCGCTGGCGGCGCTGGTGTCGATGACCGGCTGCCTCAACGGCTGGACGCTGCTGAGCGCGCAGACGCCGTACGCGGCGGCACGCGACGGCCTGTTCCCGGGCGCCTTCACGCGCCGGCGGCGGGGCGTGCCCACGGTCGGCGTCGGGGTGACCGTCGTCCTCGCCTCGCTGCTCACCGTGTACAACTACCTCTCGGGCTCGGGCAAGGTCTTCGAGATCCTGGTCCTCGTGACCACGTTCACCGCGACCGTGCCGTATCTGCTGGCCACCGCCGCGCAGATCTTCCACCTGGTCGCCGGTCGCCCCGAGGCGGTCGACCGGGCACGCCTGGTGCGGGACTCGGCGGTCACCGCGGTGGCGGCCGCCTTCTCCCTGTGGCTGATGGCGGGCGCCGGTTACGCGGCGGTCTACCAGGGCGTCCTGTTCCTGTTCGCCGGGGTCGTCGTGTACGCCGTGATGGCGGCGCGGCGCGAGCGGAAGCGGACCCCGGCCGCCACGGCGCCGTAGAGCGACGGCGGCCGCCCGCCCCGCCACCGCGGTCCGGCCGCCGTGCGGGCCCACCCGGCGGCACGCCGCGACACGCCGGAAAGGCCGGGGGCCGTCCCAGATCGCTCTGGAACGGCCCCCGGCCTGCGTTTCCCCTGTCGGGACGACAGGATGTGAACCTGCGACCCCTTGACCCCCAGGAGTAAGGGGTATCCAGTTTGTCCGCATATACAGCGAGAAAGCCGGGTGCACAGCGTGCGGTGCCGTGCGTGCCGTTCAGGTGCGCGGACTCGCGCTGGCCGAGCACATTGCGATGCACCGGGCGTCAGACACAGGAGCCATTTCGAAGAGGCAGGACGGCCGCGCCCCTTGTGGACCAGTTGGGGACCAGACGGCGGCTCTATTGGTCTCAGGCCACGACGGCCATCTGTCTGCGCGGTCGGGGAGCACAGGGCTCCCCAAGTGTCCGGCTCCCCCCTCGCCTCCGCGGCAGCCGTCGCCGTCGACCTGTATGCCGCAGTGTGCACTGGGCACTGGGGGGGACGCGGGCGCCGCCCTGGATACGGGAAAGGATCTGCGGCCCGAGCAGTTTGCCACAGCTGAGCGGAAGGCACGCCTGAGCACCGACATGGCGCGAGCCTGGTGGGCATGGCAGCGCCCCGCCCAGGCGGCTCAGGCGCTGCTGTCCGCATATCGCGCCGGCCCCGGGGAAGTCCGGGACCGGCCGGCCATCCGCAGCATCGTCAGCGAGCCGGCGGAACGGCACCCGCGCGCTGCCGGGGTCCGGGAACTGCATACCGCCGTCTTCTCGCGGTCGCGCTTCAGCTCCACAGCCACCGCCTGAGATCCCTACCGAACCCGGGGCGGTTCACCCACTCGCGCAGATCGCCGCCGGCTTCGGCATATTCGCCGGCACCGCCCACGCGTACGTGACGGCCGCCGGCGATCACCTGTCCCGGCGGGCACCTGGACTGCTGCGAGTCCTGCGGGAGACCGGTCCTGAACACGTCCTGCTCGACGACACGCTCGCCGAATGCGACCGAGTCGGCGACAGCCGGGCGGACTTCTCCCGGAAGCACCGCTGTCACAGGGTGAATGTACGGGTTGTGACCGATCCCGTGGCAAGCCGCTGTGGATCTCGCCCATGCCGCCCGGCCGCACCCATCACCCGGCCGCGGCCCGCACCCACCATGTCTTCCGGTGTGCGAAGTGGGCCGGGTACGGTCCCGGATTCACCGGCCGTGGCCGGCCCCGCGCTCACGTCAGGTCGCGCGTGCGGCGCAGCGGGGGAACCGCGGCGCGCACGGTGTCGCCGACGCGGTCGGCGATGATCTGGCGGCACTCCTCGGGGCTGAGCTTCTTCAGGAACGACTCCGCAAGGCCCGTCTCGTTGTCGAGCCGCTGGTAGACGTACTCGGTCGCCTCACTGCCCGGGTCGTCGCTCTCGATCGTCTTGAAATTCTCGATCGAGAAATTGAACGGGTTCACGTTCCGGTTGAAGTACAGCAGGATTTCGGAGGCGTCCTCGAAATCGGCGAGAGTACGGTCGAGCGAGGGCGAAAGACGCGGGTCGCCACCGGATTTGGGCACCACATAGGCCGCCACCGCGGACCAGGGCACATGGTTGCGGCCGAGGATGTCGATCAGGCGCTCGTCGGCTCCGCCACTCAGCAGCTGCCGACCGTGCGAGGTCACAACGGAAACCTTGGGGAGCTCGCGTGCGAAAGTGTCGGTCATGACCTTGTCCTATCCGGCGACGAAAGACGGGATATCGCGGAGCGATGGGCTCCGAGGTGCGTTCGGGTACTGCGGCAAGTGCCGGACGGGCCGCCGGCTCACGCTGTACGACCCGCCCGGCAGCTCGATTACTAGGCGCCGGCCTCGCAGCTCGCGCCGGTGATGACCTCGAGGCCGTGCTTCGAGGCCGGCACGAAAGAACCGGCGGCGCGGAAGGCCTCCAGCTCACGGACGCCCATGACGGCGCGCTCGGCGGCAACACCGGAAGGAATGAGCTCGACGAGCTCGTTCTTCGGGAAGGGATTTCCCGCTGCCGGGAATTAACCGGATAGTGACAGCGATCGTCAAGGGACGGCCGCGGCTCCCCGGACACATATACGCCGGGATTTCTTTACCTGGGGCACCCTCGGCGACCCCAACCGAACCCGGACCTCATCGAATATGTCCGGATTGACCCGGCGCACCCACGCCGGACGATGCCGGTGGGCACTTCAAACATGGAAGTCGTCTCGTCTGGAGGGGTGCCGGGGCCGCAATCCCAAATCGCGTCTCACGTGATTCCGTCCCGAAATGCGCTCCCTGCTAGAGTCCCGGCGACGGCAGACCTGACACACCGACACCGACGCAACTGACACACCGGCACGACGGAAGGGTCCGATGGCAACGCTCAACTGGTCGGAGCTGACGCGCAGTCAGAAGAAACAGGACCTGTACGCCCGCGAGACCTGGTTCCGCGAAGGACTGCGGGACGCCGAAGAGGTCCTGGGCCCCCAGCGGCTGCCCGCCGTGCTGCGGGAGACCGCCCTGCTCATGCTCAAGCCGGACGGCCTGGCCGCGGCCAGACTGGATCCGGTGCTGAAGTTCGTCACCGAGCACGACTTCGAGGTGGCCGCGGTCCGCGACTTCCGCTTCGAAGGGCACCACTGGCGGGAGCTGTGGCGCTACCAGCTCACCTCGGCCACCCTCGACCGCCTCGCAGTCAACGAACTCCTGCTCGGCGCCGGCCGCGCCCTGGTGCTGTTGCTGCGCAGCGGCCCGGGTCACGAACTCCCCGCGACCGTACGGATGTCCACGCTCAAGGGGTCGGCCACGGTGGAGGCCCAGCGGCCCGGCACCCTGCGCAGCCTGCTCGGCCAGCCGAACCGGGTGCTCAGCCAACTGCACGTGGCGGACGAGCCCGCCGACCTGCTACGCGAACTGGGCCTGCTCTTCGGCGAGTCCGCCCGCCGCGGCCTGTACGCCGCGCTCGCCGCCGGCGACGCCGCGCCCGAGGACAAGACCACCCTCGACCGCGCCCTCCACGACTTCCCCGCCCCCGGCCGTTCCCTCGCCCTCTCCGACGCCCTCCGCGCGGTCGCCGAGGCCGTCGCCGCCGCCGGGCCCGGACCGGCGAGCGGCAGCGTCCAGGAGGCGCTGGCGCGAATGGAGCGCGGGGAACGCATCGCGTGGAGGCAGTTCACCGCAGACCTCAAGGCCCTCGGCGCCCGCCCCGACCGCTGGGACCTGGCGGTCCTGGGCACCTACGTCATCGAGTACGACGAACCAGGCCACCCCAAGGTGCTCACCAACCCCGACCCGCAGTCCTGGAAGCGAGCGACCGCATGACCAGTACCCCCGCAACACACGACCCCCGGGTTCCGGACGAGGCGCAGTGGTCCGCCCTGACCGCCTCGGCGACCAAGCGGGAGCTGTTCGCCGAGGATCTGTACTTCCGCGAGTGCTGGGCGGACGCCCTTGACGTGTTCGGCGCGCAGCCGCCGGCGGGCGCCGCCGACGGAGCCGGGACACGGGAGCCGGCCGGCGCCGCGGCAGCGGCGGCGCTGGGCCCACTGGGGCTGTTCAGCTTCAAGTGCGACGGCCTGGCGGCCCGCCGCGCCGATCGCACCCTGCGCTACCTCACCGAGCAGGGCTTCAGCATTCTCGCCAGCTCCCGCATCCGGCACAACCGGCACTCCATGCGTGAGCTGTGGCGGTACAACTGGCACGTCTACACCACCGACCGGCTCGCGTTGATGACGCTCATGCACAGCGTCACCGAGTCCCTGCTGCTGATCGTCCACGACGACCGGTACGACCCCGCCGTACCCGGCTCGGTCCGGCTGGCCGACCTCAAGGGCTCGGCCGACCCCGCCGCACGCGGCCCCGAGCACCTGCGCACGGTGCTCGACCCGCCCAACAAGATCATCAACTTTGTGCACGTGGCGGACGAGCCCGCCGACATCGTCCGTGAAGTCGGTATCTTCCTCGACCGCATGGAGCGGCGCGCGCTGCTCACCCGCGTCCGTGAGGCGGACCCGCGAAGGGCCCGGCAGCAGGCGTACGAGGAGGTGGCCCGCCTCGAAGCCGAGCTGCCCGCCAACGACTTCGACCTCGACGCCGCCCTGAAACGGCTGGGAGCCATCGCCGACGCGGACGCCTTCGCCCGCGTTACGTCCGCTGTCTCAGGTGGTGCCCGCCTCTCCTGGGACGAACTGTGCGGCCTGCTCGACCCGGCCGACCCGGCCGTCGACACCTGGGACTTCGTACGGGTCGCCACAGAGGTCCTGGACGCCGAACGGCCGGCCTCCGCCGACCTGCTCCCGCCCAGCTCCGCCGCCGAATGGCGGGGCCGCCGGCACTGGCCTGGCCGGTCCTGACCGTCCCCGGGGCCCTGCACGCCTGAGCAGCCAGTGGCGCGTGCGGGGTCCTGGTGTTTTCAGGGGCGCCGTGGTGTTCCGCTGACTTCACAGGTGAAGACGGACACCGTCCGACACGGCGGATGCGGTTCCGGTCGTAGCCGGTCCTGGAGAACGTGTCGGCGCCGGCGGCACGCTTGCGCGACGGCTTGATGGCGGCGGCGCCACTCCTGGAGCGCCGGCCGCTGTTCTCACTGATCGCCGCCGCCGTCCTCGCACTCCCAGCTGCTGCCACGACCACCGTCCGCCCTGCGGGCCGGCCCGGCTCGCCCCGCTGCCCTGCCCCGAACTCGTACGGCCCCCGCGGGCGTTCGTTCCAGCAGGTCACCTGGCCCTGGTCCAGGCGCCGGCGGGCGACCAGGACGCCGGTGCCGTTCTCCCGCTGTCCGCCGGGGTGTCGCCGGCCCGGACGTCGAGCCGGGCCCGGTCGTACTCGCGGGTGCCGCTCCAGCGCCTGGACCGGCGTCCAGCGGTTCCGGGTGTCCGACTCCGTCAGCAGCCGGTGATCATCTCCATCGCCGTCGCGCGCGTCTCAGGCCGCGCGAAGCAGTCCGCGATCACGTCCATCGCCGCCCCGAACACCCGCTCCCAGACGGCCATACCCTCATCCAGCCCCTGCGGGCAGCAGACCAAACTTCGCCCGTACACGGTTCACTTCATATATGGCATCTGTCGGCAGGCTGGTCAACGCCGACCTCGTCCTTCCGCAGCCACCAACGTCAACCGCACGTCGCCCATGGCTGCTTCGGCGGCCCGCATGTCCGCTACGTCTTGCACGAGAGCCCATTGAGTCCACCGTGCACGAGCTCGTTGACTTTGAAGCAGACCCGGGTCCGGCGCGTCTGGCCTCGGCGGTGTGACGACTGTGACGACTTCGTTCACGAGCAGTTCGGTCAGGAGGTCCCGCACATCCTCTTGAACTTCCTCCAACTCCGCGTCGTAATGGCTCGCCACCACGGTGGAGATTTCCTCCAGCGTTCGAACTCCGTCGATCTGGCGGAATATGAAGGCGGCGGTGTCGCTCAACTCCAGGACTTCGCCCGACCCGGACACTCAGAGGTTGCCCTGGGCTTCCGAATTCGGATATCCACGACCCGGTCGACCACCGCATCCGGCTTGAGTTCCGGTAGGTCAGTCTCGGGCGGTGGCCGAGTTTGCAGCAGGTCACGGCGGCAGTCGAGATGCGTCCTCGGGAGCGGCCGCGGACCCGCCCCACCGGGGTCCGGACGCGCTGGCGCAGGTACACGAGGTTGACGAGTGCACGGCGGTGTGGCGGGAGTCTGCACCGCTGCTGAGTTGAGACGCCGAACACCTCCCTCAACGGCACGGGAGCCCTGTCCGTTGCGCACCCCGAACCCGCCTCGCCTCGGGCGAACCGCTCAGCCGCCCGGAGCCGTAACTCCTCACGGAACTGCTGACGATCGGCGGTCAGCCCGCCACCCGTATTCAGTCTGAGTAACAGAATTCATGCGGTAGTTCGAGGTTGACAACAGATCGGTTAGATTGCCAAGATCGATCCTCGGCGGGAGATGGCGAACCCTTTGCCCATATTCACGATTGACGTGAATTGAGACTCACCCAGAGAGAGTTGATTTTCGGCATGCAAAAACGCTTATATCAGGCTTTAAAGGGACCCTTTAGGCATCTCAATTCCCGTCCTTTACTACTCCTCTCGGCTGCCACACTGGTGAACACCGTGGGGAACGGGATGTTCGTTGCGACGAGTATCCTGTTCTTCACCCATGTCCGAGGGATACCCCCGCAGCAGCTCGGTATCGGCCTCACAGTGGCTGGGATCTTCGGTATCGTCGCCGGCTATCCGGTGGGAATTCTCGCCGATCGCCTGGGGACCGTCCGGGTGCTGACCACCCTGCTCATTGCCGAAGGCATCGGCGTAACCGGATATCTATTCGTCAGCTCCTTTCCCGCCTTTCTCGCGGCCGTCGCCGCTGTTACGTTCCTGGATCAGGGCGCGATCTCGGTACGTAACGCTCTCGTCTACGAGGTATTTCCGCCTGCTGAACGCCTGCGCGGTCGTGCCTACATTCGCGCCATCGGCAATGCCGGCACCGGCCTAGGAGCGGCGCTGGCGGCCATCGCGCTGGTAGCAGACACCCCGCTGGCTTACAGCACCCTCATTGCCGTCGATGCGGCAACGTTCCTGATTACTGCCGGATTCATGGCGAAGATCAGGTCCGTTCGGCCCGGCGATCAACGCGAACCACACGCAAAGGCCGGATCCGCCAGCGTCAACCCGCTACGCAATCCCCCGTTCGTTGGGCTAACGCTGCTGAGCGCGATCCTGGCACTGCACATAGCCATACTGCAGACCGGCCTTCCCCTGTGGGTGACCACAGCCACAAAGGCACCACCTATCATAATCTCCGGTTGCCTCATTCTCAATACGGCGTTGGTCATCCTTCTTCAGGTGCGCCTAAGTCGAGGTCTAGATGACCCGAAGCGAGCCACCACCGCATGCTTTCGCTCCGGAGTCAGTTTCGCGGTCGCCTGCGCCGCATTCGGTTGTGCCGCGTTTTTCGGACAACTGGGGAGCAGCGTGCTGATACTGATGGGTGCGGCGGTGCTCACCTTGGGGGAAATCCAGTCTTCCGCTGGCGTATGGAGCCTTAGCTTCACGCTGGGTAATTCAACGGCATCCAGCTCCTACCAGGGCGTTCTCAACAGTGGAACCGCCACCGGCGCACTGCTCGGCCCCATCGCTGTCACCTCATTCGTTCTGCCGCTTCGAGTGCCTGGATGGCTGACCATCGCCGTACTGTTCTTTCTGGCCGGCAGCGCCTTTCATCCCCTTTCTCGGGCGACCTTCAAGGACAGGGTTGATCAGCGATCCGCCGCGTCATGATCGGCCGGACGAAAGGGCTCTGTCGCTGATCTTGTGAGCGAGTGCATGGACGGCACGAACGACGCCTCGTGGACGCTCCATGCTGAGGTTGAACTCGTGTGTCGTGGGGCGGCCGTGCGGTTCGCCCGGGGCGAGGCGAGTTCGCTGACCGCCAAGGACCTGCGCGTCAGCGTCCGGTCGGTGCGGCGGCGGTGGCGGCAGGCGCGGGAGGAAGGCGGACCGCGCGCTCCGCGGTCACGGGGGCCGGCGTCGCTCCCGGGACAGAGCCGCAAGCAGTTCTCGCGGCTGGAGGCGGAGCCGGCCAGGAGGCCGGCAGTGCACTGCTGGGAGGACCAGCGCCGGACCCCGGGCCGGATCAGAACCGTGCCGGCAGGCGCTTCCGCCTGACCTGCACCATTCAGGGCGTGCGCGAGCTGCTGGGTCCGCAACGGCTGGTCCTGCCAGGCCCCCGCCCGCCGGGCCCTGGAACGCGACGACGAGGCCGCGGCCGGCCAGGGGAAGGAGACCCGGCCCTGCGCGCAAGCCTCGCGGCGGTGAGTGGAGCCTGGCTCGTCCGAGAGGACGAAGCCGGCTCCTCCATGACGCCGCCGCACACGAAGACCTGGTCCCAGCGCGGCCGCACCCCGGCAGTGCGGGTCCGCGGCCGCTCCCGCGGACGCGACTCCATCGCCGCTCTGACCTGCTACAGACCAGGCCACCACCCGAGGCCGATCCACCGGCCCCACCGCGACGACGCAAACCGCGACGGACGCACGAGCTTTTCCTGGCGCGACTACCGGGACCTGTTGATTGCCGCACACCAGCAGCCCGGCCGCCCGACCGTCCTCGTCTGGGACTGCCTCAACCTCAACGTCCACAAGGCCGCCGATCCACGGGAGTCGCCGCCGCCCAAGAATGGGCGACATCACGGAGTTCCCCCTCAGTAGGCAGTGTTCCGGTGGTGATCGCGATGGTCGTACGGCGTGTCAAGTGCCCGGCTGTCGACTGCCCGGTGGTGACGTTCGCCGCAGGATGCACGTGACAGCCGACGGCAGCGGCTCCAGCGGGGACAAATTGATCTTACAAAGCGGATGTCTGCTGGCTCAGTAACTGACGACGACCACGATGTTTGTCAGGAGCAGAGCTACGAGCACGGCGAGGACGAAACGGTTGAACGTTCGGGACCGCCTCACTGCCACAACGGCAACCTCTTCGGCCGTCCTACCATCAGAGTTCGGGTAATCACGCCACCTGCCTGTCGCCGCCCACAGCACCCCCAGGGACACGAGGACGTCGACCGTCCACTCACCCATGCGAAATGGCGTCACCTGCGAAACCCCCTCTTCTCGCCCCGGCGGGGAGCCTAGCGCAGCGGCA
The DNA here is from genome assembly GCF_040613915.1 of Streptomyces sp. NPDC006193. Classification (NCBI taxonomy): domain Bacteria; kingdom Bacillati; phylum Actinomycetota; class Actinomycetes; order Kitasatosporales; family Streptomycetaceae; genus Streptomyces; species Streptomyces sp. NPDC006193. The sequence goes on from NZ_JBEXTB010000020.1 coordinate 68,157, forward strand.
GGGGTCCAGAGGTCCGGGCATGTCACGCTGAGCGTCTACAAGCAGGCCGAGGACGAACTCCGTAATCCGCGCGCGCTGGCCCTGCCCGACTGGGACAGCCTCATCGAGCTGGCCGACGCGCTCGTGGCCGCCTCCCACGACCAGTACCGCGGGTGGGGAGACGTCGTCGTCTTCGCCGCGTGCACCGCCGCCCGAATCGGCGAGGTCTCAGGCTGCCGCGTCCAGGACATCGACACCGACCAGTGGATCTGGACCGTGCGGCGCCAGACCACACCCGCACCCGGCGGACTGACCGACAAGGGCACCAAGGGCAAGCGGGCCCGCAAAGTCCCCATCATCGAGGAGATCCGTCCCCTCGTCGCCCAGCGCATCCTGTCCGCCGGCACCGACCCCGACGCCCGCCTGTTCACCGGCCCGCGCGGCGGACGCATCTCCACCGCCGTCCTGCGCGACGCCACCCACTGGGACGACGTGGTCATCCGGCTCGGCTACGAACACCTTCGCCGCCACGACCTCCGGCACACCGGCCTCACCTGGTTCGCCGACGCGGGAGTCCCGGTCCACATCAGGCGGCGCATCGCCGGCCACGGCTCCCTCATGACCACCCAGCGCTACCTCCACCCCGACGTCCACAAGATCACGGCCGCCGGCGCAGCACTCTCCGCACACCTCAGCGCGGTCCGCGCCCCCCGCTCGCTCCCGGGACCAATCGTCATGCCCCGCTGACACCGGTCAAGGGAGCACTGGTCCCCGACTGGTCCCCAAAAACGATCAAGGGCCGGTCTCGGATTGCTCCGAAACCGGCCCTGACCTGCGACTGTCTCCAGTCGGGACGACAGGATTTGAACCTGCGACCCCTTGACCCCCAGTCAAGTGCGCTACCAAGCTGCGCCACGTCCCGCCGCGGATGCACACGGAGTCTCCCGCGTGATCGCGCAGGTCAACCCTACCGCACCCGGACGGGTTCCCGTGCCGTCCCCGGCACGGCGACCCGCGTGGGCGAGCCGGAGCGGCGGACCGGGACGAGGAGGGCGGCGCCGGCCGCGGCGAGGCAGAGGAGGGCGAGCAGCGCCCAGCCGTGGGTGTAGCCGGAGGCGTAGGGCAGGCCCGAGGGCTGGAGCCGGCCGGTGACCAGGACGCTGGTGAGCGCGGCGCCGATCGAGCCGCCGATGGTGCGGATGTTGGCGTTCATGCCGGTCGCTGCGCCGGTCTGCTCGGGCGGGACGCTGCCCACGATCAGGTTGGCCATCGAGGCGAACGCCAGCCCGACACCGAGGCCGAACAAACCCGCGACGACGGCGATCTGCCACTGCGCGTCATGCCACAGGGTGAGGAAGCCGCAGGCCAGCGCGCCGAGTGCGGCGCCGGTGGTGAGCAGCGCCTTGGCTCCGACGCGGGGCTCCAGGCGGCCCGACAGGACACCGGAGACGAACATCGCCACCAGCATGGGAAGCATGAGCAGGCCCGAGGCGGTGACGCTGGCGCCGAAGCCGTAGCCCGCCGCTGCCGGGGTCTGGACGAACCCGGGCAGGAAGGACCAGATCGCGTACATGCCGGCGCCGAACAGCAGGGCGGCCGTGTTCGTGGTCCACACCGCGGGCAGCCGCAGCACCCGCAGATCGATGAGCGGGGAGCGCGAGCGGGCCTCGGCGGCCAGCCACACGGCGAAGAGCACGACCGCGGCGGCGAACAGGCCGAGCACCTTCGGCGAACCCCAGCCCCACTGCCCGGCCTGGCTCAGCGGGAGCAGCAGCGCCACCAGCCAGCCGGAGAGCAGCAGGGCGCCGGTCCAGCTCACCCTGCCCTGCGCCCTCCGGGGCGACTCGGGGACACCGCGCACGGCGATCAGGACGGCCACGGCGACGATCCCGACCGGGATCCAGAACAGCCAGCGGTAGTCGAGCGCCGAGACGATCGGCCCGGCGGCCACCATGCCGACCCCGCCGCCGGCGGCGATCACCGCGGAGAGGTTGCTGATGCTGCCGCTCACCTCCGCCGGGGCGAACTCGTCCCGGATGATGCCGAAGGACAGCGGGAACAGGGCGCCGCCGACGCCCTGGACGACGCGGGCGACGATGAGCACGCCGATGTTCGGGGCCAGCGCGGCGACGAGGCACCCGGCGAGGACGGCCAGCAGGACGGCGACGAGGGTCTTCTTCTTGCCGACCAGGTCGCCGACCCGGCCGAGGATGGGGGTGAAGACCGAGGCGGACAGCAGGTAGGCCGTCATCACCCAGGTCGCGGTGGACTGGGAGGTGTGCAGGGCGTGCTGGACGGTCGGCAGGGCCGGCGCGATCAGCGACTGCAGCATGGAGAACACGCCGGCGCCGGTCGCGAGGATCGCGAAGGTGAGGCGAGTGGACGTGCGTTGCATGGAGAAGCCTCTCCGGAACAGGGACGCGGTGGGTCGGACGGGGGCACGGCCGCCCGGGCCGTGCGGTGGAGTGCGGGCGGGGTGCGCGGGCCGCGTCCGGCCACGGCGGAGCACCCCCCGCACTGCTAAAGTGGAGGTACCCCTCCACTGTAGCGGAGGTGAACCTCCGCTTCAATCGACCCTCTCCCCCTGGAGGCACCAGTGCCGGCCACGTCGTTCCCCGTCAGCGAGATCGTGGCGGCCCGCCGGCCGCACCGCAAGGACGCCGCCCGCAACTACGACGCCCTGCTCACGGCCGCCCGCGAGGCGTTCGCCGAGCACGGGGCGGACGCCTCCCTGGAGGACGTCGCCCGCCGCGCCGGCGTCGGCATCGGCACGCTGTACCGCAATTTCCCGACCCGTCGGGACCTGTTCGAGAGCGTCTACGCCGACGAGGTCAACAGCCTGTGCCGGGCCGCCGTCGACCTCGGGGAGGGGGACCCGTGGGAGGCGCTGACCGCCTGGCTGAACCGGTTCGCCGGGTACATGGTCACCAAGCGCGCCGTGCGGGAGGCCCTCGACGGCACGTCGGACATCTTCCAGTCCTGCCGCGACTCCATGTACGCGGCCGGCGGCCCGCTGCTGGAGCGCGCCCAGCGGGCCGGCGTCGCCCGCACGGACATGGACTTCGGCGATCTGCTGCGGATGGTCGCCGGGATCACCGCGACGGCGTTCGAGGACGACGCCCAGCGCGACCGGGTCCTCGCGATCGCACTGGACGGCGTCCGCACCGCCCGCTGACCGCACCCGCTCCACCGCCCGCACGCCTGATCGCCCGATCGCCTGCGCGCCTGATCGCCCGCGCGCCTGTTGGTCCGCGCGTCTGGTCGCCGGTGCGTCCGGGCACGGCCGGCGGGTTGACACCGGAGTTTGTCCGTACAAAGGTGAGCCGGACGGAACCGGGACCGGTCCCCGCGGAAGGGGAGGTCCCGCGGAGCCGGGATCCGCGCGCGCCGAGCGGGCCCGCGCGGACCGGAGAGGGAGCTGCCATGGCGGACGCGCTGGGTGTCGCCGTCGTCGGGTTCGGCTGGATGGGCCGGGTGCACACCCGAGCGTACGCCCGCCTCCCGCACCACTATCCGCGGCTCGCGCTGCGGCCCCGGCTGGTCGCGGTCGTCGAGGAGGTGCCGGGCCGGGCCGAGGAGGCCGCCGAGCGGTACGGGTTCGCCTCCGCCACCCGCGACTGGCGCGACGTGGCCGCCGACCCGCGCGTCCAGGCGGTCAGCGTCACCGCGCCGAACTTCCTGCACCGGGAGATCGGCGTGGCGATGGCCGAGGCGGGCAAGCACCTGTGGATCGAGAAGCCGGTGGGCCTGACCGCCCGGGACGCCCGCGCGGTCGCCGACGCCGCCGCCCGGGCCGGGGTCCAGGGCGCGGTGGGCTTCAACTACCGCAACGCACCCGCCGTCGAGGCCGCCCGCGAGCTGATCGCCTCCGGGGAGATCGGCGCGGTCACGCACGTCCGCATCCGCCTGTTCAGCGACTACGCGGCCCACCCGGACGGTGCCCTGACCTGGCGGTACGAACGCGCGCGCGGCGGCAGCGGCGTGCTCGGCGACCTCGCCTCGCACGGCGCCGACCTGGCTCGCTTCCTGCTCGGCGACATCACCTCGCTGACCGCCGACACGGCGGTCTTCGTCCCCGGCCGCCCCCGTCCGGCCGGGACGACGGCCGGTCACGCCCTGGCCCCCGGCGGAGAGCCCGGACCGGTCGAGAACGAGGACTACGTCGGCTGCCTGCTGCGCTTCGCCTCCGGCGCGCGCGGGGTCCTGGAGGCCTGCCGGGTCTCGGTCGGCGAGCAGAACTCCTACGGCTTCGAGGTGCACGGCGCCCGCGGCGCGGTGTCCTGGGACTTCCGCCGGATGAACGAACTGCGGGTGAGCCGCGGTACGGGCTACCAGGACCAGCCCGTCAGCACGGTCCACGTCGGCCCCGGCGCCGGCGAGTTCGCCGCGTTCCAGCCCGGCGCCGCCAACGCGATGGGCTACGACGACCTGAAGGTGATCGAGGCGTACCGCTTCGTCCGCTCCATCGCCGAGGGCACGCCGCACGGCGCCACGCTCGCGGACGCCGTGCATGCCGCGGTGCTGCTCGACGCGATGGCGGAGTCGGCGGCAAGCGGCGGATGGGTGGACGTGTAGGCGGGCCGCCGCCTCGGCTTCCTCCGGGGTCTTCGACGGGTGCCCGCCGGTGACCGACCGCGCCCGGGACGCCCTCGGACCCGCCCCGCCCGCCCGCAGCCCCTTCCGCACTCAAGGAGCACCATGCGCATCGGAATCCTCGGCCTCGGCCGCATCGGCGCCTTCCACGCCGAGACCCTCGCCGGGCTCGACGCCGTCGAGTCGCTCGTCGTCGCCGATCCGTTCGCGGACGCGGCCCGGGCCGTGGCCGAGCGCTTCGGGGCACAGGTCGCGGACTCGCCTCAGGCCCTGCTGGCGGCCGGGGTGGACGGCATCGTGGTGGCGGCCGCCACCGACGCCCACCCCGGCCTGATCCTGGCCGGCGTCGAGGCCGGCGTCCCCGTCTTCTGCGAGAAGCCCGTGGCCCGGACGATGCGCGAGGGCCTGGAGGTCCTCAAGGCCGTCCGGGGCGGCGGGGTGCCGGTCCAGATCGGCTACAACCGGCGCTTCGACGCGGGCTTCGCCGCCGCGCGGGCCGCCGTGCGGGCGGGTGAGCTGGGCACACTGCACACCGTCCGCTGCACGACCCTGGACCCGGCGCCGCCGCCGGCCGCGTACGTGGCGGCGTCCGGCGGCATCTTCCGGGACTGCTCCGTGCACGACTTCGACGTCCTGCGCTGGGTGACCGGCCGGGAGGTCGCCGAGGTGTACGCGGTGGGCGGCAACCGGGGCGCGGTCCACATCGAGGCGGCGGGCGACGCCGACACCACCGCGGCGGTCCTCACCCTGGACGACGGCACCCTCGCAGTGGTGTCCAACTCCCGTCACAACGGCCGAGGTTACGACGTGCGCATGGAGCTGCACGGCTTCCGGGACTCCCTGGCCGTCGGCCTGGACGACAAGCTGCCGCTGCGCTCGGCGGAACCCGGGGCCACCTTCCCGTCCGGCGCCCCGCACGACTTCTTCATGGACCGCTTCGCCGACGCCTACCGTGCCGAACTGGCCGCCTTCACGGAGATCGTGGCCGGCGCCCGCCCCTCCCCGTGCACCGTGGAGGACGCGCTGGAGGCCGGCTGGATCGCCGAGGCGTGCACGCTCTCCCTGCACGAGCACCGGCCGGTGACGCCGGCCGAGGTCAGGCGGGCCTGAGGCCGGCTGCGGCGCCTCGCGCCCGCCCGGCGCGCCCGGTCAGCCGCAGTACCGGATGAGCCACTCGTCGGGGTTGTACGTGTCCCGGGCCGGGTCCGGCGCGGTCGCCGGCTTCGTCTCCACCGTGTCCTGCGGGCGTATCCGCTCCGGCAGCGTGCCGAAGCGGTCGCGGCGCGACGCGTCCGCTTCGGCGGTGTCCTCCGGCGCCGTGCGTGAGTGCGCGCGGTGTGTCATCTCGTCCTCCCGTCCTCGCGGGCGTCCCCCGTCATCGAGCACAACGCCCATGTGCCCCCGTTGGTTCCCGCGCCCCCGGCGGCCGAATCCGTCGGACGTCAGCAGGAACACGGATCACGGCGGCTCCCCGGGCAGCGCGGAGACCACGGCGGCCCCTCCGCCCCCCGGCCCCGCCCGGCCCCGCCCGGCCCGCCGAGACGCCGACCGCTCCTCAGGCCCCGCAGGACCGCAGGAAGCGCCGGGTGCGCACCGCGATCGGCAGCGGCTCGTCCGGCTCGCACGGGTACATGTCCTGCTCGACGATCGCGAACAGCTCCACGCCCAGCCGCTGTGCCGCCCGCAGCACCGGCTCCAGCTCCGGGACCCCGGACGGCGGTTCGCACATCACCCCGCGCCGCACGGCCGGCCCGAACGGCACCCCGTCCGCGACCACCCCGGCGAGGACGGCGGGGTCGACCTGCTTGAGGTGCAGATAGCCGATGCGCTCGCCGTAGGTCTCGATGAGCTGCACGCTGTCCCCGCCGCAGTAGGCGTAGTGGCCGGTGTCCAGACAGAGGTTGACCAGCTCGGAGTCGGTCGAGTCCAGGAACCGCTCGACGTGCTCCTCGGTGTCGATGTGGGTGTCGGCGTGCGGGTGCACGACGATGTCCAGGCCGTACGCCTCCTTGACCTCGTGGCCGAGCCGCTCCATGCCCTTGGTCAGGTGCGCCCACTGCTCGAGGGTCAGCTCGGGCGGTTCGAGGAGCTCGGCGGTCCTGTCGTCCCGCCAGAAGGACGGGATGACGACCAGGTGCCGGGCGCCCATCGCCCGAGTGAGCGCGGCGACCCGGCTGACGTGCGCCCAGGTCTCCTCCCAGACGGCGGGGCCGCGGTGCATGCCGGTGAAGACCGTGCCCGCCGAGACCTTCAGGTTCCGCTTGGCCACTTCCTCCGTGAGCCGGGCCGGGTCGGTGGGGAGATAGCCGTAGGGGCCGAGCTCGATCCAGTCGTATCCGGCCTCGGACACCTCGTCGAGGAAGCGTTCCCAGGGCACCTGCCGCGGGTCGTCGGGGAACCAGACGCCCCAGGAGTCGGGGGCCGAGCCGACCCGGATGCGGTCCAGGACAGGGGGGTGGGCCATGGTCAGGTCGTCCCTTCCTCAGAGGTCGCCACGGGCGCGGTGAACTCGCCCCCGTCGGGCAGCTTCGCCACGTCGACCCCGCGCACCCGGGCCAGTTCGTGCTTGAGCGCGGCGAGTTCGGCGCCGCCGGCCATGTGGTCGGTCAGCTCTTCGAGGGTGATCCCGCTGCGTTCGGCGCTCAGTTCCAGGGTGCCGAGGCGCAGGACGCTGAAGTGGTCGCCGACCATGTAGGCATGGTGCGGGTTGTGGGTGATGAAGATGACGCCGAGGCCGCGGTCGCGGGCCGCGGCGATGTACTTCAGGACCACGCCGGACTGCCGGACGCCGAGGGCGGCGGTCGGCTCGTCCAGGATGAGGACACGGGCGCCGAAGTGGACGGCGCGGGCGATCGCCACGCACTGGCGCTGGCCGCCGGAGAGGGTGCCGACGGGCTGTTCCAGGTCGTCCAGGACGATGCCCATGTTGCGCAGTTCGCGGTCGGCGGTCCGCTTCATCCGGGCGATGTCGAGACGGCGGACCGGCCAGGGGCCCTTCGTCATCTCCGATCCGAGGAAGAAGTTCCGCCACACCGGCATCAGCGGGACGGTGGCCAGGTCCTGGTAGACGGCGGCGATGCCTCGGTCGAGGGCCTCCCGCGGGCTGCTGAAGCGCACCGGCCGCCCGTCCACGAGCAGTTCGCCCTCGGTGTGCTGGTGCAGCCCTGAGATGATCTTGATGAGGGTGGACTTGCCGGCGCCGTTGTCGCCGAGCACGCAGGTGACCCTGCCGGCGTGCACGCGCAGGTCGACGCCGTGCAGGGCGCGGACGTTGCCGTAGGACTTGCCGGCGCCGCGCAGTTCGACCAGCGGGCCGTCCGGGGCGGGCGCGCCGTCCGGCAGGACGGCGCCGTGGGTTCCGGCCGTGTCGTCAGTCATGGCTCACCTCCGGGTCGCCGAGCGCTGGACCCACAGATTGATCAGGACGGCGCCGAGGAGCATCACCCCGAGGAAGGCCTTGAACCAGTCGGGGTTCCAGCCGGCGTACACGATGCCCTGCTGCACCATGCCGAACATGAAGGCGCCGAAGACCGGGCCGATCGCGGAGCCGTGGCCGCCGGTGAGCAGGCAGCCGCCGATGACGGCCGCGGCGATGTAGATCAGCTCCTGGCCGACGCCCTCGCCGGACTGCACGGTGTTGAACGAGAACAGGTTGTGCATGCCGACGAACCACGCGCCGAAGCCGACCAGCATGAACAGGGTGATCTTGGTGAACCGCACCGGGACGCCGACGGCGCGGGCGCTGTCCTTGCTGCCGCCGACGGCGAAGACCCAGTTGCCGTACCGGGTGCGCAGCAGCACCCAGGTGGCGAGGGCCGCGAAGACCAGCCACCAGACGACGGTGATCTTCACCTGGACCCCGCCGACGCCGAAGGAGGAGGCGAAGACCGCCTTCGCCCGGCCGAAGCCGTCCATGTCGCTGACGTCGTCGCTGGCGACGTTCCCGGTGATCAGCTTGGTGACGGCCAGGTTGGCGCCCTGCAGGATGAGGAAGGTGCCGAGAGTGACCAGGAAGCTGGGCAGCCCGGTCCGCATCACCATCCAGCCGTTGAAGGCGCCGATCGCCAGGGACACCACCAGGGCGACGACCACGCCGGTCCACACGTTCACGGTCAGCTGGTAGCTGAGCATGCTCGCGGTGAGCGCCGAGGAGATCACCGCGACGCCCGAGGAGAGGTCGAACTCGCCGCCGATCATCAGCAGGGCCACCGGCAGGGCCATGATGCCGATGGTCGAGGACTGGTACAGGATGTTCGCCATCGAGCTTCCGTCGCGCACCGGCGGCGCCGCGATCAGGAAGAAGACCAGGACGGCGACGGCGCCGAGGAAGACGCCCACCTCGGGACGGGCCAGCAGCCGGAGCGCCGGCGGCCGCCGGGCGGTGCGGCCGCCGGTCCGCCCGGGACCGGACGCCGGCGGTGTGCCCGCCGCCGGCTCAGCCTGCCGGGCCACGCTCATCACCGGGTGCCCTTCGCGGCGAACCCGGCGACCTCGTCGACGTTGGACCTGTCGACGAAGGCCGGGCCGGTGAGCACCGGCTGCACCCCGCCGCCGCTGTAGTTGCCGTTGTTCTTGTAGAGCCACAGGGAGTCCACCGCCAGATAGCCCTGCAGGTAGGGCTGCTGGTCCACGGCGAACTGGATGCTGCCGCTCCGCACGGCCTTGACGAGCTGGCCGTTGAGGTCGAAAGTGGCCACCTTCGCCTTGCTGCCCGCGTCTCCCACGGACTGCGTGGCGGTCAGGGCGATGGGCGCCCCGAGGGTGACGACGGTGTCCAGGGAGTGGTCCTGCTTCAGCTTCGCCGTGATGGTCGACTTCACGGACGGCATGTCGGTGCCGTTCACGTACAGGGTGTCCGTGGTGCCCTTGAACGTCTTCTTCACGCCGTCGCAGCGCTGGGTGAGGCCCACGTTGCCCTGCTCGTGGATCACGCAGACGATCTTCTTGGCGCCGGTGGTGTTGAGCTTCTCGCCGAACGCCTCGCCCGCCACGCTCTCGTCCTGCCCGAAGAACTCCAGCAGGCCGAGCTTCTTCCAGTCGGCCAGCCCGGAGTTCAGGCCGACGACCGGGATGCCGGCCTGCTTCGCCTTGCCGATCACGCTCTTGAGGGCGTCCGGTTTGGCCAGGGTCACCGCGATGCCGTCGACCTTCTGGTCGACGGCGTTCTGCACCAGGTTGGCCTGGCTGCCGGCGTTGGGGTCGGCGGAGTAGACGAGCTTGATGTTGTCCTTGGCCGCCGCGGCCTGAGCGCCCTTGCGCACGGTGTCCCAGAAGGTGTCGCCGGGCGCCTGGTGGGTGACGAGCGCGACGGTCATCCGGGGGGTGCCGGCCTTGCCCGCCGAGGCGTCCGCCGCTCCCTCCTCGGCCTTCTTGCCGCCGGAGCTGCTGGAGCAGCCGGCCAGGGTGAGGGCTGCCGCGGCGGCCACGGCCACGGCGGGGGCCAGTCCGCGGGAGCGCGAGCGAGAAGAGCGGTCCATCTTTCCAGCACCTCACTGTGCGTGCGACGGGGGAAGGACGCTGTTGCGTTGGGACGGGATACAAGCCTGTGCCGGGGCCCCTGTCAATACTTTGTCAAGACATCATTTCAGGCACAGGTCCGTACGTCCGTATGTGTGTATGTCCTCATGTACATACGTCCTTCGGTCCGCCGCGCGACTCGTCGGTCTCCCTCGCGGTGCGCACCGGCGCCTGGAAGCCAGTACACCGCAACCGGCGCCGGACGGCACCGGCTGGACGCGAAGCCGCGCCCGGCCCGGCCGGTCCCCCCGTCGCCGGGGACCGGGCCGGGCCGGGCGCGGCGCGGCTCAGGCGGCGGGGTGCGTCGGCGGCGACACCGGCTCCTGCTCGAACCGCGCGTGGAACCTGCGGTCGTGGCCCACCTGGCGTTCGGGGCCGGTCAGGGTCACCGTCGCCGTCAGGCGGGTGTCGGCGCTGGACGCCGCGAGGCGCAGCCGGAGCTCCCCCGGTTCGACCACCCGCCGCCCGTCGCGGCCGGTGAAGGAGGCGAGATCGGCGGGCACGGCCACGCGCAGCCGGCGGCTCTCACCGGCGTGGAGCGGCACCCGGGCGTAGCCGATCAGGCGCTGCACCGGCTGGACGACGGAGGCGACCGGGTCGTGCAGGTAGAGCTGGACCACCTCGGTGCCGGCCCGCTCCCCCGTGTTGCGCACGGTGAAGGCGAGGGAGAACTCGCCGCCGGTGTCGGTCTCCGGCCGCTCGACCGCCAGGTCGTCCCACGCGAAGGACGTGTAGGACAGACCGTGGCCGAACGCGAAGGCCGGGGTGGGATCGATGCTGGACACGTCGCTGGCCTGGGCGAGCCGGGCGCCGAGGTAGGTGGCGGGCTGGCCGCCGGTGTCGCGGGGCACGCTGACGGGCAGCCGTCCGGAGGGGTTGGTCCGGCCGCTGAGCACGCCGGCGATGGCGGTGGTGCCCTCCACGCCGGGGAAGAAGGACTGCACGATCGCGGCCGCCTCGTCCACGGCGCGGCCGAGGGCGTAGGGCCGGCCGGACAGCAGGACCGCCACCACCGGCGTCCCCGTGTCGAGCAGCGCGTCGAGCAGAGGCTGCTGGGCGCCGGGCAGGGCCAGCGACCCGGTGTCGCAGCCCTCACCGCTGGTCCCCCGGCCGAAGAGACCCGCGCGGTCGCCGAGGGCCGCGACGACGACGTCGGCCCGGCGCGCGGCGTCGGCGGCCTCGGCGATGCCGGAGAGGTCCCCGTCGTCGACGCCGGTGCCGCGGGCGACGGTGATCTCCGCGTCGGGGAACTCCCGCGCGAGGGCGTCCGCCAGGGTGGGCAGGTCGATGCCGGGCGGTGTCTGCGGGTGGTGCACGCCGACGTGCCGGGGAAAGGAGTAGCAGCCCAGCACGGCCGCGGGATCGGTCGCGTTGGGCCCGACCAGGGCGATGCGGCGGGGCCGGCCGAGGGGCAGGGTGCCGTCGTTGGCCAGCAGGACGACCGCTTCCTCCGCCACGGTCCGGGCCAGATCCCGGTTCCCGGCGGTGTCCAGGTCGACGGTGCCGCGCAGCGCGTCGGGGTCGTCCAGGTCCGCTCCGGCCAGCACCGCCGGGACCGGGTTCCAGTCGGCGTCGAGCAGGCCGAGCCGGGCCTTCTGGGTGAGCACCCGGCGCAGGGCGCGGTCGACGAGCGCCTCCGGCACCCGGCCGGCGGCGACGGCTTCGGCGAGGGGCGTGCCGAAGGTCTTCACGGTCGGCAGTTCCACGTCGACACCCGCCCGCAGGGCCGTGCCGGCGGCGTCGGCCCAGTCCCCGGCGACGCCGTGCAGGGTCTTGAGGAAGGCGATGCCGAAGTAGTCGGCGACGACCGTGCCCTCGAACCCCCAGGTGTCGCGCAGCAGTCCGGTCAGCAGGTCCTCGTCGGCCGCCGAGGGCATCCCGTCGGTGTCGGTGTAGGCGTGCATGACGGAGCCGGCTCCGCCCTCGCGCACGGCCATCTCGAAGGGGGGCAGGACGACGTCGGCCCGTTCACGGGGTCCCATGCCGACGGGGGCGAGGTTCCGGCCGGCCCGCGAGGCGGAGTAGCCGGCGAAGTGCTTCAGGGTGGCGACGACGCCGGCGGACTGCAGACCCTGGACGTAGGCGGTGCCGATGCTGCCGACGAGGTAGGGGTCCTCTCCGATGGTCTCCTCGACGCGGCCCCAGCGGGCGTCGCGCACCACGTCCAGGACGGGGGCGAGGCCCTGGTGGACGCCGACGGACCGCAGGTCGCGGCCGATGGCGGCGGCCATCCGGCGGATGAGGGCGGGGTCGAAGGTGGCGCCCCAGGACAGCGGCACGGGGTAGGCGGTGGCGCCCCAGGCGGCGAATCCGGCCAGGCACTCCTCGTGGGCGAGGGCGGGGATGCCGAAGCGGTTGGCGGCGGCGATCCGGGTCTGGGTGCGCAGCAGGGAGAGCGCGCCGAGCGCGGGGTCGACGGGCACCGTGCCGAAGGGGCGGGTCAGCTGCCCCAGGCCGGCGGGCAGGAGGGCGTCGAGGTCGACGGCCTCCTCCATGTCGTGCTGGTGCGGTGCGACTTCCCCGCCCTCGTCGGAGGCGCCCACCCACACGCCGTACAGCTGGGCGGTCTTCTCCTCCAGGGTCATCGCGTCGATCAGCGCGGAGACGCGGGCGCCGATCTCCTGGGTGGGGTCCTTCCACAGGGGGACGTCGGGGGTGGTCTCTACGGCCACGTTGGCGGTCACTTTCCTCCCATCCCCATCAGACCCTGCACCAGGGCCCGGCGGGCGAACAGGTAGACGAGCAGGACGGGCACCATGGACAGCGTCACGGCTCCCAGCAGGCCGGGGATGTCGATGCCGTGCGCGGTCTGGAAGTTGTACAGACCCAGGGTGATGACCTTGGTCGACTCGGACTGGGTCAGGACGAGCGGGAACAGGAAGCCGTTCCAGGCCTGGAGCGCGGAGAACACCACGATCGTGGACAGGCCGCCCCGCGAGAGCGGCACGACGAGCCGGAAGAACATCCGCGCGGGACCCGCTCCGTCCACCGTCATGGCCTCGAACAGCTCCGGGGAGATGTCGCGCATGGTCCCGCTGAGGACGAGCGCCGACATCGGCAGGCAGAACGCGGCGGTGGGGAGGATGACGCCGAGCAGGTTGTCGTACAACCCCGCCTCGCTGATGAGGAAGAACATCGGCACGACGACGGCCTGGGCGGGGATGGCGAGGCCCAGCAGGAACAGCCGGAAGATCTGCGAGGTGACGCGGCTGCGGCTGCGCACGATCGCGTACGCCAGCGGCGGCACGAGCAGCAGCACCACGCCGACGACGCAGACGGTGACGACGACGGTGTTGAGGAGGTACCGGCCGAACCCCGAGTCGAACGCGCCGGTGTAGTTGTCGAGGGTGAGGTCGCCGGGGAGGGAGACCGGGCCGCGTGCGGCGTAGTCCTGCCGGGTGCGCAGGGTCGCGGCGAGCATCACGTACAGCGGCAGGGCCACCAGCACCAGCCAGACGAGCGAGCCGGCTCCGGCCAGGTAGTGGGGGCGGCGTCTCATGACACCCCTTCCGCGTCGCTGCGCATCCTGTCGTAGCCGGAGACACGGACGACGATCAGTGAGACGAGGGTGGCGGCGACGACCAGGCAGAGGGCGATGGCCGAGCCCGCTCCGAAGTCGAAGCCCTTGAACGCCTTCTGGTACATGTAGTAGGCGCTGATCGTGGTGTCGGTGCCCGGTCCGCCCTGGGTGAGGATGAGCACGGTCTCGAAGGTGGTGAGCCCGCCGGCGGTCATCAGGATCGTCGAGGTGATGACCGCGTTGCGCAGCTGCGGCAGCGTGATGTGGAAGAACTGGCGATAGCGCCCCGCGCCGTCGATCGCCGCCGCCTGGTAGAGCACCGGCGGGATCGCCCGGGCTGCGCCCTGGTAGATCAGCGTGTGGAACGGGGTGAACTGCCACGTGCTGACGAAGGCGAGCACTCCGATGGCCGTGGCCTGCTCACCGAACAGGTTGCCGTCGCCGAACAGCCAGGTCATCCGCGCGGGAATGCCGAAGTTCGGGTCGAGGAGCGCCCGCCAGAGCACCGACACGGCGGTGGAGGAGAGCAGCAGCGGGACGAAGTAGACCGCCGAGAGGACGGCGCGGTTGCGCTGGTGCCCGGCGGCCCAGACGCCGAGCACGATGCTCAGCGGGGTCTGGATCACCACGCCCAGGGCGGTGAGGAGCAGGGTGAGCCAGATGCTGTTGATCATCACCGGGTCGTCGAGGATGCGTCTCCAGTTGTCCGTCCCGACGAACCGCGGTGTGCCCAGGCCGTTCCAGCTCATGAAGGACAGCACCGCGACCATGATCAGCGGTGCCACGGCGAAGACGGTGAAGAACACGGTGGCGGGCAGCGCCCAGAGGAACCCGGGACGCGTCCCGTGGGCGGTACGGCGGTCCGCCGGCCGCCGCCGCGCCTTCCCGGTGGCCGCGGCGGCGGGCGGAGCGCTCGTGAGCTGTGTGGTCATGGGCGGTTCACTCGGTGGGGAGGGCCTGCATGGCCTTGATGAAGCCGTCCGTGTCGAGTTGCCCGTCGAAGAACTGCTGGACGGCCTGGCGGATCGGCGTGATGGCGGCCGGCGGGTAGGCCTGGTCCCAGGAGAGCTGGAAGGACTTGGCCCTGGCGACGAGGTCGTACTGGAAGCGGGAGTACTTCGGGCTGGCCGACGTGTCCAGGAACCTCGGCGTGTTCGTGGTGGTGGGCAGGTTGCCGATGGCGAGCTGCGCCTTGACGAACTCGTCGGAGTACATCAGCTTCAGGAACTTCGCGACCGCCTCGGGGTGCCGGGTCTTCTTCAGCACCGAGTAGAAGTTGTTGGTGTTGCCGACGACGTTCGACGGGTCGCCCTTGCCGCCGGGGACGGTCGGGAAGGTGCTGTAGCCGAGGCCCTTGGCGGCGAAGCCCGCGGCGTCCTGCTGCTGCTGGGCGTAGTACCAGGACCCCATCAGCTCGAAGCCGGCCTTGCCCTGGGCCACCAGCGCCGGCGAGGCGCCGTTGGTGTACTTCACCGAGTCGTAGTTCTTCCCGAAGGCGCCGGCGTCGACGAGCTCCTTCAGCATGCCGAGCGCCTTCCTGCTGTCCGCGCTCGCCCAGGCGGCCTTGTCGCCGTCGAGGGCGCGTCGGAACAGCTCGGGGCCGGCGACGCGGTCGTAGACGTACTCGAACCACATGAGCGTCGGCCACTGGTCGCCGCCGCCGAGGGCGATGGGGGTGACGCCCGCGGACTTCAGTCTCCTGACGGCGTCGAGGAGTTGGTCCCAGGTCTCGGGCTGCCGCACGCCCGCCTCGTCGAGCACGGTCTTGTTGTGGAACAGCAGCACCGGCTGCGTGCCGCGCATGGGGATGCCGTAGGGCTTGCCGTCGACGACGGCGCTGTTGTAGACGGACGGCAGGAACTTGTCGTCCAGGTTCGGGTTCTTCTCGACGAAGCCGTCCAGCGGCATGAGCAGCCCGGCCTCGACGAACGGCTGGATGCTGCCGCCGCCCCAGTTGAAGAAGACGTCCGGCGCCTGCGGCGTGTTGATGATCGTCTGCAGCTTCTGCTGGTAGTCGGCGCCGGGAATGGTGTCGAGGACGGCCTTGACGTCCGACGTCCTGTTGAAGGCGTCGATCATCTGTTTCTCGACCTTGTTGCTGGCGTCCCCGTAGACCAGCACATGGATCCTGCCGTCGTTCGAGGTGCCCGCGCCGTTCGAGTCCCCGCAGGCGGCGAGGCTCGCCGCGAGGGCGAGCGTGGCGCCGCAGACCAGCGCTCTGGGCATCCGTGTACGCATGACTGTCCCGTCTTCCGAAAGTTTCGCTGCCTTGGTCGAAAGTACGGCTGGACAGTAGGAGTCACCAGGACAAACGGTCAACGGTCGTGCACGCACGCAGCCAAACCGTTATCCGGCGGCACACGGCCCCGACCGGCCCACCGCTGCCGAAAGTTGCGACAGCACACCCCTGGTCGGGACCAATAACTTTCGAAGAAGTTTCGGAAACAGATGCATTGACCGCCGTTTCGCGCGCGCTCCATACTCTCCAGCAATCAGCCCCTCCCCCGGCAGGGAACCGCTCCCGTCGTGGCGTATGGCGTGGACATGACACATCGAGCTCTCGCCTTCCGCCGTGCTCGCGCGCCCTCGCCGGCCTTCACCCAGGAGGAAGCATGGACATGAACGACGCCCTCTCAGGGCCCATGAACCGCAGGAACTTCCTGACCCGCGCCGGCACCCTGGCCCTGGCCGCGTCCGCGTCCGGGCTGCTGCTGCCCGGCACCGCCCACGCCGCCACCACCATCACCACCAACCAGACCGGCACCCACAACGGCTTCTACTACTCCTTCTGGACCGACGGCGGCGGCTCGGTCTCGATGACCCTCAACAACGGCGGCAACTACAGCACTTCGTGGACGAACTGCGGCAACTTCGTCGCGGGCAAGGGCTGGAGCAACGGCGGGCGCAGGAACGTGCAGTACTCGGGCAGCTTCAACCCGTCCGGCAACGGCTACCTGGCCCTGTACGGCTGGACCTCCAACCCGCTGGTGGAGTACTACATCGTCGACAACTGGGGCAACTACCGGCCCACCGGCACCTACAAGGGCACGGTCACCAGCGACGGCGGAACGTACGACATCTACCAGACGACGCGCTACAACGCCCCCTCCGTCGAAGGCACCCGGACCTTCAACCAGTACTGGAGCGTCCGGCAGTCCAAGCGCACCGGAGGCACCATCACCACGGGCAACCACTTCGACGCCTGGGCCCGCGCCGGCATGCCCCTCGGCAGCTTCAGCTACTACATGATCCTCGCCACCGAGGGTTACCAGAGCAGCGGCTACTCCAACATCACGGTGAGCGGCTGAGCCCTCCCGTCCCCGTCCCTCCCGCCCCCCACCGCGGCCCCGCCCGCCCCGAGGAGGACCCACCCTCATGCGCGCCGCCCCCCGCTCCCTGCTGACCGGACTCGCCGTCGCCGCGACGGCCGTGGCCGGCACCGTCACCTCCGCCGTCGACGCCGCCCCGGCGCACGCCGCCGCCTGCACCGGCTACGTCGGGCTCACCTTCGACGACGGCCCGTCCAACGACCACACCCCGGCCCTGCTCAACGCCCTGAGGCAGAACGGCCTGAGGGCCACGATGTTCAACGAGGGCCAGTTCGCCGCCGCCTACCCGGCCCAGGTCCGGGCCCAGGTGAACGCCGGCATGTGGGTGGGCAACCACAGCTACACCCACCCCCACCTGACCCAGCTGGGCCAGGCGCAGATCGACTCCGAGATCTCCCGCACCCAGCAGGCGATCGCCGCGGCCGGCGGCGGGACGCCGCAGTTGTTCCGCCCGCCGTACGGGGAGACCAACGCCGCCGTCCAGGCGGTGGAGGCCAAGTACGGCCTGCGGCAGATCATCTGGGACGTCGACTCGCAGGACTGGAACGGCGCGAGCACCGACGCGATCGTGCAGGCCGTGTCCCGGCTGTCCAACGGCCAGATCATCCTCATGCACGAGTGGCCGGCCAACACCCTCGCCGCCGTGCCGCGCATCGCCCAGACGCTGGCGGCCAAGGGCCTGTGCGCCGGCCGGATCTCCCCGCAGACCGGCCGCGCGGTGGCCCCCTGACCGCGGGCCCCCGCTGACGCGGCCAGGCGCCCGGGGAGAGTGCCCGGTCCGCGAGAACGGGTCAGGGGTGGTTCCGGATCTCTCCGGAACCACCCCTGACCCGTGCGTTCACGAGTCGGGACGACAGGATTTGAACCTGCGACCCCTTGACCCCCAGTCAAGTGCGCTACCAAGCTGCGCCACGTCCCGTCACGGTTCACCCGGGTGCCCGCGTGATCGTGCGGACAGCACTTTACCCCACGCCCGGGGGTGCGCCGAAAGAAGGCCCCGGCGGAACGGGGCACAATCGCGGTATGACGAACGCCGACGCATCGGACGCCCGGGACCGCGACGGGGCCGGACGGGCCCGCAACGCCCGGCCCCGGGACGGGCTGGGGCGCCCCCTGCCGTACGGCGCCGAGGGCGTCCCCCGGCAGCCCGAGGGAGTGGTGCGGACGCCGCGGGAGACGGTCGCCGAGGCGCAGGCCCTGCTCGCCGCGGGACGGCCGTTCCACGCGCACGAGGTGTTCGAGGACGCCTGGAAGTCGGGCCCGCGGGACGAGCGGGCGCTGTGGCGGGGGCTCGCGCAGCTGGCGGTGGGGCTCACCCACGCGGCCCGCGGGAACGCCGTCGGCGGGGCGCGGCTGCTGCGGCGCGGCGCGGACGCGGTCGAGGAGTGGGAGACCGGGCAGGGCGAGGACCGGCCGTACGGAATGGATCTGCCGGGGCTCGCCCGGTGGGCGCGGGAGCTGGCCGGACGGGTGGAGCAGGGCGCGGCCCCGGTGGACGCCCGGGCCGAGGCGCCCCGGCTGGGCCCTTGACCCGGGCCGGGTCGCGGAGGGGCGCGGAGGCGGTGGACGCGCCGGCCGGGGCGTGCGGCAGACTCGGGGCGTGCGAACCATTCATGTCATCGGTATCGGTGCGGGCGACCCCGAGCAGCTGACCCTGCAGGCGGTCAGGGCGCTGCGGAGCACGGACGTGTTCTTCCTGCTCGACAAGGGCGAGACGAAGAGCGATCTCACCCGGCTCCGCCGGGACATCCTCGACGCGCACCTGCCCGAGGGGTCGTACCGGGTGGTGCGGGCCCGGGACCCGGAGCGCGACCGGAAGGCGGGCGGGGCGGCCTACTCGCCGGCCGTCGGTGACTGGCGCAGCGCCCGCGCCGGGATCTACGAGCGGCTGATCGCCGAGGAGCTGGACGAGGACGGCACCGGCGCCTTCCTGGTGTGGGGCGACCCCGCGCTCTACGACAGCACGCTGGGCATCCTCGAGGAGGTGCTGGAGCGGGGCGCGGTGGAGTTCGCGTACGACGTCGTGCCCGGCATCAGCAGCGTCTCGGCGCTGGCCGCCCGGCACCGCACGGGCCTGAACCGGGTCGCCCGGCCGGTGCAGATCACCACCGGGCGGCGGCTCGCCGATGGCTTCCCGGACGGGGTGGACGACGTGGTCGTGATGCTGGACGCGCACCAGGCGTTCCGGCGGTACGCCGGGGAGGACATGGACATCTACTGGGGCGCCTACATCGGCACGCCGGACGAGATCCTCGTCTCCGGGCCGCTCGCGGAGGCCGCCCCGCGCATCGAGCGGCTGCGGGCCGAGGCCCGGGAGCGCAAGGGCTGGATCATGGACACGTACCTGCTGCGCCGGCGCCCCGCCGAGGACTGACCGCGCCCCGGCGGCCGGCCGCGCCCCGGCACGCGGGGGCGCTCAGGGGGCGCCCGGTGGCGCGGGCTCGCCGAAGCCGAGCCGCCGCAGCACGCCCGCCACGTCCGGCACCGCCGCCACGCCCTCCGGCAGCGGGGGCCGGCGCACCACGACGACGGGCAGTCCGAGGTCGCGCGCGGCCGTCAGTTTCGCGGCCGTCGCCTCCCCGCCGCTGTCCTTCGTCACCAGGACGTCGATGCGGTGGGCGCGCAGCAGCTCCCTCTCCCCGGCGGCCGTGAACGGGCCGCGGGCGAGGATCACCCGAATGTCCGGCGGCAGCGGCGGCTCGGGCGGCTCCACCGACCGGACGACGAAGTGCAGGCCGGACAGGTGGGCGAAGGCCGCGAGACCGAGGCGGCCGGTGCTGAGGAACACCCGGCGGCCGAGGCCGGGCAGGACCTCGGCGGCCCCGGCCAGGGACGGGACGTCGTGCCAGCGGTCACCGGGACCCGGCCGCCAGCCCGGGCGGCGCAGGACGACGGCCGGCACGCCGGTGGCCCGTGCCGCGCGGGCCGCGTTCGCCGTGATCGTCCCGGCGAAGGGGTGGGTGGCGTCCACCAGGGCGTCCACCCGGTGCGTGCGCAGCCAGTCGGCCAGCCCGTCGGGTCCGCCGAAGCCTCCGGTCCGCACCTCGCCGGGCAGCGCCGCGGGGCGGGCGACCCGGCCGGCGAGCGAGGTGGTGACCCGCACCCCGGGCCGTGCGGCGAGGTCGGCGGCGAGGCGGCGGGCCTCGGCGGTGCCGCCGAGGACGAGGACGTGCACGGACATGGGGGTGAGCGTACGAGGTCGTGCGCGGCTCGCCGCCGCCCGGGTCGCCCGGGTCGGACCATGCGCTCCTCGGCGTCCGCGCGTGCCGTCCCGCTCGGGGACGGCAGGTGCCGGCCCCGGACGCTCCGGGACGCCGGCGGCGCCCCGACCACGTCGCGGACTCCTTCGCCGGCCTCCCGGCGCTGCCGGGGCGCTAGGCCGTGTATCGAAAGTGGATCTCGGGCTGTGAATGATCACGTTCATGGGTCGGGGAGATCTCACGGACGAGCAGTGGGCGGTGCTTGAGCCGTTGTTGCCGAAGGGAGCCAGGGCAGGGCGGCCGCCCGTCTGGCCCCGGCGGCGACTGATCGACGGCATACGGTTCCGGGTCCGGACCGGTGTTCCGTGGCGGGAGGTTCCTGTCGAGTACGGACCGTGGAGCCGGGTCTATGACCTGTTCCGCCGGTGGCAGCGAGACGGAACCTGGCACAGGGTCCTCACCCGGCTCCAGTCCCTGGCCGATGCAAAGGGGGCGATCACGTGGGACCTGAGCGTCGACTCCACAGTCTGCCGCGCCCACCAGCACGCGGCCGGGGCCCGCAGGCAGGGCGACCTGCAAAAGGCCCCCCCCGGTGGCGTCTTCATCGAGCCCCGTGATCACGGGCTGGGACGCTCGCGTGGCGGGTTCACTACCAAGCTGCACTTGGCCGTCGAGCAGGGCCAGAAGCCCCTGTCGATCGTGATCACGGCCGGACAGCGCGGGGACTCGCCGCAGTTCGAACCAGTGCTGGACAAGGTCCGAGTACCCCGCCTCGGGCCGGGCCGGCCACGTGTGCGTCCCGATCGAGTGCGTGCTGACAAGGCGTACGCCTCCCGCAGGAACCGTGCCTATCTGCGTCGCCGCGGGATCCGCTGCACCATCCCGGACAAGGTCGACCAGGCACGCAACCGCCAGAAACGCGGCTCCCGCGGCGGTCGGCCGCCGCACTTTGACCCGGCCGACTACCGCCAGCGTCACGCGGTCGAGTGCGGGATCAACCGACTCAAGAGGCACCGCGCCGTCGCCACGCGGTACGACAAGCTCGCCGTCCGCTACGAGGCGACAGTCCTGGTCGCGGCGATCAACGAGTGGCTGTAACCCTTCACTGAAAAGGCATGGGGGTCCACGGCAACGCCTCCCGCCATCCCTGTCGATCGTGAGCCCAGTCCATCATCACCTTGGCGGTCGACTCTTCCGGGCCGAACACTTCATGGAGCCTTGGAACGTGGGCCTGGTAGTGCTTGTCTGCACTGCCTTCACGGTACTCGACCTGGTAGCTGAAGTCGTCGTTCAGGTACACCTGAATGTAGTGCTGATCCACAGGCTCCAGATCGAGTCTTTTCAGGATCACAAACCGGTGCGACAGATTCATCTCAGACAGCAGGTCATGGACAGCCTCCTCGGTCGGATCGTCCACGGTACGACCGCCCGCTTCAACTACACGCAGCACTGGCTTAAGCATGCACGCGACTGTACCGACCCACAGGATTCAGCTGCCCAGCGGTGCACTTCCGCAACAGGCCCTAGCGGAGCAGCAGCTGGAACCCGCCCGCGACGGTGGCCGCGATCACCAGCCGTTCGAAGAGCCGCTGGTCGATGCGGTCCACCGCCCACCTGCCGAACCAGGCGCCGGGCAGGACGAACGCCACGAGCGCGGCGTCCAGCAGCAGCGAACGCCCGTCGATCAGGCCGAGGCCCGCGCTGAACGGCACCTTCGAGACGTTGACGACGAGGAAGAAGAAGGCGGAGGTGCCGAGGAAGCCGAGCTTGCGGAAGCCCGCCGACAGCAGGTACAGCGACATCACGGGGCCGCCCGCGTTGGCCACCATCGTGGTGAACCCGCCCAGGACGCCGTAGAAGCGCGCCTTGACGCGGCCCGCGCGGGTGGGGGCCGCGCCGGGCGGCTGCGGCGCCCCGGCCGTGCGCCGGCGCCATATGGTCACCCCGGCCATCAGCAGCAGGATCGCGCCGATCGAGGTGCGGACGACCCCGTCGCCGGCCCACACCAGGAACAGGGTGCCCGCCGCCACGCCCGCCGCGACGGCCGGGAACAGCCGCCACAGCGTGGGCCAGTGCGCGTGCCGCCGGTAGGTGGCGACGGCGAGGAGGTCGCCGGCGATCAGGAGGGGCAGCAGGGCGCCGGTGGAGGCGCGGGCGGGCAGGACCGCCGCGAAGACGGCGAGGCTGACCGTGTTGGCCCCGCTCACGGCGGTCTTGGAGAAGCCGACGAGCAGGGCTGCGCCGGCGAGCGCGGCGAACCCCCACCCGGAGATGTGCCAGAGGGTCATCGTGTCCATGGAGGAACCGATGCTATGCGCACGCATGCTGGGCGGCCGGAGTGCGCCCCGCCCGCACTGGCCGGCGCCTTCCGCGGACGAGAATGCCGCAGAGGGGTCAGTGCCTTTCGACCAGCACCGCGCTGCCCTGCCCCACTCCGACGCACATGGTCGCCAGGCCGCGCTCCGCGCCCGTGCGCCGCATCCGGTGGAGCAGGGTGGTGAGGATGCGGGCGCCCGAGCAGCCGAGCGGGTGGCCGAGCGCGATCGCGCCGCCGGTGGGGTTCACCAGGTCGGGGTCGATGCCCAACTGGTCGACGCAGGCCAGGGCCTGGGCGGCGAACGCCTCGTTGAACTCGGCCTCCTGGAGGTCGTCGATCTTCCAGCCGGCCCGGGCCAGCGCCTTGCGGGTGGCGGGGACGGGGCCGAGGCCCATCACGTCGGGGTGGACGCCCGCGGAGGCGCCCGCGACGTAGCGCCCGAGGGACTCCAGGCCCAGCTCGTTCAGGGCCTCCTCGCTGACCAGCAGCAGACCGGCCGCTCCGTCGTTCATCGGCGAGGCGTTCCCGGCCGTGACCGTGCCGTCCGCGCGGAAGACCGGCTTGAGCCGGGACAGCTTCTCCAGCGAGGTGTCCTCGCGCACGCACTCGTCCTGCTCGACCACGATGCCGTCCGGCCGCTCGACCGGCAGGATCTCGTCGTCGAAGTGGCCCTTCCTGCGCGCGGCGGCGGCGCGCTGATGGCTGCGCAGCGCGAAGGCGTCCTGGCGTTCGCGGGAGACGCCGTGCCGTGCGGCGACCTCCTCGGCGGTCTCACCCATGGAGAGCAGCCCGTGCAGCTCCTTCATGGCGGGATTGACCAGCCGCCAGCCCAGCCGGGTGTCGTGGGTCTCGATGCGCTGCGGCAGCGCCTCGTCGGGGCGGGGCAGGACGAACGGTGCGCGGCTCATGGACTCGGAGCCGCCCGCGATCACGATGTCGGCCTCGCCCGCGGCGATGGTCCGGGCGGCGGTGGTGACCGCTTCAAGGCCGGAGGCGCACAGCCGGTTGACGGTGGCGCCGGGCACGGAGTCGGGCAGTCCGGCCAGCAGTGCGGCCATGCGGGCGACGTTGCGGTTGTCCTCGCCCGCCTGGTTGGCGGCGCCCCAGTAGACGTCGTCGATGCGGGCGGGGTCGAGCGCGGGCACGTCGGCCACCAGATGGCGGATCACGGTGGCCGCCAGGTCGTCGGGGCGGACGGAGGCGAGGGCTCCGCGCAGCTTGCCGATGGGGGTGCGGCGGGCGGCCGCGAAGTGGACGGGACGCACGGCTGGTACTCCTGACCTACGACACCTGAGACACCTAGGACGCTGTGCACCGGCACCGGACTGCACAGCACCTTAATTAGCACTGCTAGTTTTCGACTATAGACTCCGAGCGGCCCGCTGGGAAGACTCCCCGCCCGTCCGCGGACGAGCCGAGGGCCCGCACGGCGCGCTGCTCCCCGATCGGCAGCCGGCGCGCTGAGCAGCCGGTTTGTCCGCCCGGCGGCGGGGCACCCGCGTTGACGGACGTGACCGCAGACCACCGACGAAAGGGGACCCGCCCACCATGACCGTGGTCAAGAGCACGCTGCCCGAGGAGGCGCTCCGCGTCACCGGGACCGCCCTGCAGGAGACCCTGGTCGACCTGCTCGGACTGTCGCTGATCGGCAAGCAGGCGCACTGGAACGTCGTCGGCCCGCGGTTCCGGTCGATCCACCTCCAGCTGGACGAGGTGGTCGCCGCCGCCCGGGCCCACTCGGACACGGTCGCCGAGCGTGCCGCCGCGCTGGGCGTGCCGCCGGACGGCCGTCCGGAGACCGTCGCGGCGTCCTTCGCGCTGCCCGGCGCCAAGGACGGCTGGCTGCGCGACACCGAGGCCGTGGAGCTGATGGTGTCGGCGCTGGAGGCGGCCATCGGCCGGCTGCGCGAGCGGATCGGGGCGACCGAGAAGGCCGACCCGGTCACCCAGGACCTGCTGATCGCCGTCACCGCCGACCTGGAGAAGCAGCGCTGGATGTTCGAGGCGGAGAACCACCCGCACGACGACGCGTCCCGCTAGCGCATCCGGTCCCGCACGGAAGGGGAGACCCGTGGCCGACACCCTGGAACTCGACGCGCTGTGGGAGGACTTCCACCGCGTGGTCAACATGACCTCCGCGGAACTCGCGGCCTGGCTGAGGGTCCGGGACGCCGACGAGGAGACGGAGGCCCTGCCGGAGGAGTCCGGCACGCCCACCGGGCGGCATGTCCTGGCGATCCTGCAGAAGCGCCGTACCGACCTCACCGACGACGACCTCCGGGTGATGCGGAAGGTCGTCGACACGGTCGGTGAACTGGCGGACCTGGAGAACGAGCCGCAGCCGGTCAGCACGCCGGAGGACACCCGCCGCCGGCACCGGCTGATGACGCTGGGCCACGACCCGCTCAAGCCGTAGGACCGCGCACCGCGAGGAGCGGGGCACGGCGTCCGGGCGCGACCCGCCCGGGGACGAGCACGCGGGCGTTCCGCGGCCGACGCACCGGCCGCGGGACGCCCGCCGTCGTGAGCGGGCCGGCGGCGCCCGGCCGGCCGCGCGGACCGCAGTGCCGCAGCGTCGGCCGGCGCCGCCGGGCGGGTGGCCGAAACGCCCTGCGCGCGCACCGCATGATCGTGTCAGACTGCTCCCCGTACGTCCCGGAGCGACCACCGGGGCCGGACGGGCGAGGAGCGGGTACGTGACGGGGACCGGGCCGGGCATGCAGCACATCGACACCACGCGGCCGCACCCGGCCCGGGTGTACGACTGGTTCCTCGGCGGCAAGGACAACTATCCGGTCGACGAGGAACTCGGCCGCGCGATCACGGCGATCGACGGCAGCGCCCCGCGCGCCGCCCTGGCGAACCGCGCGTTCATGCGCCGGGCCACGTGCGCGGTGGCCGAGGAGGCGGGGATCCGCCAGTTCCTGGACATCGGCACCGGCATTCCGACCGAGCCGAACCTGCACCAGATCGCCCAGTCCGTCGCCCCCGACGCGCGGGTGGTCTACGTCGACAACGACCCCATCGTGCTGGCCCACGCGAACGCGCTGCTGCACGGCACCCGCGAGGGCGTCACGGAGTACGTGCAGGCGGACGCCCGCGATCCGCGGGCCATCCTCGAACAGGCCGCCGAAGTCCTCGACTTCGGCCGCCCGGTGGCCCTGTCCCTCATCGCCCTGCTCCACTTCGTCGCCGACGAGGACGGCGCCCACGACCTGGTGGCCACCCTCGTCGACGCGCTGGCGCCGGGCAGCTGCCTGGTGCTGTCCACCCTGACCGCGGACCTCGAACCGGAGAACGTCGAGAAGGGCATCGCGGCCTACGCGGCCGGCGGAGTGACCCTGGTGGCCCGCTCGCACGCCGAAGTGGGCGCGTTCTTCGCGGGACTTGAGCTGCTGGAGCCCGGCATCGTCCCCGTGACGCGATGGCGGCCCGGGGGCGAGCCGGAGGCCCCGGTCTCGCTGTACGGCGGGGTCGCGCGCAAGCCCTGACACGGCCACCGGCGCCGCCGGCCCGTGCGGCGGACGCACGCCCCGGCCCGGGTCACAGCCCGAGCACCCGCGCGATGGTCCGCACCACCCCGTCGTCGTTGTTGGACGGGGCCAGCCGGCGGGCCCGGCGGATCACCTCGGGGTGGGCGCCCGCCACGGCGAAGGACCACTCGGCGGCGTCCAGCATCTCCAGGTCGTTGAGGTAGTCCCCGAACACCATGGTCTGCGCCGGTGTGACGCCGAGGGACCGCTGCAGGCCGCGCAGGGCGGCGCCTTTGTTCGCGGTGCGGTTCATGACGTCCACCCAGTGCTCGCCCGAGACGACGACCCGGTGCGTGCCCGCGAACTCCGCCAGGGCCGGGGCGGTGGTGTGCTCGGCGGACCCGAAGTCGAACAGCGCCACCTTGAGCACGTCGTCCTCGACCGCCGTGACGTCCGCCACGATCCGGTGCTCGACGTAGTACCTGCGCACCTCCTCCAGGAACGCCTCGTCGGTCCGCTCGACGTACGCCGCCCGCTTGCCGCAGACGACCGCGCCGACGTCCGCGCCGTGAGCGACCAGCCGCCGTGCCGTGCGGGCGATGGCCGCGGCGGCGGACCGGTCCAGCGGGTCGCAGCTCAGCTCCACGCCGTCGCGGACCACGTACGCGCCGTTCTCCGCGATGAACACCATGCCCTCGGCGACCTCGGCGAACTGCCGGGCCAGCGTCGCGTACTGGCGGCCGCTCGCCGGGCCGAACAGCACCCCGCGGCGGCGCAGTTCGGCGAGCACCGGCCACAGCCCGTCGGATATCCGCTTGGCGTCGTCCAGCAGCGTGCCGTCCATGTCGGTGACGATCAGCCGGATGTCCGCCGGGCCCGCGGGCGGTCCGGACGAGTCGAGGAGGGGCGCGGGCGTGGTGGACATGTCCTTCTTCCGGTCGGGGTCGGGATACCGGTCCAGTGTTCCTCATGGCGACAGGCGCGCCCGCAGCCGCACGGGCCGTGCCCGCGCCCGCCGGTGACGCCCGCTTCCCAGGACAGCACGATCGCCGGGCGGCACAATGGCGGCGGAGACCCGCACGGGAGAAGGGCGGACATGTGAGCGAGGGCCACTCCCCGGCCGCAGGGCCGGCGCGCCTGAACACCTCCGTGGCGCACAACGCGCGCGTCTGGAACTACTGGATCGGCGGCAAGGACCACTACGAGGTCGACCAGCGGGTCGGCGAGCACGTCGCCGGGATGTTCCCCGTGATCCGCGCCGTGGCCCGCGCCGACCGCGCCTTCCTGGGGCGGGCGGTGCGCTTCCTGGCCGCCGAGCGGGGGATCCGGCAGTACCTCGACATCGGCACGGGCCTGCCGACGGTCGACAACACCCACGAGATCGCGCAGCGCATCGCCCCCGAGTCGCGGATCGTGTACGTCGACAACGACCCGATCGTGCTCGTCCACGCCCGCTCGCTGCTCACCAGCTCCCCCGAGGGCGTCACGGACTACATCGACGCCGACGTGCACGACCCGGAGGGCATCGTCCAGCGCGCCGCGGACACCCTGGACCTGACCCGGCCGGTCGCGGTGATGATGCTGGGCATCCTCAACTTCGTGCTGGACACCGGGGAGGCCCGGGACATCGTGCGGCGGCTGCTGGACGCGGTGCCCTCCGGCAGCCACCTGGTGCTGACCCACCCGACGTACGACGGGGACGTGGGCGGCGAGGGCAACGTGGCCGCCATGGAGTTCTGGAACGCCCACGCCACCCCGCCGATCACCGCCCGCAGCCGCGCGGAGATCGCCGCGTTCCTGGACGGTCTGGAACCGGTCGAGCCGGGCCTGGTGCCCTGCTCGCAGTGGCGCGCGGGGCCGGCGCCGGCCGCCCCGGTGCCGCAGTTCGGCGCGGTGGCCGTGAAACCCTGACCGCGGGCGCACCGGCCGGGGCCCGCCGAGGAGGACGCATGACGACGTACGCCGACCCCGTGCCCGGCGGACGCCCCGGCGATCTGCGCCGGGCCGCCGCGCTCACCGCCGGCCTGGCCGCGCGGGGCGTGCGCGGCATCGTGCTGGGTTGCGTCGACACGGCGGGCGTCGGCCGGGTGAAGACGATCCCGACGGCCCGGCTGGAGGCGGCCGTGTCCTGGGGGATCGGCATGTCCCCGGTGTTCGACACCTTCCTCGCCAAGGACGCGATCGTCACCACCGACGTCCTCGGCTCCCCCGACGGCGACCTGCGGCTCTACCCGGACCTGGACCCGCTGGTCGCGCTGGCCGGACAGCCCGGCTGGGCGTGGGCGCCGGTCGACCGGATCACCCAGGTAGGCGACCGGCATCCCGGATGCAGCCGCACCTTCCTGCGCCGGATCGTCACCGACGCCGCGCAGCGGCCGGGCCTCGCCGGTCTGCTGCAGGACCGGGTGGCGGCCGACGAGATGAGCCCGGCCGGCGCCCTGCGCATCGCGGTCCGGGCGGGCCGTGACAACGCGCGCCGGGTGTACGGGCCGTCCCTGTACGAACCGGCCCGTGAACCCAGCGGGCGCCCCGCCCGGAAAGTATGATCAAGCAATGTCTGACATGACCGAGACCACGCCCGGCTGGCTGACCACGGACGAGCTGGAGATGGCCAGGGCCCGTATGCCGATCCTGTACGTCGAGGCCGTGCCCGTGCGCGTGGACGACAGCGGCGAAGTCACCAGCATCGGACTGCTGCTGCGCATCGGCCCGGACGGAACGGTCAGCAGGACCCTCGTCTCCGGCCGGGTCCTGCACCACGAGCGGGTCCGCGACGCGCTGCTGCGCCATCTGGAGAAGGACCTCGGCCCGGTCGCCCTGCCCCGCGTCCCCGCCTCCCTGCAGCCCTTCACGGTCGCCGAGTACTTCCCCACGGCGGGCGTCACGCCGTACCACGACCCGCGCCAGCACGCCGTGTCCCTGGCCTACATCGTCCCGGTGACCGGTGACTGCCGGCCCCGCCAGGACGCGCTGGACCTGGTCTGGTTCAGCCCCCGGGAAGCCGCCTCCCCCGCCGTGCAGAACGAGATGCCCGGCGGTCACGGGGTCCTGCTGAAGCAGGCGCTCGCCCACGTCGGCCTGGCGTACTGACGCCCGCCGGCAGCCGCCGGAACAACCGGAAGGCGGCTTCGGATCGCTCCGAAGCCGCCTTCCGATCTGCGACTCCCATCAGTCGGGACGACAGGATTTGAACCTGCGACCCCTTGACCCCCAGTCAAGTGCGCTACCAAGCTGCGCCACGTCCCGGTGCCGTTTGACCTGGGGTTTCCCCGGCCGAACGCGCAGAGAAACAATACCGCACTCGGCTCGGTGGTCGCGCGCCACTTCTCCCGTTGACCTCAAGCATGGTCGAGGTTGCAGGATCGCTGCATGACCATCTCAGAGACGATCTCAGCGGACGGAAGCCGTGTGCACGGCTACGACGACCTGCCCCGCCTGATGGCGCTGATGACCGGCGACGAGAAGCACGGCCCGGCGGCCACGTCCACCCTCGACGTCCTGTGGGTGCTCTACGACCGGGTGCTCCGGGTCGGTCCCGAGCGGCTCCACGACCCGGCCCGGGACCGCTTCCTGCTGAGCAAGGGCCACGGACCCATGGCGTACTACGCGGTGCTGGCCGCCAAGGGGTTCCTGCCCGTCGACTGGCTGCCGGGCTTCGGCTCGTACGACTCCCCGCTCGGGCACCACCCGGACCGAATGCTGGTGCCGGGCGCCGAGATCGGCAGCGGATCGCTCGGGCACGGGCTGCCGATCGCCGTGGGCACCGCGCTGGGCCTGCGGGCACAGGGCCGGCCCGACCCCGCGGTCTGGGTGCTGATCGGGGACGCCGAACTGGACGAGGGCAGCAACCACGAGGCGATCGCCTTCGCCGGGCCCGCCGGACTGGACCGGCTGCACACCGTGGTGATCGACAACTCCTCGGCCAGCCATGCGCTGCCCGGCGGGATCGCCGCCCGGTTCGAGGCCGCGGGCTGGTCCGCGGTGACGGTCGACGGGCGCGACCACGAGGCGCTGTACGCCGCGTTCACCGCGCCGCATCCGGGCCGGCCGCACGTCGTCGTGGCCCGCGTCGAACCGAAGAACGCCTGATCACGGGAAAGGGGCCCTGTGATGGACACCATGCGTGACCGTTTCGCACCCGTCGTCTCCCGGCTGCTGGACGAGGACCCGCGGGTCGCCGTCGTCCTCGCCGAGATCGGCGTCGACGGCTTCCGGGAGGCCATGCGCCGGCATCCCGACCGGGTGATCAACGTCGGCATCCGTGAGCAGCTGCTGGTGGGGGCCGCGGCGGGGCTGGCGCTCACCGGGCTGCGGCCGGTCGTGCACACCTTCGCCAGCTTCCTCGTGGAGCGGCCGTTCGAGCAGGTCAAACTGGACTTCGGGCACCAGGACACGGGCGCGGTGCTGGTGAGCGCCGCCGCCTCCTTCGACTGGCCGGCCGGGGGCTTCACCCACATGGCCCCGGGCGACGTGGCCCTCCTCGACACGCTGGACGGCTGGACCGTGCACGTGCCCGGGCATCCCGACGAGGCCGAGACACTGCTGCGCCACGCGGTCGCCGCGGGCGACGACCGGGTGTACGTGCGGCTGTCCGTGCAGTCCAACCGGCGGGGCCGGGCGGTCGACGGGCACCGCTTCCTCACGGTGCGTGAGGGCCGTTCCGGTGTCGTCGTCGCCGTGGGGCCGATGCTGGACGCGGCCCTGGCCGCCACCGAGGGCCTGGACCTGACCGTGCTGTACGCGACGACCGTACGGCCGTTCGACGCGGGCGGGCTGCGCCGGGCCACGCAGGCCGCGGGCACGGACGTCGTGCTGGTCGAGCCCTATCTCGCGGGGACGTCGACGGCCGCGGTGAGCGAGGCGCTGTCCGATGTGCCGCACCGGGTGCTCGGCCTCGGCGTCGGCCGCCGCGAGCTGCGCCGCTACGGCACGATCGAGGAGCACCTGACCGCGCACGGCCTGGACCCGGCGAGCCTGCGGGACCGCATCGCGGGCTTCCTGTCCCCGGACCGGTCCGCCCCGCGCAGCTGAGCGGGGCGGGGGCTCACGGGCGTCGGCGCGGGCGTCGGAGCCACCGTCGGCGCGGGCGGCGAAGAGCAGCGCGACGCCGTGTGACCGCACGCCCGGTGGGCCGGCCGCGGTGCCTCGCGCGCTCCGGGCGGTTCTCCCGTCGCGCGGGATCATGCCACGCCGCGGCCGGGGCGCCGGGGATTTCAGTCCCTGGGCGGGCGCGTCGGCTCGGGGTGGGCGTCCAGGAGCCGGGGCGGAGCGGCCTGGCGCCAGGAGTCGGCGAGGATGTCCCGCAGCTCCTCCTCGTCCTCCAGGGCGGCGAGTCTCGCTCTCACCCAGGCGAACTGGGCCTCGTGGCCGGCGATCCAGAACTTCTCCGGCTCGGCCAGCACCAGTTCGTCCCGTTCCTCCTTCGGGCAGCGCACGGCGACCGACGTCTCGTCCTCGGGCAAGGTCGCGAACATCTTCCCGGCCACCCGGAACGTGGGCATGTTCCAGGCGACCTTCTCCGTGGTGTCCGGCAGGGACAGGGCGATTCGGCGTACGTCTTCTGCGTCCGGCATGCCGTGCACGGTAGCCCCTGCCACCGACAGTCCCCCGGCCGGAGCGTCCGGCCGCGCGCAGCGCAGGACCGGGGGCACCGCGGCGCGCCGGGCGGTGGAGGTGCACGGCGGGGGGCGCGGAAGGGCCGGACGTCACCCCTGCGCGGCCTCGCCGAGCGCCTCCAGCACCTGGCTGATCAGCGGGTGCCCCTCGGCTCCCCGGCGTACCGCGGCGAAGACCCTCCGGGTCGGGGCGACGCCGTCGACGGGCCGTACGACGACACCGGTCAGGTCCATCCCGCGCAGCGCGGAACGCGGGACGAGGGCCACGCCCGCGTCGGCGGAGGCGAGGGCGACGACCGCACGGAAGTCGTCGGAGGAGTGTTCGAGGCGGGGCTGGAAACCGGCGCTCTCGCAGGCGAGGACCACCACGTCGTGGCAGGGGTTGCCGGGGTACGGGCCGATCCACGGGTCCTTGGCCAGTTCGGCGAGGGGGACCTGGGGGGCGTCCGCCAGGCGGTGTGCCACGGGTACGACCGCGTCGAACGGCTCGGCGTAGAGCGGCACGTGGGTGAGGCGGGGGTCGTCGGCGGGCGGCGCGCCCCGGTACTCGACGGCGACCGCCACGTCGACCTGCCGGTCCAGGACCATCGGCAGGCTCTCGTCGCCCTCGGCGTCGCGGACGCGGATGCGTATGCCGGGCGCCCGGGACGACAGACGGGCCACCGCCGGGGCCACGACCTGGGCGATGCCCGTGGCGAACGCCGCCACGGTCACCGTGCCCGCCTCCCCCGCGCCGTACGCGGCCAGTTCGGCCTCGGCCCGCTCCAGCTGGGCGAGGACCGCGTGGGTGTGGCCGAGCAGGATCTCACCGGCCGGCGTGAGCCGTACGCCCTTGGCGCTGCGCTCGACCAGCCGGTGACCGGTCTCCTGCTCCAGGGCCGTCAGCTGCTGGGAGACGGCGGACGGGGTGAGGTAGAGCGCGGCGGCCGCCGCGGTGACCGTGCGGTGGTCGGCCACCGCACGGAGGATGTGGAGCCGCCGCGCTTCGATCATGCCCTCCATTATCCCAGGGATCCGCCCTGGTCAGGCCTCCAGCTCGGCGCGCGCCGCGATGAACGCGTCGACCGCGCGGTCGACGTCCTCGGTGGAGTGCGCCGCGGACAGCTGGACGCGGATGCGGGCCTGGCCCTGCGGGACGACCGGGTAGGAGAAGCCGATGACGTAGACGCCGCGCTCCAGCAGCAGTTCGGCCATCCGGGCCGCCTTCGCCGCGTCGCCGATCATGACGGGGGCGATGGCGTGGTCGCCGGGGAGGACGTCGAAGCCCTCCTCGGTCATCCGGCGGCGGAACAGCGCGGTGTTCTCGGCGAGGCGGACCCGCAGGTCGTCGGCGGACTCCAGCAGGTCCAGGACCTTCAGGGAGGCGGCGGCGATCACCGGGGCGAGGGTGTTCGAGAACAGGTACGGGCGGGAGCGCTGGCGCAGCAGGGCGACGATCTCGGCGCGGGCGGCGACGTAACCGCCGGAGGCGCCGCCGAGCGCCTTGCCGAGGGTCCCGGTGACGATGTCGACGCGGTCCATGACGCCGTGCAGCTCGGGGGTGCCGCGGCCGGTGGGGCCGACGAAGCCGACGGCGTGCGAGTCGTCGACCATGACCATCGCGTCGTAGCGGTCGGCGAGGTCGCAGATCTCGCGCAGCGGGGCGACGTAGCCGTCCATGGAGAAGACGCCGTCGGTGACGATCAGGCGGCGGCGGGCGTCGGACGCCTCCTTGAGCTGCGCCTCCAGGTCCGCGAGGTCGCGGTTGGCGTAGCGGAAGCGGCGGGCCTTGGACAGGCGGATGCCGTCGATGATGGAGGCGTGGTTGAGGGCGTCCGAGATCACCGCGTCCTCCGCGCCGAGCAGGGTCTCGAAGACACCGCCGTTGGCGTCGAAGCAGGAGGAGTACAGGATCGTGTCCTCCTGGCCGAGGAACGCCGACAGCCGCGCCTCCAGCTCCTTGTGGACCTCCTGGGTGCCGCAGATGAAGCGGACGGAGGCCATGCCGTAGCCCCAGCGGTCCAGGGCCGCGTGGGCCGCGGCGATCACCTCGGGGTGGTCGGCGAGGCCGAGGTAGTTGTTGGCGCAGAAGTTGAGGACCTCGCCGGGGCGGCCGCCGGCGGTGACGTTGACGGTCGCGGACTGCGGGGTGTCGATGACCCGTTCGGGCTTGTGCAGGCCGGCGGCGCGGATCTCGTCGAGGGTGGCGCGCAGGTCGTCGCGGACGGTGTCGAACATGGGGGCTCCTGAAGGTACCGGCGGGAAAGGGGGGTGCGTCGGGTACGGCTCACGTGGTCCAGTCGAGGATGACCTTGCCGCCCGTGCCGCTCGCGGCGTCGGCGAAGGCCGCCTCGAAGTCCCGGTAGTCGTACCGGCCGGTGATCACCGGGGCGAGGTCCAGACCGCCCTCCAGCAGCACCGACATCGCGTACCAGGTCTCGAACATCTCCCGGCCGTAGATGCCCTTGATGGTGATCATCGAGGTGACGATCCGCGCCCAGTCGACCGGGAACTCGGCGGAGGGCAGGCCGAGCATGGCGATCCGGCCGCCGTGCGTCATGTTGGCGATCATGTCGCGCATGGCCTCGGGGCGGCCGGACATCTCCAGGCCGACGTCGAAGCCCTCGCGCAGCCCCAGCCGGCGCTGCCCTTCGGCGATCGTGGTCCGGGCGACGTTCAGGGCCAGGGTCACCCCCGTCTTGCGGGCCAGTTCCAGGCGCTCCTCGCTGACGTCGGTGATGACGACGTTGCGGGCGCCCGCGTGCCGGGCCACCGCGGCGGCCATCAGACCGATCGGGCCGGCTCCGGTGATCAGCACGTCCTCGCCCACCAGCGGGAAGGACAGCGCGGTGTGCACGGCGTTGCCGAACGGGTCGAAGATCGCGGCGACGTCGAGGTCGACGGGGACCCGGTGCACCCAGACGTTGGACGCGGGCAGGGCGACGTACTCGGCGAACGCGCCGTCGCGGCCGACGCCGAGGCCGACGGTGGCCCGGCACAGGTGGCGGCGGCCGGCCAGGCAGTTGCGGCACTTGCCGCACACCAGGTGGCCCTCGCCGCTGACCCGGTCGCCGACGCGGATGTCGGCCACGTCCCGCCCGACCTCGACGACCTGCCCGACGAACTCGTGTCCGATGACGAGCGGCGTGCGGATCGCCTGCTGCGCCCAGCCGTCCCAGGCCCGGATGTGCAGGTCGGTGCCGCAGATACCGGTCCGCATGACCTTGATCAGGACGTCGCCGGGGCCGATGACGGGCTCCGGGACGTCCGTCAGCCGGAGTCCCGGCTCCGCCTTCTCCTTGACCAGCGCCTTCAACGCTACGGCTCCTGTGGGTGAGGCCCGGCCCGCGGGCATGCCGAAGGAGCCCGCACCGGGTCAGAGGGGTGTGATCACCCTGCAATCTGCCGTATGTGCGGGCGGGGGTCCATCGAGCTTTTCTTAACCGCCGCCACAGCTTTCCTTCACGCCCCGCACGTCCGTCCCTCACCGTGACCCGGCGTCAGAGCGGAAGGCCGTCCTCCGCGCTTCGTTCGAGGCGTACGACGAGGTCGGCGGCGAGCGCCTTGATGGTCTCCAGGCCCGGTCTGCCCCAGGCGCGGGGCATGGTGTCGGCTGCGCACACGGTGCCCAGCGCCATACCGCAGCTGTCGATGAGAGGCGCCCCGAGGTAGGAGCGGATGCCGTAGTCGTCGACGACCGGGTTGCCCGCGAAGCGGGGGTAGTCGCGGACGTCCTCCAGGACCAGTGCCTTGCGGCGCACCACCACATGGGGGCAGAACCCGTGGTCGCGCGGCAGCATCCGGCCGATCAGGGCCCGGCTGCCGTCCTCCCGCACCACCGGGGCGGTGGCGGGGGCGCAGAGCCCCGCGAAGAACTGGTGGTCCTCGCCGATGAAGTTGACCATGGCGTAGAGCGCACCGGTGAGCTGGGCGAGGTGCCCGGCGAAGGCGTCGAGCGCGGGGTCGGGCCGGTCCCCGAGACCGAGGCGGCGCAGCCGGTGCACCCGGGCGGGCGCCTCCTTGTCCTCGGGGGTGAGCAGCAGCCCCCGGATCGGCCGGGGCGGCTGGTAGCTCATGGCCTGGCTCCGTCGCTGTGGGCGTACCTCATATAGGGGCTCCGTGGGCGGTAGGGCGAAATCACATGTGGGCGCCATGGGTGGGGGCGGTTGCGGGGGCGTGGGCGAGGAGATGGCGGACGAGGGTCAGCAGGGTCTGGACGCCGGAGCTGGAGATCCTGGCGTCGCAGCGGATGACGGGGACCCCCGGGTCGAGGTCGATGGCGGCCCGCACCTCGTCGGCGTCGTAGCGGCAGGAGCCGTCGAACTCGTTGACGGCGATGATGAAGGCGAGCCCCCGCTCCTCGAAGAAGTCGACGGCGGCGAAGCAGTCCTGCAGGCGCCGGGTGTCGGCGAGGATGACCGCGCCGAGGGCGCCTTCGGACAGTTCGTCCCACATGAACCAGAAGCGCTCCTGCCCCGGCGTGCCGAACAGGTACAGCACGTGGTGCGCGTCGAGGGTGATCCGCCCGAAGTCCATGGCGACGGTGGTCTCCATCTTGTTCTCGATGCCGTCGAGACTGTCCGTGCCGACGCTGACCGTGGTGAGCAGCTCCTCCGTGCTGAGCGGCGCGATCTCGCTGACCGCGCCCACGAAAGTCGTCTTGCCGACTCCGAACCCGCCCGCGACCAGGATCTTCAGCGCGGTCGGGAACGGGTCAGAGCTGTCGTCGTAGTCCATCGAGCACTGCCTCCAGCAGAGACCGGTCAGTGGGAATGTGGTGGTGGACGGGCGGCTTCGTGGTCAGCGCCCCGCAGTCGAGCAGGTCCGCGAGCAGCACCTTGGTGACGACGGCGGGCAGTTTCAGCTGCGCGGCGACCTCGGCGACCGAGACCGGGGCGCGGCACAGGTCGAGGGCGTGCGCGTGCTCGGGTCCGAGGTAGCCCAGCGGGGTGCCGCCGGTGGCCATCACCTGGGACATCAGGTCGAGGGCGACGCTGGGCTCGGTGCGCCCGTTGCTGACCGTGAACGGCCGCACCAGCCGTCCGGCCGCGTCGTCCAGCCAGGGCCCGTCGCCGGCCGCGGCCACGCTCAATGCCTCGTCGCCGTTGATTCGACGGTGTGCTGCCGGGGTGCGGTCACGAGGTAGGGGCGGACGCTCTTGACCAGCATCGCCATCTCGTAGCCGAGCACCGCCGCGTCGGCCTCGCGGCCGGCGAGCACGGCGAGGCAGGTGCCGGAGCCCGCGGTGGTGACGAACAGCAGGGTCGAGTCGAGTTCGACGACGACCTGCCGGACGTCTCCGCCGTCACCGAACCGGACCCCCGCGCTGCGGCCGAGGGAGTACAGGCCGGAGGCCAGGGCCGCCATGTGGTCGGCGCTGTCGGCGTCGAGACCGTGCACGGACTTGACGAGCCCGTCGCAGGACAGGAGCACCGCGCTCGCGGTGTGCGGTACGCGCTGCACGAGGCCGCTCAGCAGCCAGTCGAGGTCGGATGCCGGGGCGGTCGGCGCATCGCTCGCCATGGTGGATCGACTCCTTGGGGTACGAAGGTCTGCGGGAGCGCTGGGGGTGGGGGTACGACGTACGCGTGCGGGGGCGGTCATCCGGCCGGTGCGCTCCTGTCGGTCCGGCCGGTGCCGCGGGTGCCGTCGGCTGCGGGCACGGGGGTGTGCGGCTGGGCTGTGGGGGGCGGGGTCATGTGCTCTGCGTCCGTGCGGTCGGCGGGCGTGCGGTCGGGCGCCGTGCCCGGTGCCGCGTGGGGGAACGCCGTGTGCGGTGGGGCCATGTGGGGTGAGGTCATGTGGTCGGGACCGGTGTGCTGTGCGTCCTCGTGGTGGAGTTCGGCGTGAGGTCCGTCCGGGTCAGGCGGGTCGAGGTGTCGGTGACCCCTGTGCACAGGGCTCATGTGCTCGGGGCCCAGGTGCTCGACGCCCATGAGTTCGTGACCGGTGCGTTCACGACTGAGGGGTGCCGGACCGCCGTGCTGGGGACGCGTGCGCGCCGGTTCGGTGGCGTCCGTCGCGGAGGGCACGATGTGGCCGACCGCCATGTGCTCGGCATCCATGTGGGGCGCCCGGGGAACCTGCTGATCCCGCGGCCCCGCGCCCGCCGGCCACCCGGCGCCGGGCTCCCCGTCCTGCTGTGCCTCGGCGAGCCCGATGCCGCGCTGGAAGGCCGCCATCAGACCGGGGTCGTGCTCGGCGACGGTGCCGGCGTCCTGGCGGGGCACGGGTCCGCCGCGCAGCTGGGGCACGAGGTGCTCCTGTGCCCGGCGCCGGGGCAGTCGGGGTTTGTCGGTGGTGCTGCGCTCGGTGCCGCTGCGCGGCGTGGGCAGGATGCCGGCGTGTGCTTCCACCACCGCCCGGTCCTCGGCGCTGACGCCGGGCACGGCGTCGGCAGGGGTGGGCCGGGTCCCGTGCGCGCCGCGCACGGGAAGCGGTGCCGGGGCCTCTCCGCCCCGGCCGCGGGCGCCGCTGTCGGCCCCGCGCCGCCCGGACCCGCGCTGGGCGTGCCGCCGCCGCCCGGTTGCCGGAGCCTGTCCGGCGTCCGGCCCGGCCGCAGCCGCGCCCTGCCCGGCGGGACCGCTCCCGGCACGGCCCCCCGGTCCGGCGTCGGGCCCCGCGGTGCCCGGCACGCCCTCGGGCGCACTGCCGGCTCCGACCGCACTCCACGCTTCGGCCGGCCCGCCGCCCGGGCCCCCGGTGCCGCTTCCGGCGGGCAGGGCCATCGGTGCCTGTGCGAGGGACGGCGGCGGCAGCACAGCGGCGCCGGCGCCCGTGCCCGGTGCCTCCGGCGCGTTGCCCAGCAGGGCCTGCGGGACGACGAGCACGGCCTGCACCCCGCCGTAGATGTTGCCCTGCAGCCGGACGTGGATGTGGTGCCGGCGGGCGAGCTGTGAGACGACGTACAGGCCGATGCGGCCGTCGGCGAGCAGGCTGGCGACGTTCACCTGGTCGGGGTCGGCCAGGACGGCGTTCATCCGGTTCTGCTCGACCACGGGCATGCCGAGCCCGCGGTCCTCGACCTCCACGGCCAGCCCGGAGGTGACGAGGTTGGCGCGGAGCAGCACCTGCGTGTGCGGGGCGGAGAACACCGTGGCGTTCTCGATGAGTTCGGCGAGCAGGTGGATGACGTCGGCGACGGCGTGGCCGCGCAGTTCGCCGTCCACGGGCGGCACCAGCTTCACCCGGGAGTACTGCTCGACCTCGGCGATGGCGGAGCGCAGCACCTCGGTCATGCTGACCGGGTTGCTCCACTGCCGCCGGGAGACCGCGCCGCCGAGGACCGCGAGGTTCTCGGCGTGCCGCCGGATGCGGGTGGCGAGGTGGTCGACGTGGAACAGGCCCTTGAGCAGGTCGGGGTCCTCGATCTCGTTCTCGAGGTCGTCGAGGATCGAGATCTCGCGGTGGACGAGGGACTGCAGCCGGCGTGCGAGGTTGACGAACACCTCGAGTTTCTGTTCGCTGCCCGCCTGGCTGGAGAGCTGGGCGGCGCGCACGACGGCGGTGACGGCGCCGTCGTGCGCACGGGCGAGGTCGGCGGCGAGCAGTTCGAAGTCGTCGGCGTCCACGGGCGGCCGGCGGCGCGGGCCGCGCTGCGGCGGGGGCTGCCCCTGGCGCAGGGCGTCGACCAGGCCGTGCAGATCGGCTTCGCCGCGCGCGGCGGTGCGGCGCAGCGCGTCGACGCGGTCGGCGACCGAGCGGGCGGCGCGGTCCGCGGCGACGGCGGCGATGACGATGCCGGCGGCGGCCACGGTGACCGCGCCGGCGAGCACCGCCCACAGGGTGGGGCCGGTGCGCGCGCCACCGGAGCGGATGCTGAACAGGACGGCGGCGGTGGCGCTGAGCGCGACGGCGAGGGGCGGCAGGACGGCGAGCCGCATCAGCTGGGGCCGTATGTGCGTCTCGGGCAGTGCGGGAGCGGGTCGGGCGCCCGGTCGCCCGTGCCGGCCGCCTTCGCGGCGCTCGGCACGGGTGGCCGGTGCTCGGAGGTGAGACATCTGCGTCCTCGTACTGGTCCGTCGGGCCTGGGTGTCCTGCGGTGCGCGCCGCGGGCATGCGTCGTCGCACGATCGGCCGACGGCACCGGCGGATCCGGTCGCGCGTCGCCCGACGGACACTCACAGTAGTCGCCTGCGCATCACGTGCGGTGGGCAGTTGACAAAGTCCCCCGAGGACCGTCCTCCTCTGGTATGAGGGGTCGTACGACAGTCCGATGACCGTCACATGACACCGGAGTACCGCCGATCAGAAGCGATCCGCCCTGCTCAGAAGCGATCACCAGGCATACGGCCATCCGACCGCCCTCACCCTTGGCGCACGCCCGTCAAGCGCCCCCGCGAACCGTCCACCCGCCCCCGGCACCCCCCACAGCCCACCTCCCTCACGGCGCAGCCATCACGGAGAGTGCACGTTCTGGCCTGAGACCGCAGAGGGAGAGATGTGCAAGGTGATCGAGCAAGGTGCACGGCCATGTCCACCTCGGCGTCACCAAGCGCAGAAGCCCCGCCAGGAATACCTGGCGAGGCTTCTCCTCGTTCTCTGCGTTCTCTGCTCGCGGGTCTCTGCTCGCGGTTCTCTGCTCGCGCTTCGGCGGGTCTCCCGCCACCGCGTCCGCGTTCCGGCTGTCCGGGTCAGGCCTCGCCCACCAGGTCGAGGTCCTCACGAGCCGCAGGCGGTGCCACCTCCGGGACGGGCCAGGTGCGGTTAAGGGGCGCGGAGACGTCCCGCCACCAAGGGCGCGCAGGCACATCTCCCGCGGGCTCGAAGGGCCGGCCCGGCACCGGCAGGGCGACCGGCTGCGCGACCGCCTCGGCCGCGGCCAGCGTCCACTCGCCCGGCTCGGCCCAGGGGTGCGGGGCGAGGTTGAAGGTGCCCCAGTGGATCGGCAGCAGCACGCCGTGCGGCGTACCGCCCTGCAGGTCGAGGTGGGCCCGGACTCCCTCCTCGGGAGTCATGTGGATGTCCGGCCAGAACTCGCTGTACGCCCCGATCTGGATCATGGTGGCGTCGAACGGGCCGTGCGCGGCGCCGATGTCCTTGAAGCCGTCGAAGTAACCGGTGTCCCCGCTGTGGTAGATCCGGTGTTCCTCGCCGGCGACGGTCCAGGACGCCCAGAGGGTGTGCTGGGTGTTGCGCAGGCCCCGGCCGCAGAAGTGACGGGCCGGGGTGGCGGTGAGGGTGAGGCCGCCGACCCGCGTGGACTCGTGCCAGTCCAGCTCGCGCAGCCGGTCCGCGGAGACGCCCCAGCGTTCCAGGTGGGCCCCGACGCCGAGCGGCACGGCGAAGAGGGTGTCCGTGCCCGCCAGCGCCTTGATCGTGGGCAGGTCGAGGTGGTCGTAGTGGTCGTGCGAGATGACGACGACGTCGACCGGGCCGAGGGCGGCCAGCGGCAGCGG
Source organism: Streptomyces sp. NPDC006193 (assembly GCF_040613915.1). Classification (NCBI taxonomy): domain Bacteria; kingdom Bacillati; phylum Actinomycetota; class Actinomycetes; order Kitasatosporales; family Streptomycetaceae; genus Streptomyces; species Streptomyces sp. NPDC006193. The sequence continues at coordinate 109,077 of NZ_JBEXTB010000020.1, forward strand.
CACCGGGTGCAGCCGCTTCGGACCCGCGAAGGGGAACGGGGAGCAGCGCTCGCCCCAGACGGGGTCGAACAGGACCCGGTGGCCGTCCATCTCGGCGAGCACGCTGGAGTGACCCGTCCAGGTCAGCCGCAGTCCCGTGGCGGGCGGTCTGGCCAGGTCGGCGTAGGTCGTGGGGTGCACCGGGACGATGCCCTGGGGGGCGCGCAGCGGCCGGGTGTCCCGGTCGAGGAACACCTTGGCGAGGTCGAGGCCGGAGCCTGAGGGCCGGGTGCGTGCGGGGCCCCCGGGGTTCTGGAAGACACCGTTCTTGAAGTGCGGCGAGCGGCGTATGCGTGCCAGGCGCTCACCTTCCGGGTCCGCGCCGAACGCCTCGGGCCTCAGCGCACGGAGCCCGGCGCTCGGATGACGCAAACCGGTCACAGTACCTCCCGGTGGAGTGGGTGAGGCCTTCCATTATGGTCGGCGTCCCGCGGCGGCCCGGAGGCGGTGCGGTACGACGGGGCCTGTGCTGATGATCCGTTCAGTACGGTGACGGCGGCGCGACCGGCTCGAAGACCGGGCCGGCGGTGACGGTGCAGCAGCTCCGGAAGGCCGTCGCAGGACGTCCACGCTCCTGCGCCGCGGCCGCCCCGCAGGGGCGTGCGGGAGCGAAGCGGCCGGGTTCGGCGCCGGTGGGGCAGCGACTAGGGTGATCGCGTGGCGAGAGTGCGGTTGAGCGTGGCGGAGCGGCGGGAGGAGCTGTTGCGGGCCGCCATCGAGCAGATCGGGGCGCGCGGCGTGGCGGCGGTCAGGATCGCCGACGTGGCCTCGGCCCTCGGGGTGAGCAACGCGCTGGTGCTGTACCACTTCTCGACGAAGGAGAAGCTGGTCGCGGACGCGTTCGCGTACGCGGCCGCGGACGACCTCGCACACCTGCGCCGGCTGCTGGGGCGGCGGACGTCCGCGCTGCGCCGGTTGCGGGCCGCGGTGCGCTGGTACGCGCCGACCGGGCAGGCCAAGGGCTGGCGGCTGTGGATCGAGGGATGGGCCGTGTCCCTGCGCGAGCCCGCCCTGCGCGAGGTCACACGGGACCTGGACAGGCAGTGGAAGGCGGCGATCGCGGAGGTGATCGCCGAAGGCGTGGCGGCCGGCGAGTTCACGTGCGCGGATCCGGCCGGGTCGGCGCTGCGGCTGACCGCGCTGCTGGACGGGCTGGCCGTGCAGCTGACGTCGTACCCGGGTGCGGTGCCGCGGTCCCGGGCGCAGGAATGGGCGGACGAGGCCCTGGCCCGCGAACTGGGCCTCGAACGGGAGGCGTTGACCCGGCGGGTGCGGTGAGCGCGCTCGCGGCCCGTCCGGAGCCGCGCGCACGTCACCGCACCCCCCTCCCCCGCAGCGTGGGCGGCGGCCTCAGGCCACGGGAGCGATCCGCAGCTTGATGTCGTCCGGCGACAGGGCGCCCTTGGCGGTCACATGGTCCCCGGAGGACTCGCCGCGCAGCCTGCGCCCGATCCACGGGACGAGGTGCTGGCGGGCCCAGTGCACGTCGTCGCGGCGGATCTCCAGGGTTCCCCGCGGCGGCAGGGGCGGCCACGGCTGCTCGGGGTCGGCGGGGACGTCGAGGCCGAGGACCTGGCCGGCCCGCAGCGCCACCCGCGTGTGCCCCTCGGGCGAGAGGTGCAGCCGGTCGCTGTCCCAGGCCCTGCGGTCCTGCACGGACTTCAGGGACCACAGGTCGAGCACGGGGCAGCCGTACCGGTCGGCGATGGCACGGACGTGCCCGTTGTAGGTGGCGATCTTGCCGCGCAGGTGCTTGAGGAGGGGGACGCCACGGGTGTCGAAGCCGGTCGTGACCATCACCGTGCCGGCGGCGTCGGCCAGCCGGGCCACGGCCCGCTCGAACCGTTCGGCGACCTCGTCCGGGTCGGTGCCCGGCCGGATGATGTCGTTGCCGCCCGCGCAGAAGGAGACGAGGTCCGGGGCCAGTTCGACGGCCTTCGGAAGCTGCTCGGCCACGATCTGGTCCAGCAGTCTCCCGCGCACGGCCAGGTTGGTGTACTGGAAGTCGCCCTCCGGACGCCGGTCGGCGAGCAGTACCGCGAACCGGTCGGCCCAGCCGACGAACGCTCCGTCGGGGCCGGGGTCGCCGACGCCCTCGGTGAAGCTGTCCCCCACCGCCACGTACGACCCGATCACTGATCTGTTGTCATTCTTCGAATCGTCTGCCACGTCGGGCCATGATTCACCTTGGTATGTGACCTACGCGACCGTAGGCAGGGATTGACGCACGGTGAGATGAGCCACTCCCCAAGAGATCGTCAACCGGGGAATAGGTCTGCGTGCGGGCGCGTTGGGCGTGCGATCGCCGTGCGCGCGCGGCGGGACCGGCGTTCGGCGGGCCACCCCGACAGGCGGGACGGGCGGGACAGGTCAGCCGACGAAGACGCCGTGCCGGCGGAGGCAGTCGACCGGGTCCGGGTCGGAGTCGGCGAGTCGGAGTGAATCGATCAATTCGGGCAGACGCCTCGGACGGGGCGGAGCCGGAGGGCCGCCGCGGCCTCGCCGGCGCCGGCGGAAGCCGCCCGAGCCCGGCGCCACGGGGGGCCGCGGGTCACGCCCACGACCCCTGTGGACGACTCGCCGTCCGGCTGAACCGATGTCGTATCGTCTTCGGAGCGCCCGCCGACGAGCCGTGACGGCGGGGCCGACCGGGAGGAGCCCCCGTGACGCAGCAGGTCCCGTCGACCGAGCCGGAACTGACCGGAGTGCGCAATTTCCGTGACGTGGGCGGGCTGCCGACCGTGGACGGCCGGCGGGTGCGGTACGGGGTGCTGTTCCGCAGCGGGCATCTGGCGCACGCGACCGAGGAGGACGCGGCGTTCCTGGCGTCCCTGGGCCTGCACACGGTGTTCGACTTCCGCAACGCGGCCGATCAGCGGCTGGAGGGCCCCGACGTCGAACTGCCCGGCGTGCGGAACGTGAATCTGCCGCTGAGCGACCCGGCCGACGGCGCCGAGTTCTGGAAGATGGTCCGCGACGGCGACCTCGGCCAGTTGCGGGAGATCCTCGCCGACGGCAAGGGCGCGGCCCGGATGATCGCCTCCTACCGGCAGATCGTCACGGAGCGCACCGCCGAGCACTCCCGCGTGCTGCACGCGCTCGCCGAGGACAGCGTGCCCGCGCTGATGCACTGCGCGGCCGGCAAGGACCGCGCGGGGATCTCCATAGCGGTGACGCTCCTCGCCCTCGGCGTGGAGCGGGACGCGATCCTCGCCGACTACCTGGAGTCCAACGCCAAGCACCGCCGGTACAGGGTCCGCCGCAGCGGCAGCGCGGACACCGCGTACACCCCTGAGGTGATGGAGCTGCTCGACCCGCTGTTCGACGCCCGCGCCGAGTATCTGGAGGCGGCCTTCGCGAGCATCGAGGAGACCTGGGGCGGCGTCGACGCCTACCTGGAGCGGGGACTGGCCCTCAGCCCCGCGACCCGGGAGCGGCTGCGGGCACGCCTGCTGGACTGAGCCGTCACGGGGCGCGCCGCCGGCCCGGCCTGCCGCCCGCTCAGCCCTTGGCGCCCAGCGCGAACAGCAGGTACAGGAACGCGGCCAGCACGTGCCCGAGGGCGATGTAGACGATCAGCCGGATCCACAGGGAACGGGGGAACTTCTCCTCGAGGTCGGTCATGGCAGCTCTCCGGTCGGCGGACCCAGGCACAGCGCGGCCGTGGGGCTCTGCAGCAGGGTGTGGACGAACAGCAGCTCCACGCCGTCGTGGTCCTCGGCGGCGAGGCGGTGCGGGGTGAGGGAGTCGAAGTGCGCGCTGTCGCCGGGCGCGAGAAGGTGCGCGCTGTCGCCGAGCCGCAGCCGCAGGCGCCCGGTGAGGACGTACAGCCACTCCTCACCGGGATGGACGCGCACGATGTCGCCCTGCGAGCCGTACGGCACGCGCACCCGCAGCGCCTGCATGCCGCGGCCGGGAGCCCCGGCCCGCACGTAGGTCCAGCCGCCCGCGCGGGTCGGTTCCATGTCGGCGGCCCGTACGATCGCGTCGCGGTCGGCGGCCGTCTCCCCGAGCAGGTCCGAGACGGTCGTGCCGTAGACGCGGGCGAGCGCGAGGAGCATCGGCAGCGAGGGCTGGCGCTGCCCGGTCTCCAGGCGGGAGAGATGAGCCGGCGAGAGGCCGGCGGCGCGGGCCGCGGCTTCCAGGGTGAGACCTGCGCGCCGGCGCAGGGCGCGCAGCCGCGGCGCGACGCCGGGCAGGTCGTCGCCCGGCCCCGCCGCCGGCGCGGCGTCTGAGGCGTTCATGCCTCCATTCAGCCGGTGATGTACCCGAGAGGCAAATTCCTTGCCTCTGAGGCAAAACCAGGTCGGCAGGACCAGGCCGACAGAACCAGGTCCGCTCCCGAGGTCCTCCTACGCTCGCACCCACCATTTGAACGCGTTCAAATCATGGGGGACCGCATGCCTGCCGGAGCCACGCCCGGCGGACTCTCCGTCACCTTCGGCCTGACGGGAGTCCACTACGCCGTGCGGGGCGTCGGGCGGCTGTGGACCGCCGCGGCGGGAGCGGTCCTCGGCGCGGTCGGCCTCCTCTGCCCCCTCGTCCTCGCGCTCGTCCTCCCCTTCTGACCCGGCTCCGTCAGCGGTCGGCCACCGCCTGCCGGATCAGCGTCCTGCCGAAGTCCCACATCAGGCCGCCGCCGCTGTGCGCGTCGTCCATCACCGCGGTGAACGCGCCGACGAACCGGTCGACGTCCGCCTCGTCGACGACCAGCGGCGGAATCAGCTTGATCACCTCCAGGTGGTCGCCGGACACCTGGGTGAGGATCCGGTGCTTCTGCAGCAGCGGCACGACGACCATCTGGGCGAACAGGCCCTTGCGCGCCGCCTGGAGCATGGCCCAGCGGCTGCGCAGCTTCAGCGACGACGGCCTGCCGAACTCGATGCCGATCATCAGACCCCGGCCGCGGACGTCCGCGAGCAGCTCGTAGGTGTCGACCAGCGCGGTGAGCCGGGACTTGAGCAGGTCGCCCGTCCTGCGCACCCCGGCGACGATCTGTTCGTTCTCCATGACCGACAGCACGGCGAGACCGGCCGCCATCGCCTGGGCGTTGGAGCCGAAACTGGCCGAGTGGACCAGCACCCGGTCCATGGACGAGTAGACCTTTCTGAAGATCCACTCCTTGCCCAGGGTGGCGCCGACCGGCACATAGCCGCCGGAGAGCGCCTTGGCCACGCACACCAGGTCGGGTTCGACGCCGTCCTCGTGCTGGTAGGCGTAGAAGTCGCCGGTGCGGCCGAGGCCGGTCTGCACCTCGTCGGCGATGAGCAGCGCCTTGTGCCGGTGCAGCAGCTCCTGCGCGGCCCGCAGATAGCCGGGCGGCGCCTCGTGCACGCCCTTGCCCTGGATCGGCTCCACGATCAGCGCGGCCACGTCGCCCTTGCGCAGCTCCCGTTCCAGGGCGTCGAGATCGCCGAGGGGCACGGCGGTGTCGGGCAGCAGCGGGGCGAATCCGTCCCGGAAGCCGCTCTCGCCGTTGACCGACAGCGAGCCGGTGGTCAGGCCGTGGAAGGCGTGGTCGCAGTAGAGGACGCGGGGCTTTCCGGTGGCGTACCGGGCGAACTTCAGGGCCGTCTCGACCGCTTCGGTGCCGCTGTTGCCGAAGAACACCCGGTCCAGGTGGGGGCTGTGGGCCAGCAGGCGCTCGGCGAGCAGGCCGGGCAGCGGCTGGCAGTCGAAACGGGTGAGGTCGGCCAGGTCCATGTCCAGCACGTCGTGCAGCGCCTTGCGGACGACCGGGTGATGGCGGCCGAGGCCCATCACCCCGAACCCGGCGAGCATGTCCAGGTAGTCGTTGCCGTCCGCGTCGAAGAAGTGGGCCCCCTCCGCGCGGTCGTAGACCTTGTCGAAGCCGATGGTGTGCAGCATGCGCGGAAGCTGCGGGTTGAGGTACTTCGCGTGCAGCTCGTAGCGTTCGGCTCCGCGCTCGGCGAGCAGGGCGCCGAGGTCGAACTCGGTGGTCATTCACTCTCCTTGGCTGTGCCGCCGACGTCCTTCGCGGCCAGGCTCGCGCTGATCCGCCCGGCGATCTCGACGGGCGTGAGGCCGATGTCGGCGAGCACCTCGCTTCGCTTGGCGTGCGCGAGGAACTGCTCCGGGATGCCGAACCGGCGTACCGGCACGTCCACGTCGGCGTCGCCGAGTGCCAGCGCGACGGCCGAACCGACGCCCGCGGCACGGCTGTTGTCCTCGACCACGGCCACCAGCCGGTGCCCGGCCGCCAGGCCGGGCAGGGCGGGGTCGACGGGCTTGACCCACCGGGGGTCCACCACGGTGCAGGCGACGCCGCGGGCCGTCAGCAGCTCGGCGGTCCGGAGGCACACCGCCGCCATCGCGCCGACGGCCACCAGCAGCACCTCGGGGTGTTCCGCGCGGTGCAGGACGTCCATGCCGCCGACCCGGTCGACGGCGGGCACGGCCGGGCCGGCCGACTCCTTGGGGAAGCGGACCAGGGTGGGCGCGTCGTCCACGGCGACCGCCTCGCGCAGTTGCGCGCGCAGCTGGTCGGCGTCGCGCGGGGCGGCGATCCTGAGGCCCGGGACGACCTGCAGGACGGACATGTCCCACATGCCGTTGTGGGAGGGCCCGTCGGTGCCGGTGACACCGGCCCGGTCCAGGACGAAGGTGACCCCGCAGCGGTGCAGGGCGACGTCCATCAGCAACTGGTCGAAGGCCCGGTTGAGGAAGGTGGCGTAGACGGCGACGACCGGGTGGAGCCCTCCGGTGGCGAGTCCGGCGGCCGAGACGGCCGCGTGCTGCTCGGCGATGCCCACGTCCCACACCCGGTCCGGGAAGCGCTCGGCGAACCGGCCGAGACCGACCGGGTGCAGCATCGCGGCGGTGATCGCCACGACGTCCTCGCGCTCCTCGCCGATGCGCACGATCTCGTCGCCGAACACCGACGTCCAGGACGGGCCGCCGGACGGCACGAGCGGTGCGCAGGTGAGCGGGTCCATCATGCCGACGGAGTGGAAGTGGTCCTCCTCGTGGGCGAGGGCCGGCTCGTATCCGCGGCCCTTCTCGGTGAGGCAGTGGACCAGGACGGGGCCGTGGAAGCGCTTGGCGCGGCGCAGCGCCGACTCGACGGCGCCGATGTCGTGGCCGTCGATCGGGCCGACGTACTTCAGGCCCAGGTCCTCGAACATGCCCTGGGGGGCGAAGGCGTCCTTGAAGCCCTTCTTCGCGCCGTGCAGCGACTCGTAGAGCGTGGCGCCGACGACCGGGGTGCGCTGCAGCACCTCCTTGCCGAAGGCCAGGGCCTTCTCGTAGCCGTCGGTGGTGCGCAGGGTCGCCAGGTGGTCGGCGAGGCCGCCGATGGTGGGGGCGTAGGACCGCTTGTTGTCGTTGACGACGATGATCAGCGGACGGTCCCTGGCGGCGGCGATGTTGTTGAGGGCCTCCCAGGCCATGCCGCCGGTCAGCGCGCCGTCGCCGACGACCGCGATCACGTGGCCCTTCTCCCCCAGCACCTGGTTGGCCTTGGCGAGGCCGTCGGCCCAGCCGAGCGCGGTGGAGGCGTGGCTGTTCTCGATGACGTCGTGCTCGGACTCCGCACGCGAGGGGTAGCCGGACAGGCCGCCCTTGCCGCGCAGCTTGGAGAAGTCCTGCCGTCCGGTCAGCAGTTTGTGCACGTAGCTCTGGTGGCCGGTGTCCCACAGGATGCGGTCGACCGGTGACTCGAAGACCCGGTGGAGCGCGATGGACAGTTCCACCACCCCCAGATTGGGCCCGAGATGGCCGCCGGTCCTCGACACCGCCTGCACCAGGAACTCGCGTATCTCCCCGGACAGCTCCCCGAGTTCCGCCCCGGACAGCGCCTTCAGGTCGCGTGGTCCCCGGATCCTCTCCAGAATCGTCACGCTCGGGCCCCCTCTCTCGGTTCGTGCCGTGCCTCAGCTGGGCTGTTCCGCGGTGCTCGTGCGCTCGGCGAGCTTCATGGCCTCCTCGATCAGGGTCTCGACGATCTTCGACTCGGGGACGGTCTTGATGACCTCGCCCTTGACGAAGATCTGGCCCTTG
>NZ_JBEXTB010000021.1:0-114354 GCF_040613915.1 Streptomyces sp. NPDC006193
GTGCCGTCGGGGCGGTGGTGGAACCACTCGGGGTGCTTGTGCACCCAGGGGTGGTCGGGGGAGCACTGCAAAGCGAAGTCCAGCGCGATCTCCAGGCCGAGCCTTCCCGCCTCGGCGACGAAGAAGTCGAAGTCCTCGATGGTGCCCAGGTCCGGGTGGACGGCGTCGTGCCCGCCCTCCGGGGAACCGATCGCCCAGGGCACGCCGACGTCGTCGGGGCCGGCGGTCAGGGTGTTGTTGCGGCCCTTGCGGAACGTGGTCCCGATCGGGTGGACCGGGGGCAGGTAGACGACGTCGAAGCCCATGTCGGCGATCGGCTTCAGCCGGCGCGCGGCCGTGCGGAACGTGCCGTGCGGCCGCTCGGCGGTCCCCTCGGAACGCGGGAAGAACTCGTACCACGAGCCGTACAGCGCGCGCTCGCGCTCCACCAGCAGGGGCATCGGATCGGAGGAGGTGACCAGCTCCCGCAGCGGATGACGCGCCAGCACCGCCTCCACCTCAGGCGCCAGGGCCGCGGCGAGCCGCCAGGCGGCCGGTCGGCTCGCGTCCCGCAGGGCGGCCGCCGCGTCCAGCACGGCTCGCCGCTCCTCCTCCGGGACCCCGGCGGCCGCGCGCTCGTGCAGCAGCGCGCCCTCGGTCAGCACCAGTTCGGTGTCGATGCCGGCCGGGATCTTGATGCGCGCGTGGTGGCGCCAGGTGGTGACCGGGTCCGACCAGGCCTCCACCGTGAAGGTCCACCGGCCCGGTGCGCCCGCGGTGACGGTGGCGCCCCAGCGGTCGGTGCCCGGCGCCAGCTCCCGCATCGGCGTCCAGGGTCCGGGCCGGCCGGCCGGGTCCCGCAGCACGACGTTCGCCGCGACGGCGTCGTGGCCCTCGCGGAACACGGTGGCCGACACCTCGAACGACTCCCCGGTCACGGCCTTGGCGGGCCTGCGACCGCGCTGGACGACGGGGCGCACGTCGAGGACGGGGATGCGGCCCAGCGTGGTGGCCGCGGCCGGGGAGGACCGTTCCCCGGCGGCGGGCGGGCCGGGAACGCCGGCCGGCGCCGCACCTTTCCTGCCCGTCTTCTTCTTTCCTCCTGCCGTGGGCGTGCTGCTTGTCGGGGGTGCTGACGAGTGGTGCGTGGCGGGCATGACCGCTCCTGTCCGCGTCAACGAGGGTGTGGGCGGATGAGTGTGGGGAGGTGGGTCCTGCGGAGGTACCGGGTGACGCGTGTGGGGTGTGTACCGCAGGAGCCTTCCCACCCGGATCGGGTGGGCAATCCGGCACTTCGTCGACTCCTCACCCCGATTCCCCCCTGTACGAGACCGCTCCCCTGTGTCCGGGTGCCCGGCGTGCGGCTCTTGACGCCCCGACACCCCCGTCGGATACGTCCCCACCGACCGTGCGGTAACCACTACCGTCGGATACGACGACGAGACGTACAGCGCCGTGCGTCTCACCCTGTGACGCGTCCGAGGTGGCATGTGAAGGCGATCCGCCGGTTCACCGTCCGTCCCGTACTCCCCGACCCCCTCCGGCCGCTGAGCGACCTGGCGCGGAATCTGCGCTGGTCCTGGCATGCGGAGACGCGCGACCTGTTCCAGTCCGTCGACCCCGAGGCCTGGGCCGCCGCCGGCGGCGACCCGGTGCGGCTGCTGGGCAGCGTCCGCCCGGCCCGGCTGGCGGAGCTGGCCGGGGACCGGCGGTTCCTGCGCCGCCTCACCGCGGCCGCCGACGACCTCGACGACTACCTGTCCGGCGAGCGCTGGTACCAGGCCCAGCCCGACGGACTGCCCGCGGCCGTCGCCTACTTCTCCCCGGAGTTCGGCATCACGGCCGCGCTCCCGCAGTACTCCGGCGGCCTCGGCATCCTCGCCGGCGACCATCTGAAGGCGGCCAGCGACCTCGGGGTGCCGCTGATCGGGGTGGGACTGCTGTACCGGCACGGGTACTTCCGGCAGACCCTCTCCCGCGACGGCTGGCAGCAGGAGCACTACCCGGTCCTGGACCCCAACGAGCTGCCGCTCACCCAGCTGAAGGAGCCCGACGGCACCCCCGCGCAGGTGTCCCTCGCCCTGCCCGGCGGCAGGGCGCTGCGCGCCCGGATCTGGCTGGCGCAGGTCGGCCGGGTGCCGCTGCTGCTGCTCGACTCCGACGTGGAGGAGAACGACCTCGGTGAACGCGGGGTCACCGACCGGCTCTACGGCGGCGGCAGCGAGCACCGGCTCCTGCAGGAGATGCTCCTGGGGATAGGAGGTGTGCGGGCGGTGCGGACGTACTGCCGGCTCACCGGGCACCCGGCGCCGGAGGTGTTCCACACCAACGAGGGGCACGCGGGCTTCCTCGGCCTGGAGCGGATCGCCGAACTGTGCGCGGGCGGACTGGACTTCGACCCGGCGCTGGAGGCCGTGCGGGGCGGGACGGTGTTCACCACCCACACCCCGGTCCCGGCCGGCATCGACCGTTTCGACCGGGAGCTGGTCGCCCGCCACTTCGGTCCGGGCGCCGAACTCCCCGGCATCGACGTGCAGCGGATCCTGGCGCTGGGCAGGGAGACCTACCCGGGCGGCGAGCCGAACCTGTTCAACATGGCCGTGATGGGGCTCAGGCTGGCCCAGTGGGCCAACGGGGTGTCGGTGCTGCACGGCCAGGTCAGCCGGGGCATGTTCGCGGGACTGTGGCCGGGGTTCGACGCCGAGGAGGTGCCGATCACCTCCGTGACCAACGGGGTGCACGCGCCGACGTGGGTGGCCCCGGAGGTGCTGCGGCTCGGCGCCCGGCGGCTCGGCGCCCAGCGGGCCGAGGACGCGCTGTCCGTCGGCGGCTTCGAGCGCTGGGAATCGGTCGCGGACATCGGGGACCAGGAGGTCTGGGAGCTGCGCCGGACCCTGCGCGAGCGGCTGGTGCTGGAGGTGCGGGAGCGGCTGCGGGCGTCCTGGCGGCAACGGGGCGCCGGGGACGCGGAGCTGGGGTGGATCGACGGGGCTCTCGACCCGGACGTCCTGACGATCGGGTTCGCCCGCCGGGTGCCGTCGTACAAGCGCCTGACGCTGATGCTGCGCGACCCCGACCGGCTGACCGAGCTGCTGCTGCACCCCGACCGCCCCGTCCAGATCGTGGTCGCGGGCAAGGCGCACCCGGCGGACGACGGCGGCAAGCGCCTGGTGCAGGAGCTGGTGCGGTTCGCGGACGATCCGCGGGTCCGCCACCGCATCGTCTTCCTCCCCGACTACGGCATGGCGATGGCGCAGAAGCTGTACCCCGGCTGCGACGTCTGGCTGAACAACCCCCTGCGCCCGCTGGAGGCCTGCGGCACCTCCGGCATGAAGGCGGCGCTCAACGGCTGCCTCAACCTGTCCGTCCTGGACGGCTGGTGGGACGAGTGGTTCCAGCCGGACTTCGGCTGGGCGATCCCCACCGCCGACGGCGCCGGCACCGACCCCGAGCGCCGTGACGACATCGAGGCCGCGGCCCTGTACGACCTGCTCGAACAGCGGGTCGCGCCGCGTTTCTACGAGCGCGGCCGCGGCGGGCTGCCGGACCGCTGGATCGAGATGGTCCGCCAGACCCTCTCCCTGCTCGGTCCGAAGGTGCTGGCCGGCCGCATGGTCCGGGAGTACGTCGACCGGCTCTACACCCCCGCCGCCCAGGCGCACCGCGCGCTGACCCCGGACACCGCCCGGGACCTCGCCGAGTGGAAGGCCCGGGTGCGGGCCGCGTGGCCGGCGGTGACGGTGGACCACGTCGAGACGACCGCGACGACGGCCACGGCGGAGCTCGGCTCGACCGTCGGGCTCCGGGTCCGGGTGCGGCTGGGCGATTTGGGTCCGGACGACGTGGAGGTGCAGGCGGTGTCCGGCCGGGTGGACGCGGAGGACCGCATCGCCGACGCCACGATCGTCCCGCTGAAGCCGACCGGCGCCCCGGACCTGGAGGGCCGCCTCCTGTACGAGGGCCCGCTGTCCCTGGACCGCACCGGCCCCTACGGCTACACGGTCCGCATCCTGCCCGCCCACCGCCTCCTGGCCTCGGGCGCGGAACTGGGCCTCGTGGCGGTGCCCTCCGAGGACGTCGTGGAGGGGGCCGGCATGGTGCTGCGGTAGGCCGGCGCCACCGGAGCCGGCCGCCGCCGAGGGCGAGGCCGGCCGGGCCGGCGCCGGGGTCCGGGGGCGGCGGGCCCCCGGACCCCCGGATCCCTAGGCGGATCCGCTCAGCCGCTTCAGCACGGCCCCGCAGCGCCGGGCGTACGCGTGCTGCAGTCCCCGGGTCGCCGGGCCGCCCGCGCGGGCGTACCACGCGGCGGCCCTGCTGAACGCGGCGACCGTCAGCCAGACCGTGCCGTCGCCGGTGCGGTCCACCACGAAGGCCTCCTCGCCGCACTCCGGGTGGCCCGGCAGGGTGCCGTAGGCCCAGCCGGCGCGGCGGGGTTCCTCGACCGTCCAGACGATGCGGCAGGGGGCTTTGACGAGGCCGGCCAGGGTGACCGTGACGTCGACCCCGGGGGCCGCGCGGTCGGCCGTGGCGTCGACGCCGACGCCGAGTGCGCGGTGCATCTCCCAGGTCAGGACCGCTTCGGCGGCCCGCTGGAACACCTCCTGGCCCTCTCCGAGGCGGGTGCGGACCAGCAGGGGACGGAAGCCGGGCGGGCAGTGGGCCAGGTCGTCGCGGGTCGCGCCGACCGGCGCGTAGGTGAAGGGCGCCGAGGACATGGGTCACAAGGGTAGGGCGGCACCCGGAACGCTCTCGTCCCGGGTGCCGCCCTGGTGGAACTCGCAGGCGACTAGTTGACGTTGACCGCCGACCAGGCCGCCGCCACCGCCTTGTACTCGGCGCTGGTGGAGCCGTACAGCGCGGACGCCGCGTTCAGGGTCGCCGTGCGGGCGGCCTTGTAGTTGGTCGTCGACGTCATGTAGGTCGTCAGCGCCTTGTACCAGATCTGCAGCGCCTTGGCGCGGCCGATGCCGGTGACCGCGGAGCCGTTGTACGTCGGCGAGTTGTAGGTCACGCCGTTGATCGTCTTCGAGCCGCTGCCCTCGGCCAGCAGGTAGAAGAAGTGGTTGGCCACGCCGGACGAGTAGTGCACGTCCTTGCCGCCGACGGAGGAGGACCAGTAGTCCGCCGAGCCGCCGTCCTTGCTGGGCTTGTCCATGTAGCGCAGCGGGCTGCCGTCGCCGTTGATGTCGATCTCCTCGCCGATGAGGTAGTCACCGACGTCGTTGGAGTTGTTCGCGAAGAACTCGACACCCGTGCCGAAGATGTCGGAGGTGGCCTCGTTCAGGCCGCCCGACTCGCCCGAGTAGTTCAGGCCGGCGGTGTTGGAGGTGACGCCGTGGCTCATCTCGTGGCCGGCGACGTCCAGCGAGGTGAGCGGGTTGACGTTGCCGGAGCCGTCGCCGTAGGTCATGCAGAAGCAGCTGTCGTCCCAGAAGGCGTTCACGTACGAGTTGCCGTAGTGGACGCGGGAGTAGGCGCCGACGCCGTTGTTCTTGATGCCGCTGCGGTTGAAGGTGCTCTTGTAGAAGTCCCAGGTCTCCTGGGCGCCGTAGGCGGCGTCGACGGCCGCGGTCTGGTCGGTGCCGGAGCTCGACGCCGCGCCGGTGCCCCAGACGTTGTCGGCGTCCGTGAACAGCGTGCCGGTGCCGGACGTCTTGTGCGCCAGGTTGTAGGTCTTGTGACCGCCGCGGGTGGTGTCGTACAGCTGGTACGTCGAACCCGACAGGGTGGTGGTGAGGCTGACGGTGCCGGAGTACAGGCTCTTGCCGGTGCCGGTGGCGTTCTCGATGCCCTGGTACTCGTAGAGCTTCTTGCCGGTTGCGGCGTCGGTGATGACGTGCAGCCGGTTCGGGGTGCCGTCGTCCTGGAAGCCGCCGACGACCGTCTCGTAGGCGAGGACGGGCTTGCCGGAGCCGGCCCAGATCACCTTGCGGGCGCCGTCCGCGGCCGTCTTGGCGGAGCCGAGGGTCCGGGCGGCGGAGACCGCCTGCTTCTCGGCCTTGTCGGCGCTGATCCGCGGCTTGAGCGAGGCCACCTCGACGGTCGCCGAGGTGGCTCTGGTGACGCCTTCGGTCCTGCCGGACCGGGCCGTGTGGACGATCAGGTCGCCGCCGAGCACCGGCAGGCCGGCGTAGGTGCGCTCGTAGCGGGTGTGGAGGGTGCCGTCGACGTCCTTGACGACGTCCTTGACGATCAGCTTCTCCTTGGCGCCGAGGCCTATGCGCTGCGCGGTGCCGGCCGCGCCGGCCTGGGCCTTCTCGATCAGGGAGGTGCGCGCCGCGGCGGACAGGGTGGTCGGGGCGGCGGCCGGGGGCTTCGCCGCGGCCGATGCCGTCGGCTGGGCGCTGGCACTGGTGGTCAGGCCGGTGGAGACGAGGGCTCCGGCGGCGACAGCGGTGGCGATGGCCAGCGTGGTGCGCCGACGCGCGTAGAGGGGGCTCACGAAAGCTCCTTCTCGTGGGGGAGTCCGGTCAGCGTGGGGTCACTGGCCGGAGGTGGGGCGGTGCGGGACTGCTGTGCTGCGGCGGGTGGAGAGAGAGTGACATCAGGGGCGCGTACATGTCAGGACCCTGGCCTGATGTTGGCTGAAACCCGACCGCTGGGTGAACGTTTCGGCAACGTGAACGGGCGCTGTCCGAGGGTGTGTCATCCTCGGACAGCGCCTCAACTCCGGGCCTGTGGCGTGCTGTTTACGGGAAGGTCAGCTTCCAGCTGTTGATCGTTCCCGTGTCGTACGTGGCTTGATCCTGTACCCGCAATGTCCATGTGCCGTTGGCCGTTTCCGCCGAGGCGTTGACCGTGTACGTGGCGATCACGTCGTCCGCCGAGTCGGAGGAGCTGAAGTTCTTCAGCCGGTAGGCGGTGCCGGACGGACCGACGAGGTCGATCACCAGGTCGCCCCGCCAGGTGTGCGAGATGTCCACGCTCACCTGGAGGTTGCCCGGCGCGTTCCCGGTCCGCCCGGAGACGGTGATGGCCGAGGTGACGGCCGGCCCGTTGTCCGGGACGGCGACCGGTGTGGTGCTCTCGTACGACGTGCCGCCGCCGCCCCCGCCGGAGCGCGAGCCGACCCCGACGCCCGCCCAGGCGTCCTGCACCGCCTTGTACTCGGCGCTGGAGGCGCCGTACAGCTCGCCGGCCGCGGCGAGGGTGCCGGTCCGGGCGCCCGCGTAGTTGGTGGTGGACGTCCACTTGGTGGTCAGCGCCCGGTACCAGATCTGCAGCGCCTTGTCCCGGCCGATGCCGGTGACCGGGAGGCCGTCCGCGGTCGGCGAGTCGTAGCTGACGCCGCCCACGACCTTGGCGCCGCTGCCCTCGCTCAGCAGGTAGAAGAAGTGGTTCGCCGGTCCGGACGAGTAGTGGACGTCGACCCCGCCGATGCCCGAGTACCAGTTGTCCTTGGACGCGCCGTCCCTGCTGGGCTTGTCCATGTAGCGCAGCGGGGTGCCGTCGCCGTTGATGTCGATCTTCTCGCCGACGAAGTAGTCCCCGGCGTCGGTGGAGTTGTTCGCACTGAACTCCACGCCGGCGGCCATGATGTCGCTGGTCGCCTCGTTCAGGCCGCCCGACTCGCCGCTGTAGTTGAGGTTGGCGGTGGCGGAGGTGACGCCGTGGCTCATCTCGTGGCCGGCGACGTCGATGGAGGTCAGCGGCTTGGCGTTGCCGGAGCCGTCGCCGTAGGTCATGCAGAAGCAGCTGTCGTCCCAGAAGGCGTTCACGTACGAGTTGCCGTAGTGGACGCGCGAGTAGGCGCCGGCGCCGTTGTTCTTGATGCCGTTGCGGCCGAAGGTGTTCTTGTAGAAGTCCCAGGTGAGCGCGGCGCCGTAGTGGGCGTCCGCACCCGCGGTGGCCGCGTTGGAGTTGCTCCCGTTGCCCCAGGTGTCGGAGGACTGCGAGAACAGCGTTCCGGTGCCGGAGGAGCCGTGGTTCAGGTTGTACGTCCTGTGGTTGCCGCGCGCCCCGTCGGTGAGCGTGTACGTCGAGCCCGACTGGGTGGTGGTCAGCGTGACCTGCCCGCTGTACTGGGTGTTGCCGATGCCGTTGCGGACGCCCTGGTACTCGTACAGCTTCTTGCCGGTGGCGGCGTCGGTGATCACGTGCAGCTGGTTCGGGGTGCCGTCGTCCTGCAGACCGCCCACGACCGTCTCGTACGCCAGCACGGGCTTGCCGGTCGCCGCCCAGATCACCCTGCGCACGCTGTCCGCGGCCGGCCTGGTCGCGCCGAGCGCCTTCGCCCGCTGCACGGCCTGCTTCTCCGCGGCTTCCCTCGGCACGGCCGGGGTGAGTCCGGCGACCTTCAGCGTGGCGCCGGTGGCCCGGACGACGTCCAGGGTCCTGCCGGACCCGGCGGTCGTCACCACCAGGTCGCCGCCGAGCACCGGCAGGCCCCCATAGGTGCGCTCGTAGCGGGTGTGGAGCGTGCCGTCGGCGTCCTTGACGACGTCCTTGACGATGAGCTGCTCCTTGCCGCCCAGCCCGATCTCCCGGGCGGTGGCGGCCCTGGCGGCGTCGGCGTCGCGGATCAGCTCGGCGCGCTGCGAGGGCGTGAGCCCGACCGCCGCGTGGGCGGGGTTCACCTTGCCGGGCCGCGGCGGGGCCGGCGCGGCGCCGGCCGCGCCCGCCTGGACGGCGGCGGCTATCAGGGCGGCCGCGCCGGTGAGGGCGACGGTGGCGGTGCGGCGGTGCGAGAGGTGGGAGGTGCGTCCGCGGGAGGAAATGCGTCTCAACACTGACTCCTTCTGCATGACCGCGGGTTGCGCGGCCAGGGGAGACCGGACGGTGGGTTGGGACGTCCGGGGAGAACAGGCGTTGCGCCAGAACCACGTGCGGGTGTGGAGCCGGCCCACACAGGAGTGCAGAAACTGTGGGGTTGCTGTGAGTCGGCCTGGGAAGAGTGGCAGGAGATCTCCCAACCTGTCAGGACCGCGTCACGAATTTGGCCAGAAATGCCCCGTTGACCGGATGTTCCTGTTCGGTATACGAACAGCCCGGCCGGGCGGGCCTCGGCCGCGTCCCGGCCGGACGCGGACCCCCGCCGGGCGGCGCCCGCCCGTCCGCCCGTCCGCCGCCCCCGTCCGCCCCGGGCGCGGGACCGGCGGCCTCACCCGATCGGACCGAAACCCGGTGGGCGAGCCCCGCGCCGGTCCGTAGGCTCCCGTGTGATGCCCACGACTCCTGCCACCGCCCGGGACCGTTCCGCCGTCCGCACGCTGCTGCGCCTGTGGCCGTACGTCCGTCCCGTGCGCCTGCGGCTGTTCACCGCAGCCGCCGTGGCGATCGTCGCCTCCTGCACCGGACTGGTGATCCCGCTCGTGCTGAAGTGGCTGGTCGACGGGCCCGTCGCCGACCGGGACCCGGCGGGCGTCCGGCTCGGCGCGCTGTACCTGCTGCTGCTCGGCCTCGCCGAGGCGGCCCTGTTCGGGCTGCGCCGCTGGCTGGTCGCCCGCCCGCTGTCGCACGTCGAGGCGCGGATGCGCGCGGACCT
Source organism: Streptomyces sp. NPDC006193 (assembly GCF_040613915.1). NCBI lineage: Bacteria > Bacillati > Actinomycetota > Actinomycetes > Kitasatosporales > Streptomycetaceae > Streptomyces > Streptomyces sp. NPDC006193. The sequence goes on from NZ_JBEXTB010000021.1 coordinate 9,464, forward strand.
CTACCGTCGCCTGCAGCGCCTGCCCGTGTCCTTCCACGACCGCTGGGCCTCCGGCCAGCTGCTCTCCCGCGGCACGACCGACCTGATGCTGGTGCGCATGTTCCTCGCCTTCCCGCTGACGTTCCTGCTCGTCAACGCGGTGACGATCCTCGTCGGCCTGGTGATCATGCTCATGCAGGACTGGATCCTGGGCCTGGTCGTCCTCGGCCCCGCCCTCCCGGTGATGTGGACCTGCCTGGTCTTCGAGCGGCGGTACGCGGACGTGGCCCGCCGCGCCCAGGACCAGGTCGGGGACCTGACCACGGTGGTCGAGGAGAGCGTGCTCGGCATCCGCGTCATCAAGGGCTTCGGCCGGCACCGCAGCCAGGCGCGGACCTTCCGCCGGCTGTCCGCCGCCCTGCGCGGCACCGAGCTGCGCAAGGCGCGGCTGCTGGCGGTCATCCTCGGCGTCATCGTGACGCTGCCGGAGGCGGCGATCGGGGCGGCGCTGGTGCTGGGCGCGGTGCGGGTCGCCTCCGGCGAGCTGAGCGCCGGGACCCTGGTCGCGTTCCTGAGCACCGCGCTCGCCCTGCGGTGGCCGGTCGACTCGATCGGCTTCCTGCTCGCCATGAGCCAGGAGGCCGCCACGGCCACGGAGCGGTACTTCGAGGTGATGGACGAGGAGCCGGAGGACGACACCCCGGCGCCCGCCCGCGCCGCCCCCGCCGCGCCCCGGCCCGCATCCGGGCTGCGGTTCGAGAACGTCTCCTTCCGCTACCCCGACGCGCCCCCCGGCTCCCCGCCGCTCCTCGACGGCGTCGACCTGCACGTCCGCGCCGGCGAGTCGATGGCCCTCGTCGGGGCCACCGGGAGCGGCAAGACCACCCTCACCGCCCTCGTCCCCCGTCTGCACGAGGTCACCTCGGGCCGCATCACCCTGGACGGCGTCGACATCACCGCGATGTCCCGCGAGGAGCTGCGCACCAAGGTGGCCGTCGCCTTCGAGGAGCCGACGCTGTTCTCCGCCGGCGTCGGCGAGAACGTGCTCATGGGCGCCCCCGACGGCGCCGGGAAGGCGGAGCTCGACCGGGCGCTCGCCATCGCCCAGGCCGACTTCGCGCACGCCCTCCCGCAGGGCACCGACACCCGCGTCGGCGAGCAGGGGCTGAGCCTGTCCGGCGGCCAGCGGCAGCGCCTGGCCCTGGCCCGCGCGGTGGTCGGGCGGCCGGAGTTCCTGGTGCTGGACGACCCGCTGTCCGCCCTGGACGTGCACACGGAGGCCGCCGTGGAGGCAGCGCTGCGGCAGGTCCTCGCCGGCACCACCGCGCTGATCGTGGCCCACCGCCCGTCCACGGTGCTGCTGGCCGACCGGGTCGCCCTCCTCTCGGGCGGCCGCATCGCCGCCGTCGGCACCCATCACGAACTGCTGCGCGGCAACGCCGAGTACGCCCGCCTGATGTCCGGGGAACAGGAGGACCACCGGTGACGACCACGACCGCCTCGGCCCCCGCCACGGGCAGCGGCGACCACGGCTCCCCGGACTCCGGCGACGCCTTCGACCGGGACGTCCTGCCCTCCCCGCCCGGCGCCACGGCCGCCCTGCTGCGCTCGCTGCTCGCGCCGCGGAAGGCGCGGACCGTGCTCACCGCGGTCCTGCTGCTGCTCCAGCAGGCGGCCGTGCAGACGGGCCCGCTGCTGGTGGCGTACACCATCGACGAGGCCGTGCCGGCGTTCCGCGGCCACCGGCACGGCCCGCTGGCCGCGGTCGCCGCCGGCTACCTGCTGTGCGCGCTGCTCTCCGGCGTGCTGCAGTTCGCGTTCGTCCGGAACTGCGCGCGGGTCAGCCAGGACGTGCTGCTGGATCTCCGGGCACGGATCTTCCGCCACGCGCAGGCGCTGAGCGTCGACTTCCACGAGCGCTACACCTCCGGCCGGCTGATCTCCCGGTCCACCACGGACGTCGAGTCCCTGCGCGAACTCCTCGACGACGGACTGCAGGAGCTGGTGACCGTCCTGCTGTCCTTCGTCTGCATCTCGGCGCTGCTGCTCTGGCTGGACCCCGGCCTCGGCGCGCTCGCGGTGGCCTCCTTCGTACCGCTGTACCTGCTCGTCCGGCTCTACCGGCGGCGCGCGGGGCGGGTGTACCGGGCGCGGTCCACGGCCATCGCGGCGGTGATCGTGAAGTTCGTGGAGACGATGAACGGCATCCGCCCGGTGCGCGCCTTTCGCCGCGAGGCCGCCAACGACGCCGAGTTCGCCGTGCTGAACCGGCGGCACGAGCGCGTGAACGGGGACGCGCTGCTGGAGATGGCCCGCTACGTGGTCGGCTCCCGGCTGGTGGCCAACACCGCGGTCGCGGCGATCGTGCTCTGGGGCGCCCACCGGGTGGCGTCCGGCTCGCTGGAACTGGGCGTGCTGGCGGCGGCGGTGCTGTACCTGCGCCGGCTGTACGACCCGATCGACCGGCTCGGCATGTTCCTGAACTCCTACCAGTCGGCCGCCGCCTCCCTGGAGAAGATCGCCGGGCTGCTGGCGCAGACGCCGTCCGTGCCGGAGCCGGCGCAGCCCCGCCCGCTCCCGCCGGCGAAGGGGGACCTGCCGGGCCGGGAGGTCGTCTTCGACGGGGTCCGGTTCGGCTACCGCACCGGCGGCGAGGTGCTGCCCCGCCTCGACCTGACCCTGCCGGCCGGGCAGACGGTCGCGGTCGTCGGCTCCACCGGCGCGGGCAAGTCGACCCTCGCCAAGCTCCTCGCCCGCTTCTACGACCCCACCGAGGGGCGGGTGCTGCTGGACGGGGTGGACCTGCGCGAGCTGTCGGCGCCCGACCTGCGGCGCGGGGTGGTCATGGTGACGCAGGAGGCGTTCCTGTTCTCCGGCACGGTCGCCGACAACATCGCCATCGGCCGGCCCGACGCCGGCCGCCAGGAGATCGAGCGGGTCGCGAAGGCCATCGGCGCGCACGAGTTCATCAGCGCGCTGCCCGACGGCTACGACACCGACGTCCGCAAGCGCGGCGGGCGCATCTCCGCCGGCCAGCGCCAACTGGTCGCCTTCGCGCGGGCACTGCTCGCCGACCCGGCGGTGCTGATCCTGGACGAGGCGACCAGTTCGCTGGACGTCCCGGGGGAGCGGGCGGTGCAGCGGGCGATGTCGACGGTGCTGCGGGGCCGCACCGCCGTGGTGATCGCGCACCGGCTGTCCACCGTGGAGATCGCGGACCGGGTGCTGGTGATGGAGCACGGCCGGATCGTCGAGGACGGCCGCCCGGACGAACTCGTCACCGGCAGCGGCCGGTTCGCCGATCTGCACCGGGCATGGCGGGACAGCCTGGCCTGACCGCCCATGCGACGGGGACCCCGCGGCCCGGCCGGGTCCCCGCACCCGGCCAAGGCGGGCTCAGGCGACCTTCAGCAGGAGCACCGCGCGTTCCGGCACCGTGATCCGCGTGCCCGCCCGGTGGACCGTGGCCGGCGCCTCGGCCTGCTCCTCAAGCGAGGTGTCCACGACCACCTCGTACCGCTCGGCCCACGGCGGTCCGGGCAGGTCGAACGCCGTCGGCCGGTCGCCGGCGTGCAGCACCGCGAGGAAGCTGTCGTCCACCACCGGCGCGCCCCGTTCGTCCCGGCCCGGGATGTCCCGCCCGGAGAGGTACATGCCGAGCGTGGCCGCGGGCGCGTACCAGTCGCCCTCGGTCATCTCCGCGCCCCGCGGCGTGAACCAGGCCAGGTCCCGCAGCCCGTCCGCGGTCTGCGCCCGGCCGGAGAAGAAGGCCCGCCGGCGCAGCACCGGATGCCGGTGGCGCAGCGCGATCAGCCGCGCGGTCAGCTCGTACAGCGCCCGCCAGCCGGGGTCCTCCAGCAGCGACCAGTCCAGCCAGCTGATCTCGTTGTCCTGGCAGTAGGCGTTGTTGTTGCCGCGCTGGGTGCGCCCCAGCTCGTCGCCCGCCACCAGCATGGGCACGCCGGTGGACAGCAGCAGCGTGGTCAGCAGGTTCCGCAGCTGCCGGCGCCGCAGGGCCCGTATCCGCGCGTCGTCGGTCTCGCCCTCCGCGCCGCAGTTCCAGGACCGGTTGTCGTCCGTGCCGTCGCGGTTGTTCTCGCCGTTGGCCTCGTTGTGCTTGGTCCCGTACGACACCAGGTCGCGCAGCGTGAAGCCGTCGTGCGCGGTGACGAAGTTCACCGAGGCGTACGGGCGCCGGCCGCCCCAGGCGTACAGGTCGCTGGAGCCGGACAGGCGGTAGCCCATCTCGCGCACGTCGGGCAGGGCGTGCCGCCAGAAGTCCCGGACGGCGTTGCGGTAGCGGTCGTTCCACTCGGTCCACAGGGGCGGGAACGCGCCCACCTGGTAACCGCCGGAGCCGATGTCCCACGGCTCCGCTATCAGCTTCACCCGGCGCAGCACCGGGTCCTGGGCGATGACCGCGAGGAACGGGGAGAGCATGTCGACGTCGTGCATCGAGCGGGCCAGCGCCGCCGCGAGGTCGAAGCGGAAGCCGTCCACGCCCATCTCGGTCACCCAGTAGCGCAGCGAGTCGGTGATCAGGCGCAGCACCTGGGGCCGGACGACGTGCAGGGTGTTGCCGCAGCCGGTGTAGTCGGCGTACCGGCGGGCGTCGTCCTGGAGCCGGTAGTAGCCGCGGTTGTCGATGCCCTTCAGGGACAGGGTGGGCCCCAGCTCGCCGGCCTCCGCGGTGTGGTTGTAGACCACGTCGAGGATGACCTCGATGCCGGCCGCGTGCAGCGCGCGCACCATCCGCTTGAACTCGCCGACCTGCTGTCCCGTGGTGCCGGAGGCCGCGTAGGCGGCGTGCGGGGCGAAGTAGCCGATGGAGTTGTAGCCCCAGTAGTTCCTCATGCCCCGGCGCAGCAGGTGGTCCTCGTGCGCGAACTGGTGGACGGGGAGCAGTTCGACGGCCGTGACGCCCAGCTTCACCAGGTGCTCGATCGCGGCCGGGTGCGCCAGCCCGGCGTAGGTGCCGCGCAGTTCCCTCGGCACGCCGGGGTGCCGTCGGGTGAAGCCGCGCACGTGCAGCTCGTAGATCACCGAGTCCGCCCACGGCGTCTTGGGGCGCCGGTCGTCGGACCAGTCGTCGTCGTCGTGCACGACGACGCCCTTCGGGACGTGCGGGGCGGAGTCCCGCTCGTCGCGCACGGTGTCCGCGACCTGCTGCTCCGGCCAGTCCCGGACGTGCCCGTACACCTCCGGCGGAAGGCCGAACTCGCCGTCCACCGCGCGTGCGTACGGGTCGAGCAGCAGTTTGGCCGGGTTCCAGCGGGCGCCGGTCCACGGGTCCCAGCGGCCGTCGACGCGGTAGCCGTACCGCTGCCCGGGCAGCACGCCGGGCACGAAGCCGTGCCAGATCTCGTGCGTCAGCTCGGTCAGCGGGATCTGCGTCTCCCGGCCCGCCTCGTCGAACAGGCACACCCGCACCCCCTCCGCCCCGGCCGCCCACAGGGCGAAGTTGGTGCCGGCGACCCCGTCCGGGCCGACCCGGAACCGGGCGCCCAGCGGGGTCGGCGCACCCGGCCACACGGCCGGGACGGGCGGTACGGCCCGCCGGGGGCCGTTCCCCGCCGCCGGTCGCCCGCTCACGGCGGCCGGCTCCCCGGCCGGTGCCCGCTGCTCGGCTGCGCTCGTCACTGTCGGCCCCTCTTCTCAGCGGCTCGCCCGAGGCTCCGGCGCGGGCTGGGGGCGCCCCCTGACGGGCGGCCCCCGACGTGTCGTCCTCCCCTCTGTTCTGCCCAGCGTGCGGCTCGCACTCACGTTTCCCGGGAGCGGGCCCGGTCGTTGAGCCCCGCGTGAGGCACGTACAAGGACGCGCACGGCGCGCGGGGGCCGCACTGGCCGCCGCACTGACATGGACGGGGCTGCTCGCGGGCTGCTCCTCGGACGGCCGCGACCCGCTGGGCGGGGGCGGTCCGCCGGGCAGACCCCCGGCGGCCGAGGACGTCATCCGGGTCACTCCCGGCGACGGCGGCACGGCGGTCCGCCCCGGTGAGCGGCTGCGGGTGCGGGCGCCCGGCGGACGCCTGGAGAAGGTGACCGTGCACCGGTCGCAGGACGCGCAGACCACGACGGTCCCCGGGCGCATCAGCGAGGACGGGCTGACCTGGCGGCCCGACGAGGACCGGCTGGCGCTCGCCGCGAAGTACACCGTGGACGCGGTCGCGGTGGACTCCCGCGGCCGCCGCGCGGCCCGGCACACCACCTTCACCACCTGGGTCCCCGACCAGCGGTTCATCGGCTACGTCACCCCCGAGAACCGCGCCACCGTCGGCACCGGCATGATCGTCTCGATCTCCTTCAGCCGGGAGATCGCCCACCGCGCCGCGGTCGAGCGCGCCGTCCGCGTCACCGCCCGGCCCCCGGTCGAGATCCGCCCGCACTGGTTCGGCAAGGACCGCCTCGACTTCCGCCCCGAGCGCTACTGGAAGCCCGGCACCGAGGTCACCGTGCACCTCGGCCTGCGCGACGTCGAGGGCGCCCGCGGCGTCTACGGGCTGCAGGACAAGACCTTCGCCTTCACCGTCGGCCGCAGCCAGGTCTCCCTGGTCGACGCGGCGGCCCACACCATGCAGGTGCGGCGCGACGGACGGCTCCTCGCCACCGTGCCCATCACCGCGGGCGCCCCCAAGCACCCGACGTACAACGGGAAGATGGTGGTGATGGACATGCTGGAGGTCACCCGCATGAACAGCCGCACGGTCGGCTTCGGCGGCGAGTACGACATCCCTGACGTCCCGCACGCCATGAAGCTCACCGACTCCGGCACCTTCCTGCACGGCAACTACTGGGCCCCCGACGCTCCCGGGCAGACCAACGTCAGCCACGGCTGCGTGGGCCTCACCGACGTCAAGGGCGGCGGCTCGGACACCCCCGCGGGCTGGTTCTTCGACCGCACCCTCGTCGGAGACGTCGTCGAGGTGGTGCACAGCAAGGACAGGACGGTCGCACCGGACAACGGGCTCGGAGGGTGGAACATGGGCTGGAAGGAGTGGAAAGCGGGCAGTGCGGTGAAGTGACCAGGTGAGGGGTGGGGTCCGCGGTGCGGGTGCCGGGCGGAAGTTGCGACGCAACGGTGACATTCGCCTGACACCCAGCGGAAAACCTGGCAGTTAATATGCGCGCACCGATGTGGTGGGGACCGGGCCTGGTCAGGCCCGGTGGAGGGGAGATGCGCGTGAACATGCGGCCTGTGGCGGGGGCGTCGGCTCGGGGACGGCGAGGCCGTGGAGGAGCGGCGCTCATAGCCGGCGCCCTGGTGCTGTCGCTCGCCGCGTGCGGCGGGGGCGAGGACTCCGGAACCGGTCCCGGATCCGGGCAGGGCCAGGGCGGCCGGAAGGGCGGGCGGTCCGCCGCCGCCGTCAGCATCGCACCGGAGTCGGGCGCCTCCGGCGTCGACACCAGCGGCGCGCTCAAGGTCAGCGCCGCCAAGGGAAAGCTCACCGAGGTGACCGTCAAGGACGGCAAGGGCGCCGTGGTCGACGGGGCCATCACCGCGGGCGGCGCGTCCTGGAGGCCGTCGAGGCATCTGGCCGCGGCCACGAAGTACACCGTGCACGCGGTCGCCGAGGACTCCGAGGGCCGCGAGACGGCCGAGGACGCCACGTTCACCACCCTGAAGCCGAAGAACACCTTCGTCGGCTCCTTCACCCCCGAGGACGGCTCCACCGTCGGCGTGGGCATGCCGTTCTCGGTCCGCTTCAGCCGGGGCATCACCCACCCCGGGGACGTCGAGAAGGCCATCCGCGTCCGGACGGAGCCGCCCGTCGAGGTCGAGGGCCACTGGTTCGGCAACGACCGCCTGGACTTCCGCCCCGAGAAGTACTGGAAGGCCGGCACCAAGGTCACCGTGGACCTCGACCTGAACGGCGTCGAGGGCCGCGACGGCGTCTACGGCACGCAGCGCAGGACCGTGAAGTTCACCATCGGCCGCAACCAGGTGTCCGTCGTGGACGCCCGCAAGCACACGATGAAGGTCACCCGCGACGGCAAGGTCGTCAGGACCATCCCGGTCACCACCGGCAAGCCCGGCTACGACACCTGGAACGGCCAGATGGTCATGAGCGAGAAGCTCACCGTGACGCGCATGAACGGCGAGACGGTCGGGTACGGCGGCGAGTACGACATCAAGGACGTCCCGCACGCCATCCGCCTCACCACCTCCGGCACCTTCATCCACGGCAACTACTGGGGCGGCGGCGCCTTCGGCAACTACAACGCCAGCCACGGGTGCGTGGGCCTGCGCGACGTCCGCGGCGGCTACGACGGCTCCGTCCCGGCGGCCTGGTTCTTCAACCACTCGATGGTCGGCGACGTGGTCGTCGTCAAGCACTCCCACGACCGCACGGTCGCTCCCGACAACGGCCTCAACGGCTGGAACATGTCCTGGGCCGACTGGAAGAAGTGAGCCCCCGCCGACCCCAGGGCCCGGTGCTGTGACCTACGGCACCGGGCCCGTCGCCGTTAATGCTGGTTAACCTGACGCACATGACCGTCACTCTGGAAGTCGCCGAAGGCGTCGGCACCCTGCGTCTGGACCGGCCGCCGATGAACGCGCTGGACATCGCCACCCAGGACCGGCTCAAGGAACTCGCCGAGGAGGCCACGCGCCGCGACGACGTGCGCGCCGTGGTCATCTACGGCGGTGAGCGGGTGTTCGCGGCGGGCGCGGACATCAAGGAGATGCAGAACATGGACCACGCGGCCATGGTGCTGCGCGCCCGTGCCCTGCAGGACTCCTTCACCGCCGTGGCCCGCATCCCCAAGCCCGTCGTCGCCGCCGTCACCGGCTACGCGCTCGGCGGCGGCTGCGAGCTGGCCCTGTGCGCCGACTACCGCATCGCGGCGGACAACGCCAAGCTCGGCCAGCCCGAGATCCTGCTCGGCCTGATCCCCGGCGCCGGCGGCACCCAGCGGCTGCCCCGGCTGATCGGGCCCTCCAGGGCCAAGGACCTCATCTTCACCGGCCGTCAGGTCAAGGCCGACGAGGCCCTCGCGATCGGCCTGGTGGACCGGGTCGTCCCGGCCGCCGAGGTGTACGAGCAGGCGCACGCCTGGGCCGCGAAGCTCGCCCAGGGCCCGTCGATCGCGCTGCGCGCGGCCAAGGAGGCCGTCGACACCGGTCTGGAGACCGACATCGACACCGGGCTCGCCGTCGAACGGAACTGGTTCGCGGGTCTGTTCGCCACCGAGGACCGCGAGCGGGGCATGCGCAGCTTCGTGGAGGAGGGGCCGGGCAAGGCCAGATTCCTCTGACGCCGGCGCCCTGCCGTCCTTGCCGGGTCCCCCGTTGGGGCGGTTCACCGGAGCCTCGCCGCACCCGTGAGCCGCCCTGCCGGGGGATTCCGGCCCTTCCCCGCGAACGGCCGTCCGCGCAGGTCAGCGATGTGCGACCGTCGTTGTCATGCCGACCGCATATGCCAGGCGGGTGATGCGGCGCGGGGGCGTACGGGGGGCGTATTCCGCCGGAACGGCCACCAGGACGGCCTCGGGCGGCCATCATGGGGGTATGGCGGGGCTGGAGGGCATCGAGCAGCCGCGGGGAGGCAGCCGTGCAGCCGCGGCACGCTGGTCGCCCGCGGTCGAGGACGAACAGGCGCTCAAGGCGCTCGAACTGTTCGGCAACCCCGCGGAGGCGGAAGTACCGCTTCCGTCCCGCCCGGAGTCCGCGGCCACCGCCCGCCGCCTCGCCCAGGTCGTCGTCCTGCGCACCTGGCGGCTCACCCCCAAGCTGGCCGAGGACGTCGTCCTGCTCGTGTCCGAACTCGTCGGCAACGCGGTGCGGCACACCGGCGCCCGCGTCTTCGGCCTGCGGATGCGGCGCCGCACCGGCTGGATCCGGGTGGAGGTCCGCGACCCCTCGCGCGGACTGCCCTGCCTGATGCCGGTCCAGGAACTCGACATCAGCGGGCGCGGGCTGTTCCTCGTGGACGAACTGTCCGACCGGTGGGGCGCCGACCTGCTGCCACGCGGCAAGACGACCTGGTTCGAACTCCGGGTCGCGGAGCGCTAGCTGCATCGGCCACGGCCACATCTCGGCGGACGCCGCTCGGTGGAACGCGCGTCCCTGACGTCCGGAGCCTTCGACGGGTGCCGGGCGGTTGCCCCCGGCGGCCCCGCGGCCGGTTCCACGGGCGGGTCCGCGGCGCGCGGGTGGCGTCGGCCGCGGCGCCGGCTCGGGTGCGGGCTTCGCTCCGGCCCGGGCGGAGAAGGCGGCGGAGAACCCGGCGCAGGCCCCGGCGTGGGTGCGGCGTCGGTGGGGCCGCCGTGGTGGTCACCCGTCCGGCGGCGCCGGCCGGGCGTGTGCGGGCGGCGGCCGGAGCGCGGCCCGTGCCGTGCGGGGCGACCCGAGCGCGACTCCGGAATCGCCCAATCTCCCCTTTTCCCGCCCATCACCCCTTAAATGGTGCAGGTGACCTCCACCAATCGCCGCGGGGCGCTGCGCACCGGCGCGGGACTCGCCGCCGGCGCCGCGCTCGCCTCCGGATGCGGCGCCGGCCCGGCCGCTCCGCCCGGCGCCACCGCCTCCGCGTCCCCCGGCTCCGCCCGGCCCCCCGCGGTCCGCGCCCCCGCGGCCCCCGCCCCGCGCGCCTACCCCGGCCTGCCCGCCCAGATCACCCACGGCCCGCGCACCCGCCCCCAGGTGGCCCTCACCTTTCACGGCCAGGGCGACCCCGCGCTCGCCCGCGCCCTGCTCACCGCGGCCGAGAGGCAGGGCGCCCGGCTCACCGTGCTGGCCGTCGGCGACTGGCTGGAGGAGCACCCGGACCTCGCCCGCCGCATCCTGGACGGCGGCCACGACCTCGGCAACCACACCCAGCGGCACATCGCCGTCAACGCGTTGTCCGAGTCCGCGGCGCGCAGGGAGATCACCGACTGCGCCGACCGGCTGAAGCGGCTCACCGGCTCCATCGGCGCCTGGTTCCGCCCCTCCCGCGCCCCCGCCGCCTCCCCGCTGGTCACCCGGCTGGCCCGCGCCGCGGGCTACCCGCACGTGCTGTCGTACGACGTCGACTCGCTCGACCACACCCGCCCCGGGGCCGCCGCCGTCACCCGCACGGTCCTCGCCGGTGTGCGGAACGGGTCGGTGGTGAGCCTGCACTTCGGCTTCCCGGACACGGTCGCCGCCCTCCCCGACGTCCTGACCGAACTCGGCCGCCGCGGACTGCGCGCGGTCACCACCACGGAGCTGCTGAGCTGATGCGAACCACGAAAGCCGCCCGCCTGCTGGCCGCCGGTGCCGCCGTCACCGCCCTGACCCTGCTGTCCGCGTGCGGCGGCGGGACCCCGCACCCCGGGAAGACGCCCCTCGGCAGCGAGGCGTCGGTCCGTCCGCAGGCGAGGAAGCAGCCGCGGGTGAACGTGCTGCCCGGCATGCCGCCGGTCGAGGACCCGGCCGACCTGTACGCCGCCGACCGGCCGAACCGGCTCTCGCCCGTGGTCAAGGACTTCCCCTCCCGGATCTACGTCCCCAACACCAACTCCGACACCGTCAGCGTCATCGACCCCGCGACCTACCGGGTCGTCAGGACCGTCCGGGTCGGCCGGCAGCCCCAGCACGTCGTGCCGTCCTGGGACCTGAAGACGCTCTGGGTCAACAACGACCTCGGCAACACCCTCACCCCCATCGATCCGCGGACCGGCGAGGCGGGCGAGCCGGTCGACGTGCACGACCCGTACAACCTGTACTTCACGCCCGACGGCAAGTACGCGGTCGTCATGGCCTCCATGGACCGCCGGCTCGTCTTCCGCGACGCGCACAGCATGAAGACCGTCAAGTCCGTCCCCGTCGACTGCTACGGCGTCAACCACGCCGACTTCTCCGTCGACGGCCGCTACTTCATCGTCTCCTGCGAGTTCAGCGGCGAACTGCTCAAGGTCGACACGGCGAAGATGAAGGTGGTCGCCCAGCAGAAGCTGCCGCTCCACGGGGCCATGCCGCAGGACGTGAAGATCTCCCCGGACGGCAAGCTGTTCTACATCGCGGACATGATGGCCCACGGCCTGTGGATCCTGGACGGCGACACCTTCGACCGCCCCCGGTTCCTCGCCACCGGCAAGGGCTGCCACGGCCTCTACATCAGCCGCGACTCCCGCCAGATGTACATCTCCAACCGGGGCGAGGGCTCCGTCTCCGTCTTCGACTTCACCCGCAACCGGCTCGTCAAGAAGTGGCATCTGCCCGGCGGCGGCAGCCCCGACATGGGCGGCGTCTCGGCCGACGGCAAGGTCCTGTGGCTGTCCGGCCGCTACCACTCCGAGGTGTACGCCATCGACACCCGCACCGGGGCCGAACTGGCCCGCATCAAGGTCGGCAGCGGACCGCACGGCCTCGCCGTCTACCCGCAGCCCGGCCGCTACTCCCTCGGCCACACCGGCATCTTCCGCTGACAGCCCTCAGCCGCCCCTCGTCGGCCGCCAGCCGTCAGCACGCGGATGCCGGCCAGCCGGCGGGCCGCAGCAGCAGCGCCTCCGCGCCCACCGGACGGTAACCGGCCGCCAGGAACGCCCGCAGACTGCGGGCGTTCCCCGGTGCGACCTGCGCCCACAGCGGCTCGGCGGCCAGCCGCCGGGCGGCGGCCGCCAGCAGCCGCCCGAGCCCCCGGTGCCGGGCGTCCTCGGCCACCTCCACCGACACCTCCAGCCGTCCGGCGACCCCGCGCCCCATGACCAGCACCCCGCCGCCGGCCGCCCAGGCCCGCACCTCGTCCCGGCGTCCGCGGGCGTACCGGATCCGGGGGTGGCCGGCGTCCGCGATCTCCGTCAGCGCGAGCGGCGGTTCCCCCGGCAGCGGGTCGCCCACCAGTACCGCGTCGACGGTCTCGGTCCGGCGCCCGGTCCGGTCCAGCAGGGCGGTCAGGAAGCGCGGGTTCATCGCGGCCGCCAGGGGATCGCAGTCCAGGCCGCGCAGCGTCTCGTGCACCCACTTCGGGTCCTCGTCGGTGAAGACCACCGAGTGCGCCGTGAAGGACAGCACCCCGGCGTCCCGCGGCGAGGGCTGCGCCACGACCGTCGTGCCGCCGTCCGCCGGCGGGAAGACGCCGGCCGCCGCAGCGTCGAGAATGTCCCGCAACGTCTCCAAGGCCCGCTCCTTGAGTCTCCACCCACTGGAAGGCCCAGACTCGCAGACATGATCGAAGACGGCACCGGACTCCTCACCATCGGCGAGCTGGCCCGCGCCACCGGACTGACCGTGCGCACCATCCGCTACTGGTCCGACCAGGGGGTGCTCACCCCCGTGGCCCGGTCGTCCGGCGGCTACCGGCTCTACGACGCCGGCGGGGTGGCCCGCCTGGAGCTGATCCGCACCCTGCGCGAACTGGGCCTGGGCCTCGCGGACGTGCGCGGGGTGCTGGCCGGGGAACGGACCGTGGCCCAGATCGCGGCCACGCATGTGACCGCGATCGACGCGCGGATCCGGTCGCTGAGGGTGACCCGCGCGGTGCTGTCCACCGTGGCGCGACGCGGTTCGACCGCAGAGGAGACGACCTTGATGAACAAGCTGGCGCGGCTGTCGGCCGCGGAACGGCAGCGGATCATGGAGGAGTTCGTGGCGGAGACGCTGCACGGGCTCGACGCCGTGGACCCGGAGGTCCGTGAACGGATGCAGCGTACCGCCGTCCGTCTGGCGGAGGATCCCACGCCCGAGGAGGTGGACGCCTGGGTGGAGCTGGCCGAGATGCTGCAGGACCCGGAGTTCCGGGCGCAGATGCGCCGGGCCGTCGAGTACAACGCGGCCGGCCGGCGGCCCGGCGAGCCGAGCGGGCGGTCGCTGTGGTTCGTCAAGCGGCTCGTGGAGCTGGTGGCCCCGGTCCGCGAGCGCGGCGTCGACCCCGCCGGACCCGCGGCCGAGGAGGTGCTCAGCGAGCTGTTCGGCGACGCCGACCGGGTCGACGTGCTGGAGCGCATGACGGCCGGCTTCGACGAGCGCGTCGCCCGCTACCGGGAGCTGCTCGCCCTGGTGAACCGGCAGCCCATGCCTCCGCACGCCGAGGACTTCGCCTGGGTGGTCGCCGCACTGCGTGCGCACACGGGCCGTTAATCTGACCAGCGTCAGTACGCCAGCACGGCATGAGAAACACGAGCAAAAGGGGCGGATCGGTGGCGGACATCGAGGAAGCACGCAAGCAGTTCCAGCGGATCGACGCGGACGGTGACGGTTACATCACCCCGGCGGAGTTCAAGTCCGCCCTCGCCCGGCAGGGCGACTGGAACGTGACCGAGTCGGTGGCGGAGGCCATCATCAACAGCCGCGACCTCGACGGCGACAAGCTGCTGTCGTTCGACGAGTTCTGGGCCTACCTGGACAAGTGACCGGTGGCGGCGGGGCGCCCGCCCGGCCCGGTCCGGGCGCCCCGGTGTCCGGGCCCGGCGGGGGCGCGCCCCGCGGCCGTCACCCGATCGCCCGCCGGCGGAATAGGTCCCCGCCCTCCGGGGTTGTGACCGGCACGAGGACGCATGCACATGCATCCGAACACCGGAAGGGCCAGTCATGAAGATCGGCATCATCGGCGCGGGCAACATCGGCGGCAACCTCACCCGGCGGCTCACCGCCCTCGGCCACGACGTCTCCGTCGCCAACTCGCGGGGTCCGCAGACGCTCAAGGAACTGGCCGACGAGACCGGAGCGACCGCGGTCCGGGCCGAGGACGCGGCCAAGGGCGCCGAGGTCGTGGTCGTCACCGTCCCGCTCAAGGCCGTCCCGCACCTTCCCTCCGGCCTGCTGGACGGCGCGGCCGAGAACGTCGCGGTGATCGACACCGGCAACTACTACCCGCAGCGGGACGGCAGGATCGCGGCCGTCGAGGACGAGGGCGTCACCGAGAGCCGCTGGACCGAACGGCACCTCGGCCACCCCGTCGTCAAGGCCTTCAACGGCACCTACGCCCAGGACCTCCTGGACCGCCACCGCCCCGCGGGCGACCCGGAGCGGATCGCCCTGCCGGTGGCCGGCGACGACGAGGCGGCCAAGCGGGTCGTCCGCGACCTGATCGACGAGCTGGGCTTCGACACGGTCGACGCGGGCGGCATCGACGACTCCTGGCGCCAGCAGCCCGGCACGCCGGTGTACGGCCTGCGCGCGGGCGTGGAGGCGGTGCGCAGGGCCTTGGCGGAGGCCTCCCCGGAGCGGCCGGCGGACTTCCGGGCCTGAGTCGCGCTCAGGCGCCGCCGGCCCACTTCTTCAGGGCGGCTCTGCTCGCGAAGTTCGCCACGTCCTTGTCGTGGGGCTGGCTGGTGTACTGGTGGAAGCGCCACGCGGCCTTGATGCGCGGTTCGCCGGCCGTGACGTAGTCGGCGATCCACAGGCCGTCGCCGGCGTAGGAGGTCGTGTCGACGTTCAGCCAGTAGTTCCTGTTGGCGTAGAGGATCACCCGGTTGTCGGGCCGCAGCTCCTTCACTTTCCGGATGAAGCGGTCCTTCTCGGCGTTGCTCGCGTGCGTGCCGTCGCCGGTGGTCTCCCAGTCGACGGCGAGCAGGTCGCCGGGACGGTCGGGGGCGTGGCGGAGGAAGTACTCCGCCTGTTCGGTGATGTCGCCGGGCCACAGGAAGTGGTAGAACCCGACGACCAGTCCGGCGTCGCGCCCGTGTTTCGTCTGGGCGGCGAGCCGGGGGTTGACGTACGAACGGCCCTCCGTCGCCTTGACGAAGACGAAGGAGAGGCCGTCCGTCGCGTAGGTGGCGGACTGGTAGGCGCTCACGTCGATGCCATGCAGCATGCAGGTGTTGTGCCCCCTGCGAGGGGGCCGGAACCTCAACTCCGGTTCGTCACCGCACCGAGCACGGACGGGGGCTCGGCCGACCAGTCGGAGGTGATGAGGCTGGCGTGGTTCCCGGCCAGCAGGGCGAGCCGGGAGGCGACCTCCGCGTCCGTCGGATCGGTGGCGGAGATGGCCGGGGACACGCTGTGCGCGGCCGTCATGATCAGGATGTAGTGGTTCGCGGAGTAGAACGAGGTGTCGTAGCCGCCGCCGGTGTAGGCGGCGGCGTCTCCGTCGAAGAACACGAACCAGGGCCGGATGGAGGCGTCGTAGCGGCTGGTGCGCGGATCGCCGCCCGCGGCGCCGAGGACGGCGGGGAAGGCCTGGGCGGTGGCGACGTTCCCGGCCGCCTGCAGGTCGCGCAGGTGGTCGCCGTACTCCTCGTCGGTCCAGTAGCCGTCGAACGGGTTGGACTGCTCCACCGTGCCGGGGATCAGCTCGAAGACGAACTTGCCCTTCAGCGCGTCGCGGGTCGCCCAGGCGTCGGCCCTCGCCGCCGCGTCCAGGGTGGGGTACGTGCCGCCCAGCAGGTCCGCCGGCGTGTAGACGCTGCCGCCGAGCTTCTGCCGCACGAGCGTGTCGAACTCGTCCGGTCCGAGGCCCCTGGTGTCGTTGAAGCCGGCCTTCAGCTCGACCTTGACCACGATGGGCGGGTGGTCGGGGTGGAGCCGGTTCCAGGCGGCCATGTCGTCCAGGCAGCCGCCGAGGTCCTGGTCGCGGCTCTTGCCGTACAGTTCGTCCGGGGTCTTCGCCGCCTCGCAGTTGTTGTCGTTGCCCAGCGGGTTGCTGTGGCTGACCCGCCAGCGGCGGCTGAGGCCGTCCGCGTACACGTCCAGCTCCAGCAGAGCGGCGCCCGAGTCCAACGCCCTGGCGAAGTAGGGGTACTTCGCCTTCTCGTAGGCGTTGTGCGTGCCGATGGCCGTCGTGGCGGAGAACTTCGGCGACGCCGCATGGGCGTTGCCCGGCGCCATCGCCAGCACAGCCGCGGCCGCCGCGGACGCCGCCAGCCGTCTCATCCCGCGCATACGCCAACTCCCTCAATCGATGGCCGAGTTGGCGGCAGCGTAGAGCCGCGTGGTTACCATGCGGTAGCCCCGGGAGGAACATCGTCCCCGTGAGGAACGCGTGTCCGGCGGACGCGGCCTCAGTTCACCAGCCCCAGGCGGGCGGCGGTCACGCCGGCCTCGAACCGGCTGGAGGCGCCGAGCTTCTCCATGATCTGGTTCATCAGACGGCGCAGGGTCCGGTCCGAGCAGGCCAGCCGGCGGGCGATGGTCTCGTCCTTGGCGCCGGTGGCCATCAGCGTCAGCACCTCGCGCTCCTGGGCGGACAGTCCGCACCCGGCGCTCCCGCGCCCGGCCCGCCGCTCGGCGTGCGGCCGTGCGAGGTCCCAGGCGTGGGTGAAGACCCTGACGAAGCACTGTGCGACGGGTGTGCTGTGCAGGATGACGTCACCGCCCTCGCCCTGCGGTCCCGGGCCCGACCCGACGACGACGACCGCGCGGTCGACGATGTTCATGTGGAGCGGCACCGTCGCCGCGACGCGCACCTCGGCCCCGGCGTCGGCCAGCGCGTCGAGATACCGGGCCGCCGCCTGTGCGCGCAGGGCCTGCTGGGAGGTCAGTACGCGCATCCGTATCCCGTCGGCCGCCATCCGGAGGTCCCCGGCGAGACTGGCCTCCAGCACCCGCGCGTCGGGGAAGGAGTTGCGCATCGCCAGGAACTCCTCCCGGCTGAGCGCGTCCAGTTCCTGCAGCCGCTCCCGGGTGCGCTCCCGGTCGGTGAAGTACTCCGTCTCCACGGCCTCCCGGGCGTCGAGCCGAGGGGCCGTCAGCAGGGACAGGACGTCCTCCATCGCCTGCGCGTCACGGCCGAGTTCCGCGACCGTCTCGTGCAGCCGCCGCCGGTGCTCCATCACGATGTGCCGCAGTGCCCGTTCCGGCGGGCGCAGCCGCTCCCCGCCGGCGTCCAGCAGCCGCCGGTCCGTCAGCCAGCGGAGCAACTCGGCGGGCAGCGCACCGAGTTCCTCCCGCGCGGCGGCGCCGTCCCTCGCCTCGGACGAGGCGATCCGCTCCACCAGGGCCAGATAGGCCTCCCTCGCCTCGGCCCCGGCCGGCCGCCGGCCGCGCTCAGGCTCCTGCGCCGCATGCATGCGCGCACGATACGGGCCGCCCGGCGCGCGGGGCCAGACGCGTCGCCCCGGCCGGTGCGCTGCGGCCGGCCTGGCCGGGAGCGGACGTGCCGGTTTCGGACAGGGGCGGACGGGCCGCCCCGCCGGTTAGCCTCTTCGCCGCCCGTCCCGCTCCCCGGCTCCTCCGGCGCGACTGCCCCGGCGCGTCCGCGCTGGGGCAGTCGCGTCGGAGGAGCCGGGCGCACGCTCCTGATCCGGCCGGTCCCACAGCGCCACGCTTGACCTGGGATTGGCATGCGCATGCTCCTGATGGGCGGTCCGGCGCGACCACCCGCATCGCGCCGCCCGCTCCCGTTCCCCCACACCCCGCACCCCGCACCCCACACACCCCACAAGGAGACACGGTGCTACGAAGATTCGCCCTGGCAGGCCTCTCGCTGGCCACGGCCGCCGCGTGCCTCGCCGCGGCGCCCGCGAGCGCCCGTTCCGGCCCCGCGGTCCCCCGCACGGCGACGGCCTCGGTCCCCGCCCCCGCCCCCGCACGCACCGCGGCCGCCCCCGACATCGACGTCACCAAAGTCCAGGCGCACCTCACCGAACTGAACGCCATAGCCGGCCGCAACGGCGGCACCCGCAGATCGACCGGCCAGGGCTACCGCGACTCGGTCGCCTATGTGAAGGGCAAGCTCCAGGCGGCCGGTTACACGGTCACCGAGCAGCCCTGCACCTCCGGCTGCACCAGCGGCGCCGGACCCAACCTGATCGCCGAGTGGCCCCGCGGCGACGCGTCGAAGGTGTACATGTTCGGCTCGCACCTGGACAGCGTCTCCGCCGGACCGGGCATCAATGACAACGGCTCCGGCAGCGCCACCCTGCTGGAGGTCGCGCTGCGACTCGCCGCGGCCGACCCGTCGATGGCGGCGCGCGTCCGCTTCGGCTGGTGGACCGACGAGGAGCAGGGCCTCAACGGCTCCGACTTCTACGTCCGTTCGCTGACCTCGGCGCAGCGCTCGGCGATCAAGGCGTACTACAACTTCGACATGGTCGCCTCGCCCAACGGCGGCTACTTCATCAACCACATCAACTCCGCCGCCGCCGTGCCGATGAAGGCGTACTGGGACTCGCTCGGCCTCCAGCCCGAGGAGAACACCGAGGGCGCCGGCCGCTCCGACGACTACTCCTTCGAGAGCTACGGCATCCCGACCTCCGGGTACGCCATGGGCGCGAGCGCCCGCAAGACCTCGGCGCAGGCGGCCAAGTGGGGCGGCACGGCGAACGCCGCCTACGACGGCTGCTACCACTCCTCCTGCGACACCACCGCCAACATCAACGCCACCGGACTGAACCGCAGCGCGGACGGCGTCGCCTACACGCTGTGGAGGCAGGCGGTCTCCGACGGCGCCCCGGCCGACGACTTCTCGCTCTCGGCGAGCCCGACCACGGGCAGAGCCGCCCCGGGCGCCTCGCTGACCACCACCGTCTCCACGGCCACCACCAGCGGCTCGGCGCAGACGGTGAACCTGTCGGCCTCCGGCGCCCCCTCCGGCGTCACGGTCTCCTTCAGCCCGGCCTCGGTGACCTCCGGCGCCTCGTCCACGGCGACGATCACCGTCGGGGCCTCCGCCCCGCCCGGCGCCTACACCCTGACGATCACCGGCACGGGCTCCACCACGCACACCGCGCCGTACACCCTGACCGTCGAGGGCGCGGGCGGCTGCACCGCCACCCAGGTGATCTCCAACGGCGGCTTCGAGAGCGGCACCTCGCCGTGGACGGGCGACACCGGGGCGATCGGCTCGTTCAGCGGCCAGGCCGCGCACTCCGGCACCCGGTACGCGTGGCTGGCGGGCTACGGCTACGCGGCCACCGACACCCTCGCCCAGACCGTGACCGTCCCGTCCGGCTGCACGAAGGCCACCCTCAGGTACTGGCTGCACGTCGACACCGCCGAGTCGGGCTCGACCGCGTACGACACCTTCCAGGTCAAGGTGGACGGCACGGTGAAGCAGACGTACTCCAACGTCCACGCGGGCGCCGGCTACACCGAACGCACCCTGGACCTGAGCCAGTACCTCGGCCGGCAGATCACGCTGAGCTTCACCGCCACCGAGGACTCCAGCCTGCAGACCGGCTTCGTCGTGGACGACGCCACCCTGACCACCGGCTGACCACCGGCTGACCGCCGGCTGACCGCGCACGGCCGCACGGCGACGGGGAGGCGCATCCGCCGGATCCGCCTCCCCGTTCCACGGTCGCCGACGCGGGCCGGCCCGGTCTAGCACTCGATGATGTTGACCGCCAGCCCGCCGCGGGCCGTCTCCTTGTACTTGACGCTCATGTCCGCGCCGGTGTCCTTCATCGTCTTGATGACCTTGTCCAGGGACACCTTGTGGGAGCCGTCTCCGCGCATCGCCATCTTCGCGGCCGTGACCGCCTTCACCGCGGCCATGCCGTTGCGCTCGATGCACGGGATCTGCACCAGGCCGCCGACCGGGTCGCAGGTCAGGCCCAGGTTGTGCTCCATGCCGATCTCGGCCGCGTTCTCCACCTGCTCCGGGGAGCCGCCGAGCACCTCGGCGAGGGCGCCCGCCGCCATCGAGCAGGCGGAGCCGACCTCGCCCTGGCAGCCGACCTCGGCGCCGGAGATGGAGGCGTTCTCCTTGAAGAGCATGCCGATCGCGCCGGCGGCCAGGAGGAAGCGGACCACGCCGTCCTCGTCGGCGCCCGGGACGAAGTCGATGTAGTAGTGCAGGACCGCCGGGATGATGCCGGCCGCGCCGTTCGTCGGGGCGGTGACGACCCGGCCGCCCGCCGCGTTCTCCTCGTTCACCGCCATCGCGTAGAGCGTGAGCCACTCCATGGCGTGCGCCAGCGGGTCGCCCTCGGCGCGCAGCTGGCGGGCCGAGACGGCCGCGCGGCGGCGCACCTTCAGCCCGCCCGGCAGGATGCCCTCGCGGGACAGTCCGCGCTGCACGCACTCGCGCATCACCCGCCAGATCTCCAGCAGACCGGCGCGGATCTCCTCCTCGGTGCGCCAGGCCCGCTCGTTCTCCAGCATCAGGGAGGAGATCGACAGGCCGGTCTCCCTGGTCAGGCGCAGCAGCTCGTCGCCCGTGCGGAAGGGGTACTTCAGGACCGTGTCGTCCAGCTTGATCCGGTCAGCGCCCACCGCGTCCTCGTCCACCACGAAGCCGCCGCCGACCGAGTAGTACGTCTTGGACAGCAGCTCCGCGCCGGCCGCGTCGTACGCCCACACCGTCATGCCGTTGGCGTGGTACGGCAGTGCCTTGCGGCGGTGCAGGACCAGGTCGTCGTCGAAGGAGAACGGGATCTCGTGCTCGCCGAGCAGCGTGATGCGGCCGGCCTGCTTGATCTTCTCCACCCGCTCGTCGGCCGTCTCCACGTCCACCGTGCGCGGGGAGGCGCCCTCCAGGCCGAGCAGCACCGCCTTCGGGGTGCCGTGGCCGTGCCCGGTCGCGCCGAGCGAGCCGTACAGCTCGCAGCGCACGGTCGCGGTCTTCTCCAGCAGACCCTCGTTGCGCAGCCTGCGGGCGAACATGCGCGCCGCGCGCATCGGGCCGACCGTGTGGGAGCTGGACGGGCCGATGCCGATCGAGAACAGGTCGAAGACCGAGATGGCCACGGATGACTCCTCAATGCGGGTGGTGCTCGGGTGGTGCGAAAGGGGCGGTACAGGGGGGCGGGCACCGCGCACGTCGCTCTTCCAGTGTGCGCGGTGCCCGGCGAAAGGTGACTTACCTGCTCAGGGACGGGTACAGCGGGTGCTTCCCGGCCAGGGCCTTCACCCGGGCCTTCAGCGCCTCGGCGTCGTACGACGGCTTGAGCGCCTCGGCGATCACGTCGGCGACCTCGGTGAAGTCCTCGGCCGTGAAACCGCGGGTCGCCAGGGCGGGCGTGCCGATCCGCAGGCCGGAGGTGACCATCGGCGGGCGCGGGTCGTCCGGGACCGCGTTGCGGTTGACGGTGATGCCGACCTCGTGGAGACGGTCCTCGGCCTGCTGCCCGTCCAGCTCGGAGGCGCGCAGGTCCACCAGGACCAGGTGCACGTCCGTGCCGCCGGAGAGCACGTTGATCCCGGCCTCGCGGGCGTCGGCAGCGGTCAGCCGCTCGGCGAGGATGCGGGCGCCCTCCACCGTACGGCGCTGGCGCTCCTTGAACTCCTCGGAGGCGGCGACCTTGAAGGAGACCGCCTTCGCCGCGATCACGTGCTCCAGGGGGCCGCCCTGGAAGCCCGGGAAGACGGACGAGTTCAGCTTCTTCGCGAATTCCTTCTTCGCGAGGATGATGCCGCCGCGCGGACCGCCGAGGGTCTTGTGGGTGGTGGAGGTGACCACGTCCGCGTACGCGACCGGGTTCGGGTGCAGACCGGCCGCGACCAGGCCCGCGAAGTGCGCCATGTCGACCCACAGGTAGGCGCCGGCCTTGTCGGCGATCCGGCGGAACTCGGCGAAGTCGAGCTGCCGCGGGTACGCCGACCAGCCCGCGATGATCACCTTCGGGCGGTGCTCCTCGGCGAGCCGCTCGACCTCGGCCATGTCGACCAGACCGGTGGCGGCGTCCACGTGGTAGGCGACCACGTCGAACTGCTTGCCGGAGAAGTTCAGCCGCATCCCGTGGGTCAGGTGGCCGCCGTGCGCCAGGTCCAGGCCCAGGACGGTGTCCCCGGGCTGGGCCAGCGCGAACAGGGCCGCCTGGTTCGCGGAGGCGCCGGAGTGGGGCTGCACATTGGCGTACTCGGCGCCGAACAGCTCCTTGACCCGGTCGATGGCGATCTGCTCGGCGACGTCGACGTGCTCGCAGCCGCCGTAGTAGCGGCGGCCCGGGTAGCCCTCGGCGTACTTGTTGGTGAGGACCGAGCCCTGCGCCTCCATCACCGCGAGCGGCGCGAAGTTCTCGGACGCGATCATCTCCAGGGTCGACTGCTGGCGGTCCAGCTCGGCGTCGACCGCGGCGGCGATCTCCGGGTCCAGCTCGTGCAGGGGCGTGTTCAGGACAGTCATACGGCTACGACTCCTCAGCCGGCGGTGTGGGCGGCGTACTCGTCGGCGGAGAGCAGGTCGGCCGGCTCCTCGGTGACGCGCACCTTGAACAGCCAGCCGCCCTCGAAGGGAGCGCTGTTCACCAGCGACGGGTCGTTGACGACGTCCTCGTTGATCTCGGTGACCTCACCGGAGACCGGCGAGTACAGGTCGGAGACCGACTTCGTGGACTCCAGCTCACCGCAGGTCTCGCCCGCCTCGACGGTGGAGCCGACCTCGGGGAGCTGGGCGTAGACGACGTCACCGAGCGCGTTGGCCGCGAACTCGGTGATGCCGACCGTCGCGACGCCGTCCTCGGCGGCCGACAGCCACTCGTGCTCCTTGCTGTAGCGCAGCTGCTGGGGGTTGCTCATGGCCTGAATTCTCCTGTACGCGCGGGAGTGCTGGTGAAGGGGGGACTGCCGGCCCTGCCGACGGGCAGGGCGAGGGTGCGCGGGGTCACGTCACGCGGACGGTCCGCGCCCCGTGTCTATTTCTGGCGCCGGTAGAACGGCAGCGCCACGACCTGGTACGGCTCGTGGGTACCGCGGATGTCCACGCCGACGCCCTCGGTGCCCGGCGCGGCGTACGCCGCGTCGACGTAGGCCATGGCGATCGGCTTGCCCAGGGTGGGGGAGGGTGCGCCGGAGGTGACCTCGCCGATCACCTCGCCGCCCGCGACCACGGAGTACCCGGCGCGCGGCACCCGGCGGCCCTCGGCGACCAGGCCGACGAGGACGCGCGGCGGGTTCTGCTCGGCCCGGGCGGCGGCCTCGGCGAGCGCCTCGCGCCCGACGAAGTCACCCTCCTTGCCGAACTTCACCACGCGCCCCAGACCTGCGTCGAAGGGGGTGAGGGACGTGGTCAGCTCGTGCCCGTACAGCGGCATGCCCGCCTCCAGGCGCAGCGTGTCGCGGCAGGACAGGCCGCACGGGACCAGACCGGCGCCCTCGCCGGCCTC
Organism: Streptomyces sp. NPDC006193; assembly: GCF_040613915.1. NCBI lineage: Bacteria > Bacillati > Actinomycetota > Actinomycetes > Kitasatosporales > Streptomycetaceae > Streptomyces > Streptomyces sp. NPDC006193. Next base: position 33,335 of record NZ_JBEXTB010000021.1, read on the forward strand.
GGTCAGCGCCTGCCACAGCGCGGCGGCGTGCTCCGGCCTGACGAACAGCTCGAAGCCGTCCTCGCCGGTGTAGCCGGTGCGGGCGATCAGCGCCGGGACCCCGGCGACCGTGCCGGGCAGCCCGGCGTAGTACTTCAGACCGTCCAGGTCGGCGTCGGTGAGGGACTTCAGGATCCCGGGGGACTGCGGACCCTGCACGGCGATCAGCGCGTACGCGTCCCGGTCGTCGCGGACCTCGGCGTCGAAGCCGGCGGCGCGCTCGGTCAGCGCGTCCAGCACCACCTGGGCGTTGGAGGCGTTGGCCACCACCAGGTACTCGGTGTCGGCCAGCCGGTAGACGATCAGGTCGTCCAGGATGCCGCCGTCGGCCTGGCAGATCATGGTGTAGCGGGCGCGGCCCACGCCGACGGAGGCGATGTCGCCGACCAGGGCGTGATTCAGGAAGGCGGCGGCGTCCGCGCCGGTCACGGTGATCTCCCCCATGTGGGAGAGGTCGAACAGGCCGGCCCGGTTCCGCACCGCGAGGTGCTCGTCGCGCTCGGAGCCGTAGCGCAGGGGCATGTCCCAGCCGGCGAAGTCGGTCATCGTCGCGCCCAGCGCACGGTGCACGGCGTCGAGCGCGGTGCGGCGCAGCTCGGTGGGTTCGGTACTGCTCATCGGTCGGTCGTCTCCCCAGGCAGACAGGACGGGCGAGGAACGTTCCTCCCCATCTGTCATCGGAACCTGAGAGGTTCGCCACGACCGCCACAGGGACGATCACGGCTTGCACCTTGGGTGGAGCCACTGTCGCAGCGGCCCGCTTTTCAGATGTGCCTCGCCCGCGCGGTAACGGGGCCTGAGAGATTCAAGGGAGGGACTTGCTCCTTCGGCGCCCCAGGCGGCCCTGGGGGACCTGGGGACTCTCCCGCGCGGATTCAAGCGGCCGGTATGCAGTTGGCGGGCACATCATTGCACGCCGCCTCCCGGAGCCTCCAGAGCCCGCTTCTGTGACCGGGCTGTGGCAGTACGCGCACGATCCGCCGACCCGCGGCCATTACCTTCCCTTTAACTGCAACGGGCATGCGGAACACCGAGCCCACAGGGGAGGACCATCACGGTGAACAGGACCTCGGCGTACGTCACCGCCACCGCCACCGCCGCCGGCCCCGCGGTGCCGGGGCGCCCCTCCGCCCCCGCCCGTGCGCGCGGCGCCGCGCGCACGGTCCCGGTCGTGCGCGACCTGCGCCACCGCGCCGGACGCAGCCCGCGCGCCCTGGTCTTCGCGCCGCGGGACGTGGTCGTCGTCACCGGCCTGCCCGGCAGCGGCAAGTCCACCCTGATGCAGCGCGCCGTCCCCGGCCGCCGCGTCGACTCCCAGGACACCCGCGACCGCTTCGCCGCCCGCCTGCCCCGCTTCCTGCCCTACGCGCTGTACCGCCCCGCGGTCCGGCTCGCGCACTACACCGGCCTGCGCCGCGCCCTGCGCACCGGCGAGGGCGTCGTCGTCCACGACTGCGGCACCCAGCCCTGGGTGCGCGCCTGGCTCGCCCGCGAGGCCCGCCGCCGCGGCGGCGGGCTGCACCTGCTGCTGCTCGACGTCGACCCCGAGACCGCGCGCGAGGGCCAGCGCGAGCGCGGCCGGGGCGTCTCCCGCTACGCCTTCCGCCGCCACCGCCGCGCGACCGCCCGGCTGCTCGGCGCGGTGGAGCGGGGCGAGCTGCCCGCGGGCTGCGGCTCGGCGGTCCTGCTCGACCGGGCCGCCGCGGACACCCTGCGCCGCCTGGATTTCGACGGGTAGCCGCCGTGGCGCGGCCACCCGCTAGCCTTCATGCTCACACCAGTGGTTTCCAGCAGGCGGTAGGCACATGGACTTCCCGGCGGACTTTCCCGCGGACTTCCCCGCACAGGCGCACCCCCACCCGCACGGCGGTTGGCCCGGCAACGAGCTGGAGGAGGTGCTGTCGGCCTCGCTCGGCGTCCCCTCGGCGGGCGGCCGGATCCTCGAGGTCCTCGGCCGCAGCCTGCTGTGGGTCCCGCTGCCCAACGGCGGCGGTCCGGACAGCACGGCGCTGGACCTGCCGACGATGGACATCGAGGGACAGGCGTACGTCCCGGTGTTCAGCTCCGAGGAGCAGTTCCGCCAGGTGGCCGGCTCCCACATGGCCTGCACCGTCGCCCCGGCCGCGGAGTTCGCCCGCGGCCTGCCGCCGCAGGCGGGCCTGGCCGTGAACCCGGGCGGCGTGGTCGGCGTCCCGCTGCCGCCCGAGGCCGTGGCCGAGCTGTGCCGGGCGGGCCGCACCCCGCTCGACGGGCCCGGCTCCGGCGGCCGGGTCCGCCTCTTCGAGCCCGACTGGCAGGACGATCCGGTCGACTTCCTGTCCGCCGCCTCGGCCGAGTTCGAAGGCACCGGCGTGGTCCTCACCGCCCGCCGCTGCCTGGCCGCCGTCGAGACCGCCGACCCGGTGCTCTTCGTCGGCGTCGAACTCTCCCAGTGGGAGGGCGACCTGCGCGCCCGCCCCCTGGACGCCCTGGGCCGCGCCCTCGGCAAGGTCCCGGTGCGGTGGCCGGTCAACCTGGTCCTGCTGGACGTGGTGGAGGACCCGGTGGTCGGCTGGATGAAGACGAACGTGCGCCCCTTCTACCAGTACGGCCTCTGAACGGGCCCGGGGGCGCGGGGAACCGCGCGGAAACCCACCACGAACCCGCACCCGGGCACGGACACGAGGCCCCGCGCTCCCGGGCGCATAAGCTGTGTCCGAACGCGGGGCACGAAGCGAAGGGGCGGTAAGACAGGTGAGCGCGAGCCCAAGCGGCAGCGTCGAGCACATGCTGCGCCAGGTCACGCCCGGACGCTACGACGCCTACGAGGCCCTGCTGCGCGCCCTCGCCACCCCGTCCTCCGGCCAGGTCTGGATGCTCCTGTGGCACGGCCAGGCCGGCGCCCCGGACGCCCAGTACGGGAACATGGAGGTCGGCGGCTTCCACTACGCCCCCTGCGTCACCTCCGCCCAGGAGCTGTCGGCCAGCGGCTGGAACCGCTCGTACGAAGTGGCCGACGCCCTGGACGTGGCCCGCACCCTGTACCCGGACCACTACGGCCTCTGGCTCAACCCGCACGCGCCCGGCGGCGGCGTCGGCATCCCCTGGCTGGACCTGCGCCGCATCGCCACCGGCCTGGACCGCCAGCCCGCCGGCCCGCTGCGCCTGTCGGAGCCCGCCATCGAGATCCCGCACTTCTACGCCCTGCTCACGCAGAACGCCCACCGCACCCCGGCCCTGCGCTCGCTGCGCCGCGCCTGGGTGCAGCCCGCGCTCGGGGCGCCCTACCTCGCCATCGGCCTGGACGTGTACGACGCCTCGCCCGCCGCGGTCGACTCGGTGCGCGCGATGATGCAGCAGTCCGTCGGCGCGGTCCCGGAGGGGCTGCCGGTGTCCACGGTCGCGATGAGCGACGAACACGACCCGGTGGTGATGTGGATGCGGGCCAACGCGCGTCCCTTCTACGACCGCGAGGCGCACGCCCCCGCCGCGCCGCCGCAGCCGGTCCCGCCGTCCGTCGGCTACGGCTACCCGCCGGTGCACGGCTCTTACTGACCGGCCGGCCCGGGCGCCAGACCCTTCGAGGAATCCGCGCAGCATGCGCACAGTCGGCGCACTTCTGCGCGCGTAGACATCTGCCCTACGTCCCGAACCGCGCGGAATCACCGTTCTGTCCCAACTAGACCACGTCCGGGGGGCGTTACCCACTGTTCGGATAACGGAATCCCCTGGACTGCATCACGGTTGCGCATACTTTCGCCGTCAGCTCTGGCGGGTGATCGCGACGACGCTGAAGACTCGCGACTCAGACAGGAGGTCGAGACCTCCTGATCGATGGCAAGTCGACAAAGCCGCAAACCGCGGCAGGCGCAGGCCGGTCACCACCGGCGAGAGGGGTCGCTCACCGTGACCGCACCGATCGAGACCACCGGGGCGGCAGCCGAGGCACAGCCGGAAGCTGTGCTGGAGGGTGCCGGGAAGGGGCAGATCGAGGGTCGTTCTCTGGGTCAGATCGCCTGGACCCGTTTCAAGAAGGACAGGGTCGCCGTCGCGGGCGGCGTCATCGTGATCCTGCTGATCCTCGTCGCGATCCTCTCGCGTCCCATCCAGGCCGTCCTCGGGCTCGACCCCAACGCCTTCCACCAGGACCTCATCACCCCCGACACCTCGCTCCCGAAGGGCAGTTGGGGCGGCATGAGCGCCGACCACCCGCTCGGCGTGGACCCGAAGTTCGGCCGTGACATCGCCACCCGCGTCCTGGAGGGCTCCTGGGTGTCGCTGGTGGTGGCCTTCGGCGCCACCATCCTGTCCAACGTGATCGGCGCGGTCATGGGCGTCGTGGCCGGCTACTACGGCGGGCGGGTCGACTCGGTCATCAGCCGGCTGATGGACACCTTCCTCGCCTTCCCCCTCCTGCTCTTCGCGATCGCCATCTCCGCCACCCTGCAGGGCGGCGCCTTCGGCCTCAACGGGCTGCCGCTCCACCTGTGCGTGCTCATCTTCGTCATCGGCTTCTTCAACTGGCCGTACCTGGGGCGGATCGTGCGAGGCCAGACCCTCGCCCTGCGCGAGCGCGAGTTCGTGGACGCCTCCCGCGGCATGGGCGCCAAGGCCCCGTACATCCTGTTCCGGGAGCTCATGCCCAACCTGGTCGGCCCGATCATCGTCTACTCGACGCTGCTCATCCCGACCAACATCCTGTTCGAGGCGTCCCTGAGCTTCCTCGGCGTCGGCATCCAGCCCCCGCAGGCGTCCTGGGGCGGCATGCTGCGCGAGGCGGTCACCTACTACCAGGTCGACCCCCAGTACATGATCGTCCCGGGTCTGGCCATCTTCGTGACCGTCCTGGCGTTCAACCTGCTCGGTGACGGTCTCCGCGATGCTCTCGACCCGCGCAGCCGCTGACGCCTGCCGCCGAGAGCACGAAAAGTTTCCAACAATGGAGGGGAAAGCGCCCATCATGCGAAGGTCAGCGCTGGCCGCGATCGCGGCCATCGGCTCCGTCAGCCTGGTTCTTTCAGGCTGCAGCAAGGCCGATGACAACAAGGACAAGAACGGCACCAAGTCGGCCGGGGCCAACGCCGCGACCAAGGGCGTCGTGAACGTGTCGGACAAGAAGGGCGGCACGGTCACCTACGAGATGTCCGACGTCCCGGACTCGTTCGACCCGGGCAACACGTACTACGCGTACATGTACAACCTCAGCCGGCTGTGGGCCCGCCCGCTCATGACGTTCAAGCCGGGCCCCGGCGACGAGGGCAACACCCTCGTCCCCGACCTCGCGGCGAGCAAGGGCGTCCCGAGCGACGGCGGCAAGACCTGGACGTACAAGCTGCGTTCCGGCCTGAAGTACGAGGACGGCACGCCGATCACCTCGAAGGACGTCAAGTACGCCGTCGAGCGTTCCAACTTCGCGCGTGACGTGCTCTCCCTCGGCCCGAACTACTTCCAGCAGTTCCTGGCCGACGGCGACAAGTACAAGGGCCCGTACAAGGACAAGAGCACCAAGGGCCTGTCCTCCATCCAGACGCCGGACGACACCACGATCGTCTTCCACCTGAAGCAGGCCTTCCAGGAGTTCGACTACCTGGTCGCCGCCCCGCAGACCGCGCCGGTGCCCCGGGCGAAGGACAAGGGCGTCGACTACGTCAAGCACATCGTCTCCTCGGGCTCGTACAAGTTCCAGAGCTACGAGGACGGCAAGCAGGCCGTGCTGGTGCGCAACGAGAACTGGGACCCGAAGACGGACCCGCTGCGCAAGCAGCTGCCGGACAAGATCGTCGTCAACCTGAAGGTCAACCCGGAGAAGATCGACCAGGACGTGCTCGCGGGCGACGCGATCGACCTGGCCGGCACGGGCGTCCAGGCCTCCACCCAGGCGAAGGTGCTCACCGACGCGGCCAAGAAGGCCAACACGGACAACACCTACGGCGGCCGTCTCGTCTACCTGGCGATCAACACCAAGGTCAAGCCGTTCGACAAGGTCGAGTGCCGCAAGGCCGTGCAGTACGCGATCGACAAGGTCTCGGTGCAGACCGCCGAGGGCGGCCCGATCCGCGGTGACGTCGCCTCCACCGTCCTGCCGCCGGACATCCCCGGCTACGAGAAGTCGGACGTCTACGCCACCAAGGGCGGCAAGGGTGACGTCGCGAAGGCCAAGGCGCAGCTGAAGGCCTGCGGCAAGTCGTCCATCTCCACGAACATCACGGCCCGTTCGGACCGTCCGCAGGAGATCGACGCCGCCACGGCGATCATCAACTCGCTGAAGAAGGTCGGCATCAACGCCACCCTCAAGCAGTACCCGTCCGGCAAGTACTTCACCGACTACGCGGGTGTGCCGAAGTTCACCGAGAAGCAGAACCTCGGTCTGATCATGATGCAGTGGGGCGCCGACTGGCCCTCCGGCTACGGCTTCCTGCAGCAGATCCTGAACGGCAAGGCGATCAGCCAGTCCGGCAACACCAACCTGTCGCAGTACGACAACAAGGACGTCAACGGTCTGCTGGGCAAGGCGATCGGCACTCAGGACACCACCGAGCGCAACAGCCTCTACACCCAGATCGACAAGAAGACCATGGACGACGCCGTGCTCGTCCCGCTGACCTACTTCAAGGTCCTGCTGGGCCGCCCGCAGAACTACACCAACCTGGTTTCCACGGCGGCCTTCAGCGGTCAGTACGACTACCTCAACATCGGCGTCGCGTCGAAGTAGCAGCCCCGGAAGGCAGGTGAAGGCATTGGTGCCCGCGGGCCGCAAGGCCCGCGGGCACCAGCGCCGGTCCCCGTGATCTCGTACATCCTCCGCCGGACGTTCGCAGCAGTGATCCTGCTGCTCGTCGTCTCCGCGGTCACCTTTGCCATCTTCTTCCTGCTGCCACGGCTCGCCGGCCAGACAGCGGACCAGTTGGCGCAGCAGTACATCGGCAAGAGTCCGTCCAAGGCGGACATCGTGGCGGTCAAGCACAACCTCGGTCTGGACCAGCCGGTCTACGTCCAGTACTGGCACTTCATCAAGGGGATCGTGGCCGGCGCCGACTACAACATCGGCCCCAGCACGGTGCACTGCGACGCGCCCTGCTTCGGCTACTCCTTCAAGACCCACGAGGCGGTCTGGCCCCAGCTCACGGGCCGGATGCCGGTGACGGCCTCGCTCGCCGCGGGCGCCGCCGTGCTCTGGGTGGTGTCGGGCGTGGCGATCGGTGTCGTCTCCGCGCTCAAGCCCCGTTCCGTCTTCGACCGCACCTTCATGGGCGTCGCGCTCGCCGGTGTCTCGCTGCCCATGTTCTTCACGGGCAACCTGGCGCTCCTGCTGTTCACCTACCAGTGGCCGATCTTCGGCACCACGTACGTCCCGATCACCGAGAACCCGGCGCAGTGGGCCAACACCCTCTTCCCCGCCTGGTGTTCGCTGGCACTGCTGTACTCCGCCATCTACGCGCGGCTCACCCGCTCGGGGATGCTGGAGACGATGAACGAGGACTTCATCCGCACGGCCCGTGCCAAGGGCCTGCGCGAGCGCAACGTGGTGGTCCGGCACGGGCTGCGCGCGGCGCTCACCCCCATCATCACCGTGTTCGGCATGGACCTCGGTCTGCTGCTGGGCGGCGCCCTGATCACCGAGTACGTGTTCTCCCTGCACGGCGTCGGCGAGTACGCGGTGAAGGCCATCAGTGACAACGACCTGCCCCCCATCCTCGGCGTGACCCTGCTCGCCGCCTTCTTCGTCGTGATCGCAAATCTCCTGGTGGACGTGCTCTACGCCGCCGCCGACCCGCGGGTGAGGCTCTCGTGACCGAACTCTCCAAGACGGGCGCCGCAGTGGGCGAGCCCGCCTCCTCCGGCAAGGCGCCCGAGGCATTCCTCGAGGTCCGCGACCTCAAGGTGCACTTCCCGACCGACGACGGACTGGTCAAGTCCGTCGACGGGCTGAGCTTCTCGCTGGAGAAGGGCAGAACCCTCGCCATCGTGGGCGAGTCCGGCTCCGGCAAGTCGGTCACCTCGCTGGCCATCATGGGCCTGCACCGGCTCGGCGCGCGCGGCAAGAACGTGCAGATGTCGGGCGAGATCTGGCTCGACGGCAAGGAACTGGTCTCCGCCGCCCCCGACGAGGTGCGCAAGCTCCGCGGCCGGGAGATGGCGATGATCTTCCAGGACCCGCTGTCCGCGATGCACCCGTACTACAAGGTCGGCGACCAGATCGTCGAGGCCTACCGGGTCCACCACGACGTCAGCAAGAAGGCGGCCCGCACCCGGGCCATCGAGATGCTCGACCGCGTCGGCATCCCCGAGCCCGCCAAGCGCGTCGACGGCTACCCGCACGAGTTCTCCGGCGGTATGCGCCAGCGCGCCATGATCGCCATGGCGCTGGTGAACAACCCCGAGCTGCTCATCGCCGACGAGCCGACCACCGCCCTCGACGTGACCGTCCAGGCGCAGATCCTCGACCTGATCCGGGACCTGCAGAAGGAGTTCGGCTCCGCGGTCATAATGATCACCCACGACCTCGGCGTGGTCGCCGAGATCGCCGACGACGTCCTGGTGATGTACGGCGGCCGGTGCGTGGAGCGCGGCCCGGCCGGCGAGGTCTTCGAGCAGCCGCAGCACCCCTACACCTGGGGCCTGCTCGGCTCGATGCCCCGCATCGACCGCGAGACCTCCGAACGGCTCATCCCGGTCAAGGGCCAGCCGCCGAGCCTCATCAACATCCCCTCGGGCTGCGCCTTCCACCCGCGCTGCCCGTACGCGGACGTCCCCAAGGGCAACGTCACCCGCACGGTGCGCCCCGAGCTGGCACAGGTGAGCACCGGCCACTGGTCCGCCTGCCACCTGTCGGCCGAGGACCGCCAGCGGATCTGGACCGAAGAGATTGCGCCGAAGCTGTGAGTGAGACCAAGAAGACGGACACCGTCGCCGAGGCCGCGGTCCCGAAGCAGGCGTCGGCTTCCGAAGAGCGTGAGGTGCTGCTCAGGGTCGAGGGCCTGACCAAGCACTTCCCGATCAAGAAGGGCATCCTGCAGCGGCAGGTCGGCGCCGTGAAGGCCGTCGACGGCATCGACTTCGAGGTGCGCAAGGGCGAGACCCTGGGCGTGGTCGGCGAGTCGGGCTGCGGCAAGTCCACCATGGGCCGGGTCATCACCCGGCTCCAGGACCCGACCGGCGGGAAGATCACGTTCGAGGGCCGGGACATCACGCGGCTCAGCACCGGGCAGATGCGCCCGCTGCGCCGCGACATCCAGATGATCTTCCAGGACCCGTACGGCTCCCTGAACCCGCGGCACACCATCGGCTCCATCGTCTCGGCGCCCTTCCGGCTCCAGGGCGTGGAGCCGGAGGGCGGGGTGAAGAAGGAGGTCCAGCGGCTCCTGGAGCTGGTCGGCCTCAGCCCCGAGCACTACAACCGCTACCCGCACGAGTTCTCCGGCGGTCAGCGCCAGCGCATCGGCATCGCCCGCGCGCTCGCCCTGAAGCCGAAGCTGGTCGTCGCGGACGAGCCGGTGTCCGCGCTGGACGTGTCGATCCAGGCGCAGGTCGTGAACCTGATGGACGACCTCCAGCAGGAGCTCGGCCTCACCTACGTGATCATCGCGCACGACCTCTCGGTCGTCCGGCACGTCTCGGACCGGATCGCGGTGATGTACCTCGGCAAGATCGTCGAACTCGCCGACCGCACCTCGCTGTACGAGACGCCGATGCACCCGTACACCAAGGCGCTGATGTCGGCGGTGCCGGTGCCGGACACCAAGCGGCGCGGCGTGAAGAGCGAGCGCATCCTGCTGCGCGGCGACGTGCCCTCGCCCATCGCCCCGCCGTCCGGCTGCCGCTTCCACACCCGCTGCTGGAAGGCGACGCAGATCTGCAAGACGACCGAGCCGCAGCTCCTGGAGCTGAGGCCGGGGCAGCGCGTGGCCTGCCACCACCCGGAGGACTTCGCCGACCAGGCCCCGCAGGACACGGTCCTGCTCTCGGCGGCGAAGGAGGCGTCCGAGCTGGTCCCGGAGACCGTGCTCGCGGAGTCGGCCCGGACGTCGGCGGCGCTCGCCTCCGACACCACGGCCGAGAAGCCGCCGACCACGGACAAGCCGGCGGCCGAGAAGGCGCCCGTGGTCGAGAAGGCGGCTGCCGAGAAGCCGGCGGCCGTCGAGCCGACGGCTGAGAAGCCCGTGGCTGAGAAGCCTGCTGCCGAGAAGCCTGCTGCCGAGAAGCCGGTGGCCGAGAAGCCGGCCGCCGACGGGAAGCCGGCCGCCGACGTGAAGGAACCGGCCGCCGACGGGAAGCCGGCCGCCGAGGAGGCGGTGGCTGCCGGGGAGTCGGCGGCTGCCGCGGCGGCGGAGGCCTCCGGCGAGAAGACCGGGCCCGGCGCGAAGACCTCGGCCGGGAAGGCCGCGCCCGCGGCCGACGCCCCCGCCGAGGAGCCCACCGCCTCCACCGGCGCCGCCGCCGAGACCCCGTCCGGGGAGCCGGAGGCGCTCGCCGAGGAGACGGCACGCCGGGCCGGGACCGAGTCCCCGGAGCCGACCGACACGTAGCACATGACGACTGGGCAAAGTCATGTACATGCCTGAACGGGAGAGTGCAGAGTCGTCCGTGTCCGTCCACCGACCGGCACACGCGCGAAAGGGACGACCATGGCACTCTCCCGTTCGGCACGTCTGGGGGCCGTCGCCACCGCGGCGGCCTCCTTCCTCGCCGTCGCCGCCTCCGGCGCCCCGACCCCCGGCGCACCCGGCATCGGCGACCCCTACTTCCCCCGGCTCGGCAACGGCGGCTTCGACGCCCGCCACTACGACCTGAGCGTCGCCTACGACCCGGGCACCGGCCGCCTCGACGGCCGTACGACCCTCACCGCCCGCGCGACCCGCACCCTCTCCTCCTTCGACCTCGACCTCCAGCGGCTCCGGATCACACGGGTCGAGGTGGACGGCAGGCGTGCCGCGTTCACACGGGACGGCGACGAGGTCACCGTCACCCCGCGCCGTGAACTGCGCGCCGGGCGCCGGTTCACGGTGACCGTCACCTACGGCGGCACACCACGGCCCCTCGGCGGGCCCATCGTCTTCGGCTCCGAGTACGGCTGGATGAAGACGGCCGACGGCGTCTTCGTCGCCTGCGAGCCCAACGCCGCCTCGACCTGGTTCCCGTCCAGCGACCACCCCTCCGACAAGGCCACCTACGACATCCGGATCAAGGCGCCGCGTGGCCTGACCGCCGTCTCCAACGGCCGGCTGGTCTCCACGTACGACAAGGGCGGCTCGACGTACACCCACTGGCAGGAGTCACGGCCGATGGCCACCTACCTCGCCACCGCCACCGTCGGCCGGTTCGACGTGCGCACCGGGCGCACCCCCGGCGGCATCCCCGTCTACGTCGCCGTCGACCCCGTGCTGAAGGACGCCGGCGGGCCCGACGTGTACGCCGTCACGGCCGCCGCCACCGACTACTGGTCGAAGGTCTTCGGGCCCTACCCCTTCGAGGAGACCGGGGCGATCGTGGACGACATGCCCCAGGCCGGGTTTTCGCTGGAGGTGCAGAGCAAGCCCGCCTACTCGGCCGTGCGCGACGAGTCGACCATCGTGCACGAGCTGGCGCACCAGTGGTTCGGCGACTCGGTGAGCGTGGCGCGCTGGAAGGACATCTGGCTGAACGAGGGCTTCGCCACCTACGCCCAGTGGCTGTGGGCCGAGCACCGGGGCACCCGCACCGCCCACGACTCCTTCCTCGCCGCCTACGGCGCCCGTGCCGCCGACGACCCGTTCTGGCGGATCGTGGTGGCCGATCCGCAGCGGGACACGATGTTCTCCTCCGCCGTCTACCAGCGCGGCGCGATGACGCTCCAGATGCTGCGGGAGCGGATCGGCGACCGGGCCTTCTTCCGGCTGCTGCCCGCCTGGACCGAACGCCACCGGTACGGCAACGCGGACACGGCCGACTTCCTGCGCCTGGCCGAGCGCGTCAGCGGCCGCGATCTGGACGACCTCTTCACCCGCTGGCTGTTCACCCCAGGGAAGCCCGCCCTGTGAGCCTGCCTTTGTAAGGCGCAGGCCGTCCGGCAGGTAAGAATGGAAGGGTGCAGCTGCAGCAACTCTTCAGTCCCTCCGTCCAGCACACGCTCGAGCTGATCGGCATCTTCGTGTTCGCGATCTCCGGCGCGCTGCTGGCGGTCCGGAAGAACTTCGACGTGTTCGGCATCGCCGTCCTCGCCGAGGTGACCGCGCTGGGCGGCGGCCTCATCCGCGACCTGATCATCGGAGCGGTGCCCCCGGCCGCCTTCACGGACCTCGGGTACTTCGTCACCCCGCTGCTCGCCGCGCTCGTCGTGTTCTTCCTGCACCCGCACGTGGAGCGCATCCAGACCGCGGTGCTCGTCTTCGACGCGGCCGGCCTGGGCCTGTTCTGCGTCAGCGGCACCACGAAGGCGTACAGCTACGGCCTCGGGCTGACCGCGTCGGCGACGCTGGGCCTCGCCACCGCCGTCGGCGGCGGCGTGCTGCGGGACGTGCTGGCCAACGAGGTGCCCTCGCTGCTGCGCTGGGACCGCGATCTGTACGCGGTCCCGGCGATGGTCGGCGCCACGATGGTCGTGCTGTGCATCCGCTACTCCACCCTCACCCCGTTCACCAGCGCCGTCGCGGTCGTCACGGCTTTCGTGCTGCGCCTGCTCGCGATGCGGTTCCACTGGCGAGCGCCGCGTGCGTGGAACCGCCGGTCGACGGTGACCGAGGAGTAGAGCCGGCCGGGGACCCCTCCCCGCCCCTGGCGGGGCTCTGGCCCATCTGCACGGTCAGCCAGCGGAAGACGGTGGTGACCTGGGGCCGCCACAGCGCCATCGTGTGACCGCCCGCGCTGCGCGGCAGGAACACCACGCGCACGGTGGTGGGCGCCTTGGCGACGGCCTGGAGGGCCAGGCCCGCCTGGTAGCCGTCCCCCGCCTCGCCGGAGAGGTACAGCGCGACCCGCGGCGGCACGGCCGCCTTCTTCAGCAGCACGTACGGGTTGTTCGCGGCGCGCAGGGCCGGGCTTCGGGCGGCGAGCGAGTCGCGGACGCCGATCGGGTCGTTGTAACCGGACAGGCTCACCGCGGCCCGGTACCGGTCGGGGTGGGCCACGGCCAGCTTGACCGCGCAGTGGGCGCCGGCCGAGTAGCCGGCCACCGCCCAGCCCTGCGGGGCGGGCAGGGCGCGGAAGTTGTCCCTGACCATCTTCGGCACGTCGACGCTGAGCCAGGTGTCGGCGTTGACCCGGCCCGGGATGTTGGCGCAGCCGGTGTCCACGCCGGCCAGCAGGCTGGTGCGCGGGGCGACCAGGATGAACGGCGCCACCCGGCCGCGCTCCATCAGCGGCAGCAGCTGCTCGTGGGCCCGCATCGCCCCGAACCAGGCCTTCGCGGAACCGGGGTAGCCCGGCAGCACCTCGACCACCGGGAACCTCCTGTGCCGGTAGGCCGGGTCGTCGTACTGCGGCGGCAGCCAGACGTAGACCTCGGCGTCCACCCCGGAGACGCGGCCCTCGAGCTGGGTGACGCGCACTCCGCCGGCCGCGCGCATGCCGGGACCGCCGGCCGGCGTGAACGTCTGCCTGACCTTGGGCAGGCGTGTCACGGCGATCCCGCCGGTGCCGTCCCGGCCCAGGTCGGCGGCCTGCTGGACGTGGTCGCCGGTGCCCAGCAGGTCGGCCCAGCTGTCGTACAGGTTGTTCTGGTTGTTGACCAGCACGAAGACCAGCATGACGGCCGTGCCCTGGGCGAACAGCAGCATGAGGACCCGGGCCGCGGCCCGCAGGGGCCTGGGCCCGCGCATCCGCGACCACAGGACGAGCGGCAGCACGAGGGCGACCACGGACAGCACGACGGCCGTGTAGAGGAAGGCAGTCCCGGTGAGGCTCATGTCCCGTAAGAGGGAGAACGGAGGCCCGGGGTTGTGGACGTGGCGGGGCACACACCGGAATGTCGCCGGGATCTCACCGGGGGGCCCGCGCGGAGCTGCCGCGGAGCGATGCGAAAAGCTACCGCTTAGTAGTTTGCTGTTGTACCGTTCCTCCATGCCAGAAGCAGCTTCCGCCCCCTCCTCCGCTCCCGGCGCCGCCCCGGCGGGGGGACCCCCGTCGCGGGCCGTGATCGGCGACAGCGAGTTCGACCGCGACACCGCGGTGACCCGGCGCGAGCCCGGCGTCTACGCCGCCGGCCTCTCGGCCGGCTGGACCATCGCCGAAGCGGTCAACGGCGGCTATCTGCTGGCCGTGCTCGGCCGGGCTCTCGCGGACACGCTCCCGCACCCGGACCCCTTCACCGTGACCGCCCACTACCTGACCGCCTCCCGGCCGGGCCCCGCGGTCGTCCGCACCGAGACCGTGCGCACCGGCCGCACCCTGTCCACCGGCCAGGCCTCGCTCTTCCAGTACGACGACGAGGGCGACGAGGTCGAACGCATCCGTGTCCTCGCCTCCTACGGCGACCTCGCCGCCCTCCCCGACGACGTCCGCACGACGGCCGTTCCGCCGGCGATCCCGCCCATGGACCGGTGTTTCGGCCCCGACGACGCGCCCGCCCCCGTCCCCGGCAGCTCGGCGATCACCGACCGCCTGAAGCTGAAGCTGGACCCCGCCACCCTCGGCTGGGCGCTGGGCGCCCCCTCCGGCAGGGGCGAGATGCGCGGTTGGTTCGGCCTCGCCGACGGCCGCGACGCCGACCCGCTCTCGCTGCTCCTGACCGTGGACGCCCTCCCGCCCACCGCCTTCGAGATGGGACTGAGGGGCTGGGTCCCCACCGTGGAACTGACCGTCCACGTCCGCTGCCGCCCGGCCCCCGGCCCGCTGCGGGTGTCGATCACCACCCGCAACCTGGCCGGCGGCTTCCTGGAGGAGGACGCCGAGGTCTGGGACAGCGCCGACCGCCTGGTCGCGCAGTCCCGCCAGCTGGCCCGCGCCAGACTCGACTGAAGGCACGGGGAACTGCGCGAACCGCACCGCCGGGCCGCGAAGCGATCCCTGGGTGGGGGAGCGTGCCGGGGGGTGTGGGGTGCCGGGCGGTGCGGTGGGGGCGTGCCGTGCGGGGGGACGCTTGGGCCCGGCCGGGCTGGTGGGCGCAGGTCCGGTGGGCCTGCCTGGGGGCGCGGGGAACTGCGCGAATCGCTGTGCCGGGCCGCGAAGTGATCCCTGGGCGGCGCAGACGCGTCGGGTGGGGCGGAGACGCCTGGGCCCGGCCGGGCTGGTGGGCGCAGGTCCGGTGGGCCTGCCTGGGGGCGCGGGGAACTGCGTGTACCGCTGTGCCGGGCCGCGAAGTGATCCCGTGGCGGAGCGTGCCGGGGGTGTAGGGGTGCCGGGCGGTGCGGAGGGGGCGTGCCGTGGGCGGGGGGACGCCCGGGGCCGGCCGGGCTGGTGGGCGCAGGTCCGGTGGGCCTGCCCGGGGTGCGGGGAACTGCGTGTACCGCTGTGCCGGGCCGCGAAGTGATCCTGAGCGGCGCAGACGCGTCGGGTAGGGCGGAGACGCCCGGGTCCGGCCGGGCTGGTCGTCGCAGGCCCGGGTGGCCTGCCTGGGGGCGCGGGGAACTGCGCGAACCGCTGTGCCGGGCCGCCAAGTGATCCTGAGCGGCGCAGACGCGTCGGGCGGGGCGGAGACGCCGGGTCGCGGGCGGGCGCCGGGCCGTCGAGGCGCACCGCGCTCGGGCGGCCGGCCGCCGAACCCGACGCCCCGGCGGGCGGCGGCCGAGCCCGACGGACCGGCTCCCCGCGGCCCGCGGCCCGGTGCTCCGGCGGCGGCCGCCGGAGCGGTCGGCTCAGTCCAGCCAGTGGCTGCGGCCGATGCCGATGAGCCGCAACTGGCGCGTGGCGAGCCGCCTCACCCGCTCCCGCTCCTCCTGCGGCGCCTCCAGCGCCTCGAGGAACAGGGAGGCGGTGACGAGCATCTGGTCGACGTAGAGCTGCGCCAGCATGAGCAGGTCGTCGTCGCTCCAGCCGGCCGCCTCCGGGTCCCGGGCCAGTTCGGTCCTCACCTCCTCGGCGAACCGCTGCAGCTGGGCCCGGATGGCCGCGCGGACCGGCTGGACCCCGCCATGCCGTTCGCGGGCGATGAAGCGGACGTGCGCGGGGTACTCGTCCACGTGACGGGCGATCAACTCGACGGCGCGCGCGATGCGTTCCTCGCTGTCGCCCGTGGCGGACACCGTCGTCCGCACCATCGGGTGCAGGCTGCCCAGCGCCTCGTCCACCAGGGCCACGCCGAGGTCGGCGGTGGAGCGGAAGTGCCGGTAGAAGGCGGTCGGGGCGACGCCGACGGCCCGCGTGACCTCGCGCAGGCCCAGGCTGCTCAGGCTCTGCTCCTCCAGCAGGGCGAGCGCCGCGTCCAGGAGCGCCTGCCGGGTCTTCTGCTTCTGGGCCTGCCGGATGCCGAGGGTGTGACTCATGCCAGCAGTCAACAACTGTTCTCTCGAAGGGGAAAGCGGAGGGCGTACTACACTGGATTTCGGTGAACAACTGTAGCTACAAGTGTTCACCGAAGTGCACCGGCCGAACACGAGGCAACCCGGAGGGGAGATCCGATCCCATGCTGTTCCTCGTCGCCGCACTCATGCTGTTCGGTGTCGTACTGGGCACCGCGGCCCATGTCCCGCCGACGGTCACCGCCGTCATGGCCGCCGTCATCGCCGCCTGGCTCGGCGTCTTCGCCCTCCGCGAGCGCCACGGACGCCGCCGGCGCACCTCGGCCGACTGACGACGCGAGCACCGCGGGGACCGCGGGGACCCCCAGGAGCCCCCGACCCCCAGGAGCACCGGACCATCAGGACCCCAGGAGCACCACGACCCCAGGAGCATCAGACCCCCAGGAGCTGAGACCCATGCACCTCACCGCACCGGCCACCGCCCGCGGCACCGCCCGCGCCACCGCCCGGCCGCGCGTCCGCGACGCCGACGGCATGGCCGTGGCGTCCTTCATCCTCGGCCTGCTCGGCCTGCTCGTCCTCAACCTCTTCCTCGGCCCGGTCGCCGTCGTCCTCGCCGCGGTCGCCCTCCGGCGCGGTACCACCCGCCGGGGCCGGGCCTGGCTGGGCATGGCCCTGGGCGTCGCCGACCTGGTGGTCCTGGTGACCGTCATGGAGATGTCCGGCACCATCTCGTGGAGCCTGTGACCGGCGCCCGAGCACCTGACGACGGCGGCACGCCGGCCGCCGCGACGGCCGTCCGGAGCAGCCCGGGCCGGCGCACGGCCGGGGCCCGCCGCGTGGGCCCCGTAGAATCGGCCCCACCATGGCTTACCTCGACCACGCCGCCACGACCCCGATGCTCCCGGAGGCGGCGGAGGCGCTGACCGCCCACCTGAGCATCACCGGCAACGCGTCCTCCCTGCACGCCTCCGGCCGCCGGGCCCGCCGCACGGTCGAGGAGTCCCGCGAGATCCTCGCCGAGGCGCTGGGCGCCCGACCGAGCGAGGTCGTCTTCACCTCGGGCGGCACCGAGGCCGACAACCTGGCCGTCAAGGGCCTGTACTGGTCCCGCCGCGAAGCCGCCCCGGCCCGCACCCGCGTCCTGGCCAGTCCGGTGGAGCACCACGCGGTGCTGGACGCGGTGCACTGGCTCGGCGAGCACGAGGGCGCGACGGTCGAGTACCTGCCCGTCGACTCCTACGGCCGGGTCCACCCCGAAGCGCTGCGCGAGGCCATCGCCCGCAACCCCGCCGACGTCGCCCTGGCCACCGTCATGTGGGCCAACAACGAGATCGGCACCATCATGCCGATCCGCGAACTGGCCGACACGGCAGCCCAGTTCGGCGTCCCCCTGCACGCCGACGCGGTCCAGGCCCTCGGCCAGGTCCCGGTCGACTTCGGCGCCTCCGGCCTCGCCGCCATGACCGTCTCCGGCCACAAGATCGGCGGTCCGTACGGCATCGGCGCCCTGGTCCTCGGCCGCGAGCACACCCCCGTGCCGGTCCTGCACGGCGGCGGCCAGGAGCGCCACGTCCGTTCCGGCACGCTCGACGTCCCGGCCGTCGCCTCCTTCGCCGTGGCCGGACGGCTCGCCGCCGAGCAGCGGGAGTGGTTCGCCCGCGAGATCGGCGCCCTGCGCGACCAGCTGGTCGACGCCGTCGTCGCCGCCGTGCCCGACGCGATCCTCGGCGGCGACCCGGCGCCCGGGGGCCGCCTGCCGGCCAACGCGCACTTCACCTTCCCCGGCTGCGAGGGCGACTCCCTGCTGCTCCTGCTGGACGCCCAGGGCATCGAGTGCTCCACCGGCTCCGCCTGCACCGCCGGCGTCGCCCAGCCCAGCCACGTCCTGCTCGCCACCGGCACCGACCCGGACCTGGCCCGCGGCACCCTGCGCTTCTCCCTCGGCCACACCTCCACCGAGGCGGACGTCGAGGCGGTGGCCGAGGCGATCGGCCCCGCGGTCGAACGGGCCCGCGCGGCCGGGCTGACCTGAGCCCCTGCGGATCACCCCGGCGGGCGGCCCCGGGGCTCAGGCGCGCGCCCGGCGGACCAGGCGCAGATAGCGGTCCCAGTCCCAGTGCGGCCCGGGGTCCGTGTGGTCCGTGCCCGGCACCTCCACGTGCCCGATGATGTGCTCGCGGTCCACCGGTATCCCGTACCGGGCGCACACCGCCGCCGTAAGCCGCGCCGAGGACGCGTACATGGCGTCGGTGAAGGAGTCGGCCCGCTCCACGAACCCCTCGTGCTCGATGCCGACGCTGCGCTCGTTGTACTGCCGGTCGCCCGCGTGGAAGGCGACGTCCAGCTCCCGGATCAGCTGGGTGACCCGGCCGTCCCGGCGCACGATGTAGTGCGCGGCCGCGCCGTGCGCAGGGTCCCGGAAGGCGTCCACCGCCGACCCGTAGCCGCCCTGGGTGACATGGACGACGACCCGGTCCACCGGATAGTCGTCCGGCCGGTCCGCCCGCCGGTAGTTGGCCGGCGACGCCGCCACCCAGCGCGCGCCGCGGAAGTCCACCGCGCCCGCCGCGCGGGGCCGCTCCACCCCGGGCAGCCGCCACCACAGCCGCGACAGCTCCTCACGGGCCAGCACGGCCGAGCCCACGGCCGCCGCCGCCCCGCCGGCCAGCAGGGCCCGCCGCCCCAGCCGCCGGTCCGTGTCGTCTCTCTGCGCGCCCATCGCCGCCCCCGTCCGCGTCCTCGTTCGATCACGCCGCCCCCTGCGGTCTCCAACGGATGCCCGGCGGACCCGGTTCCCGCGCCCCGTACTCTGGAAGGGCTATGACTGACACCCCGCAGCGCACCCGCCCCCTCCGCGTCCTCGCCGCCATGTCCGGCGGAGTCGACTCCGCCGTCGCCGCCGCGCGCGCCGCGGAAGCAGGCCACGACGTCACCGGCGTCCATCTCGCGCTCTCCGCGAACCCCCAGTCCTTCCGCACCGGCGCTCGGGGCTGCTGCACCATCGAGGACTCGCGCGACGCCCGCCGCGCCGCCGACGTCATCGGCATCCCCTTCTACGTCTGGGACCTCGCCGACCGCTTCCGCGAGGACGTCGTCGAGGACTTCGTCGCCGAGTACGAGGCCGGCCGCACCCCCAACCCGTGCCTGCGCTGCAACGAGAAGATCAAGTTCGCGGCGCTGCTGGACAAGGCGCTGGCCCTCGGCTTCGACGCCGTCTGCACCGGCCACTACGCCAAGGTGGTCGTGAAGGAGGACGGCTCCCGCGAACTGCACCGCGCCTCCGACATGGCGAAGGACCAGTCGTACGTCCTCGGCGTTCTGGACGAGAGGCAGCTCGCCCACGCGATGTTCCCCCTCGGCGACACGGTCACCACCAAGGAGGAGATCCGCGCGGAGGCCGAGCGGCGGGGCCTGGCCGTCGCCAAGAAGCCCGACTCGCACGACATCTGCTTCATCGCCGACGGCGACACCCAGGGCTTCCTGGCCCGGCGGCTCGGCAGGGCCGAGGGCGACATCGTCGACGAGTCCGGCGCCAAGCTGGGCACGCACGAGGGCGCGTACGGCTTCACCATCGGCCAGCGCAAGGGGCTCAGGATCGGCACCCCCGCCCCCGACGGCAAGCCGCGCTACGTCCTCGACATCTCCCCGGTCACCAACACGGTCACCGTCGGCCCGGCCGCCGCCCTGGACGTCACCGCCCTCACCGCGATCCGGCCCCGCTGGTGCGGCGCGGCCCCCGCAGGCCCCGGCGCGTACACCGCCCAGCTGCGCGCCCACGGCGACGAGACCGCGGTGACCGCCGAGCTGGTCGACGGCGAGCTGCGGGTGACGTTCGCCGAGCCGGTCCGCGGGGTCGCCCCCGGCCAGGCGATCGTCCTGTACGACGGCACACGCGTGGTCGGCTCGGCGACGATCGCGTCCACCACGCGCGCGACGGCGGCTGCGGCGCACTGAGACCGCCGGGAGGCCGTGCCGAACCGTCCGGGGGCGCCCCTGCCGGGGGCCCTCCTCACGCGCCGGGGCGGGGGCGCTACCCGGCGAAGAACTCCGCCAGCACCGGACCCAGCACATCCGGTTCCACCATGTGGGTCTGCCCCTCCAGGACCCGGTGCGTGCCCTGCGGCACCGTCTCCGCGATCTCGCGGGAGGCCGCGCGCATCCACTCCGGGCTCGCCCCGCCCGCGACGGACAGCACCGGCACCGCGATCCCGGCGAGCAGCGAGCGGGGCAGCAGGCCGTCGCCCATGACCGCGTCGTCGTGGGCGAGGCTCGGCGCCACCGCCTCCAGGCCGGCCCACATGGGGGACTGGCGGGCGCGCTGGATCATCTCCTCGCCCAGACCGGTCAGCCGCAGGAACAGCTCCACCGCGTCACCGCGCCGGCCCTGCGCGAGCGCCGCGGCGAGCTGCTGCTTGTAGACGGCCTCCCGCGCGGCGCCGCCCTCCAGGTGGTCGGCGAACGGCACCTCGTACACCGCCGCCCGGCTCACCGGCAGCCCGCTCGCCGCCGCCCGCAGGACCAGCGCGCCGCCGGAGGAGACCCCGAACAGCGCCGCGTCGCCGCCCACCGCGTCCAGCAGCGCCGCCAGGTCCTCGACCTCGCGGGCGACCTCGTACGGCTCGGTGTCCCCGCTCTCGCCGCGGCCCCGGCGGTCGTACACCACGGTCGTGCAGCGGTCCGCGAGGCGGTGGGCGAGGGGCGCCAGGGTGCCGCCGGTGGACATCGCACCGCTGACCAGGATCACCGTGGGCCCGTGGCCGCCGACCTGGTACGCGAGAGAAGTGCCGTCGCGGGAAGTCGTCCTGTTGTCCATGGCCGTGCAGACTGCCGCACGGCGCGGGACTCATCGGTCACGACACGTCGGCGTCGTAGAAACAGTAGTGGTCCCTGATCTCCGCCACGCCGGGCTTCGGGTCCGGGTACGCCCAGACGAGATCGGGCGCGTCCGGCAGCGACCAGTAGGACGCGGTGCCCTTGCAGGGGCACACGGTGCGCGTGTCGGAGGGGGTGAGCAGGTCCAGCCGCACGTCCTCGGCGGGGATGTAGTACCGGACCGGGCAGCCCGTCTCGCGCAGCTCCAGGGGCCGGTCGGACTCCGCGAGCACCTGGTCGCCGTGCACCACGCGCACGTGCCGCTCGCTCTTGTGGATCGTGATCGTGTGTCCTTGGGTCATACCGGTTCCAGCGCCCGGACGGCCGTGCTTCTTCCCGCCCGGCGCGGGGCCGTACGGTGGGGGCCATGAACATCTGCGTCTTCCTGTCCGCCGCCGACCTCGACGAGCGGTACACGCGCCCCGCGCGCGAGTTCGCGGAACTGCTCGGCAAGGCCGGCCACACCCTGGTGTGGGGCGGCTCCGACGTGGGTCTGATGAAGGTCGTCGCCGACGGCGTGCAGGAGGCGGGCGGCCGGCTGCTGGGCGTCTCCGTCGAGTTCCTCGCGAACAAGGCGCGGCCCGGCGCCGACGAGATGGTCGTCGCCGCCGACCTCGCCGAGCGGAAGAAGCTGCTGCTGGAGAAGGCGGACGCCGTGGTGATCATGGTGGGCGGCACCGGCACCCTGGACGAGGCCACCGAGATCCTGGAGCTGAAGAAGCACGGCCGCACCGAGAAGCCGGTCGTGCTGCTGAACACGGCCGGCTTCTACGACGGCCTGCGCGAGCAGTTCCGCCGCATGGAGGCCGAGGGGTTCCTGCCCCGCCCGCTGTCCGAGCTGGTCTTCTTCGCCGACGAGCCGGTCGGGGCCCTCGCCCACCTGGAGGAGCAGACGGGCGTCCGCTGATGCGAGCATGGCGGGCATGGCTACTCATGTGATCACCGGAGCCGGCTCCGGCATCGGCGCGGCCGTGGCCCGCCGGCTGCACGCGCGCGGGGACGACCTCGTGCTGCACGCGCGCGACGCCGGGCGCGCGAAGGAGCTCGCGGCCGGTTTCCCCGGCGCCCGCACCCTGGTCGGCGACCTCGCGGACCCGGACAAGCTGTCCTGGGCGTTCTCCCACCAGGCCCTCCCGGACCGCGTGGACTCCCTGCTGCACATCGCCGGGGTGGTCGACCTCGGCGAGGTGGGCGACCTGACCCCGAAGTCCTGGCGCCACCAGCTCAACGTCAACCTCGTCGCCCCGGCCGAGCTGACCCGGCACTTCCTGCCGCAGCTGCGCGCGGCCCGCGGCCACGTCGTGTTCGTCAACTCCGGCGCCGGCCTGAACGCCCACGCGGGCTGGTCGGCGTACGCCGCCTCCAAGCACGGCCTGAAGGCCCTGGCCGACGCCCTGCGCGAGGAGGAGCACGCCAACGGGGTCCGGGTCACCTCGGTCTACCCCGGCCGCACCGCGAGCCCCATGCAGGCCAAGGTGCACCAGCAGGAGGGCAAGGAGTACGACGCCTCCCGGTGGATCGACCCCGAGTCGGTCGCCACGACCGTCCTGATGGCCCTGGACCTGCCGAGGGACGCCGAGGTCAACGACCTGACGGTACGGCCCGGGCGGTGACGCGGGCGCCGGGGCGGCCCTCACGGCGGGCGGCCCCGGTTCGGGCGCCGGCCGGCGTTACGTACCCTGCCGGGGTGAGCGAAAACAGCCAGTTCAGCTTCCCCGGAGCCACCGGCGTCGGATCGATGCCCGGTGCCGACGCGCGGGAGGCCGCCAAGACCGTCACCGGCAGTTTCGAGGACTTCCCGTTCCTGGCCGAGCTGCCCGCGCGCGGACCGGGCGCCGACATGATCGGCCGTACCGCCGGGATGCTGGTCGAGCTGTACGCGCGCGTGGAGCCCAGCGGATGGCGGATCGGCGACCGGCCGGGCCGGGACACCAGGCGGGCGCGGTCCTGGCTGGTCGAGGACCTGGACGCGCTGGAGGAGTTCACCCAGGGCTACGAGGGCGACCTGAAGGTGCAGGCCGTCGGGCCCTGGACGCTGGCCGCCGCCCTGGAGCTGAGGAACGGCGAGGCCGCCCTGTCGGACCCCGGCGCCTGCCGGGACCTCGCCGCCTCGCTCGCCGAGGGGCTGCGGCTGCACCTCGCCGAGGTCGCCCGCCGCGTCCCCGGCGCCCGGATCGTGCTGCAGCTGGACGAGCCGTCCCTCACCGCCGTGCTGCGCGGCCGGGTCCGCACCGCCAGCGGCTACCGCACCCACCGGGCCGTGGACCGGCAGGTCGTGGAGGCCGCGCTCCGGGAGGTCGTCGGGGCGCACGGCGGCGGACCGGTCGTCGTGCACTCCTGCGCCCCGGACGTGCCGTTCGCGCTGCTGCGGCGGGCCGGAGCGGCGGCGGTCTCCTTCGACGCCGCGCTGCTCACCGAGCGTGACGACGAGGCGATCGGTGAGGCCGTCGAGGGAGGCACCCGGCTGTTCGCCGGTGTCGTGCCGGGCACGGACGGTTCGTTGTCGGACCCTGCAGGTAGCGTCATGGGTGTCAGGACGCTGTGGCGCAGGCTGGGGCTGCATCCGGGGCTGCTCGCGGAGGCGGTCACGGTCACCCCGGCGTGCGGTCTGGCGGGTGCCTCACCCGCCTACGCACGCCAGGTGCTCACCCACTGCGTCCGGGCGGCGAGATCACTCGCGGACGATCCGGAGTAACGGGAGGACGACACGGTGGCCGGCGACAAGCAGGCGGAGACGACGGCGGTGCCCGCCGAGGCCCGCGAGAAGCACGCGCAGCTTGCGGAGCAGATCGAGGAGCACCGCTTCCGGTACTACGTGAAGGACGCTCCCGTCATCAGCGACGCGGAGTTCGACGGGCTCCTGAAGACCCTGGAGGCCCTGGAGGAGGAGTATCCGGAACTGCGCACCCCGGACTCGCCCACCCAGAAGGTCGCGGGGTCGTACGAGACGGAGTTCACCGCGGTCGAGCACCGCGAGCGGATGCTGTCGCTCGACAACACCTTCAACGACGGCGAGCTGGCCGCCTGGGCCGACCGCATCGCCAGGGAGCTGGGCGAGCAGGAGTACCACTTCCTGTGCGAGCTGAAGGTGGACGGCCTCGCGGTCAACCTCACCTACGTCAAGGGCCGTCTCGCCCGCGCGGCCACCCGCGGCGACGGCCGCACCGGCGAGGACATCACCCCGAACGTCCGCACCATCGCGGACGTCCCGGACCGCCTCCGGGGCGACGAGGTCCCCGACCTGGTGGAGATCCGCGGCGAGGTCTACTTCCCGATGGAGCGGTTCCTGGAGCTGAACGAGCGGCTGGTCGCGGCCGGCGACAAGCCGTTCGCCAACCCGCGCAACGCCGCCGCCGGTTCGCTGCGCCAGAAGGACCCGCGGGTCACCGCCACCCGCCCGCTGCACATGGTCGTCCACGGCATCGGCGCCCTGGAGGGCTTCACCGGCATGGCCCGGCTCTCCCAGGCGTACGACCTGATGAAGAGCTGGGGCCTGCCCACCTCCCGGCACAACCGGGTGGTGGACGACCTCGACGGCGTCCGGGAGTTCATCGCGCACTACGGCGAGAACCGCCACTCGGTCGAACACGAGATCGACGGTGTGGTGGTCAAGCTGGACGAGATCCGCCTCCAGGGGCGGCTCGGCTCCACCGCGCGGGCGCCCCGCTGGGCGATCGCCTACAAGTACGCGCCCGAAGAGGTGAACACCAAGCTCATCGACATCAAGGTCGCCGTCGGCCGCACCGGCCGGGTCACCCCGTACGCCCAGGTGGAGCCGGTGACGGTCGCGGGCAGCGAGGTGGAGTTCGCCACCCTGCACAACCAGGAGGTCGTCAAGGCCAAGGGCGTCCTCATCGGCGACACCGTCGTCCTGCGCAAGGCCGGTGACGTCATCCCGGAGATCCTCGGCCCGGTGGCCGACCTGCGGGACGGCAGCGAGCGGGAGTTCGTGATGCCGGGCGAGTGCCCCGAGTGCGGCACGCCGCTGCGGCCCATGAAGGAGGGCGACATCGACCTCCGCTGCCCCAACGCCCGCACCTGCCCGGCCCAGTTGCGGGGACGCGTCTCCTACCTCGCGGGCCGCGAGTGCCTGGACATCGAGCACTTCGGCGACGTGGCCGCCGCCGCGCTCACCCAGCCGCTGGAGCCGGCCGACCCGCCGCTGGTGGACGAGGGCGACCTGTTCGACCTGACGGTCGAGAAGCTGCTGCCGATCAGGGCCTATGTCCTCGACCCCGACAGCGGCCTGCCCAAGCGCGACCCCAGAACCGGCGAGGAGAAGGTCGCCCGGGTCTTCGCCACCCAGAAGGGCGAGCCGAAGAAGAACACCCTCGCGCTGCTGGCGAACATCGAGGCCGCCAAGTCCCGCCCGCTGGCGCGTTTCCTGAACGGGCTGTCCATCCGCCACGTGGGACCGGTGGCCGCGCAGGCGCTCGCGCGCGAGTTCCGCTCCATCGACCGCATCGAACAGGCCACCGAGGAGGAGCTGGCGGCCGCCGAGGGCGTCGGCCCGACCATCGCCGCGGCGCTCAAGGAATGGTTCGCCGAGGACTGGCACCGCGAGATCGTGCGCAAGTGGAAGGCCGCCGGAGTGCCGCTGGAGGACGCCTCGTCCGGCGAGGACGACGGTCCGCGCCCGCTGGAGGGGCTCACGGTCGTCGTCACCGGCACGCTGGAGAACCACACGCGGGACGGCGCCAAGGAGGCGCTGCAGAGCCGGGGCGCGAAGGTGACCGGATCGGTCTCCAAAAAAACTTCATTCGTCGTTGTGGGTGATAACCCCGGATCGAAGTACGACAAGGCCATGCAACTGAAGGTTCCCGTTCTGAACGAGGAAGGTTTCGAGGTCCTGTTGGAACAGGGCCCGGAAGCCGCCGCGGAAGTCGCGCTGACGACCGGAGAGTAGCGGTTGAAGGCCACCCGATCGGCGCATATCAGATGCATACGGGTGGCCCGGGCGCATTCGGGCAACCGTCGAAGACCGCTGCCCGTGGAAGCCTTCCGCGGCCTACTGTTGAGGTGTGCGCCTGCCGTGCCCGGCTGCGGCTGGAGCACCCCCGTGCCCGCCGAAGGCACGGGGCAGGTTTCTTCGACGCGGAGCCGCTGATGGTTGTCCGGCATCGGGCCGCGTGGCGTGGGCACCGCCGGCTGTGAGAGGGACGGGAATGGAACCGACCGAGAGCGCCGCCCCGGACTCATGGCTGCGCCTGCGCCGCCGTGCGGGCGTGCGGAGGGGGAACCGGTGGAGCACGCGCGCCGACGGGCGTACGCCCGCCCGGCCGCGCCGCCCGGACGCGTCCCGGGCCGCCGAGGCCCATGTCCCGGTCCCCGTGGCCGTCCGGCCCGCCCCGGGCCCGGCGGCCGCCGACAGCGAACGGCACACGTCCTGGCCGGCGCTGCCCGTGTCCGTCCTCGCCGCCTCATGCGTCCTGGGCGCCGGCTTCTACCGCGCCTACTCCGGCCGGCACGCCCTCTTCCCCGGCGGCACGGCCGGCTGGTCGCTGGCCCTGCTCACCGGCGTCATCGTCGGCCACCTCGTCATGCTGGGCCGCGCCCGCTGGTGGGGCGGCACCGGATCGGGCGCCGCGCTCACCCTCGCCGCACTGCTGCTGTACGGCTGGGTGCCCGCCGGCCTGGTCAGCCTCACCGTGGTCGTCCTGGTCGGCATCGCCCGGCGGCACCGCTGGCGCCAAGGGCTGCAGCACGGCGCGGTGGACATCCTCGGCATCGGCGCCGGCGCCCTGCTGCTCGGCGCGTTCGGCCGGGTGCCGAGCGTCGAGGAGCCCTGGCGGCCCGGCACCTGGAGCATCGCCACGGCCCCCCAGGTCGCCCTGGTCGCCGTCGCCTACCTCGCCGTCAGCCGCGGCCTGCTGTGGTACCTGCACGCCCCGCGCGACGGCGGGGTGCCCACCGTCGCCCGCACCGCGCTGGTCAGACAGGGCCTGACCGCCGTCGCGCTGCTCGGCATCGCGCCCCTGCTGTGCGTCGTCGCCGACGCCCGGCCGGTCCTGCTCCCGCTGTTCGCCATCCCCCTCATCGCCCTGGACTCCACCCTGTGGATGGCCCGCGCCCGCGCCGAGGAGCAGCTGCGCGACCCGCTCACCGGGCTGCCCAACCGGCAGTGGCTGCTGGAGCGGATCTGGACCGCCCTCGACGACGCCGAGCGCATCGACGCCCGCTCCGCCCTCATGCTGATCGACCTCGATCGCTTCCGGTCGGTGAACGACACCCTCGGTCATCTCGCCGGGGACCGGCTGCTGCTCCAGATCGCCGACCGGCTGCGGCTCGCCCTGCCGCGCGGCGCGGAGGCCGCCCGGCTCGGCGGCGACGAGTTCGCCGTCTTACTGCCCGTCGCCGACTCCACCACGTCGGCCACCCGCGTCGCCCGCGGCCTCGTCGCCGCCCTCAGCTCCCCCCTCGACCTCGACGGTCTGACCCTCGTCCTGGAGGCCAGCGCCGGCGTCGCCGTCTTCCCGGACCACGCGCTCGACGCCGAAGGACTGCTGCGCCGGGCCGATGTGGCGATGTACCAGGCCAAACGGGACCGTACGGGCGTGGAGGTGTACGAGTCCAAGCGGGACTCCAACACCCCGGACCGCCTCGGCCTGCTGGGCGACCTGCGCCGCGCCCTGGACGCGCACGAGGTGGAGCTGCACTACCAGCCCAAGGTCCGCTTCGACGGACAGGTCGCCGGTCTGGAGGCGCTGGTCCGGTGGGTGCACCCCGAGCGCGGCAAGGTCCCGCCGGACGAGTTCATAGCGATAGCCGAGTCCTCGGGGCTGATGCCCCACCTCACCGAGTACGTCCTGGAGACCGCGCTCGCCCAGGTCGCCCGGTGGCGCGCCCAGGGGCTGCGGGTGCCCGTCGCCGTCAACGTCTCCCCGCGTGACGTCCACACCCCCGGATTCGCGGGCTCCGTCGCCGCGCGCCTCGCCCGGCACGGGGTCCCGGCCGGAGCGCTCCAGCTGGAGATCACCGAACACGTCCTGCTGGAGGACCCGCAGCGGGCCGCCGACACCCTGGCCGGGCTCACCGGGCACGGCGTGAAGATGTCGCTGGACGACTTCGGCACCGGCTACTCCTCCCTGGTGCACCTGCGCCGGCTGCCGGTCAGCGAGCTGAAGATCGACCGCTCCTTCGTGGCCCGGCTGGCCGTCGACGCCGAGGACGCCGCGATCGTCCGGTGCACCGTCGACCTGGCCCACTCCCTGGGCCTGCTCGTCGTCGCCGAGGGCGTGGAGGACGACGAGACCTGGGAGCGGCTGCGGGACCTGGGGTGCGACGCGGTGCAGGGCTGGCTGGTCGCCGCCGCGATGCCTCCGGAGGAGACGACCGCGTGGCTGCTGGCCCGGGGTTCTCGCGGATGGCAGCGGCCCCGGGCCGCCCTGCCCGCCGCCGAGTAGGCGCACCCGCCCGCGGCCGGGCGACTCCCGCGCCCGCCGGCCCGTTCCCCGTCCGGCATCCGGGAGCGCCGCCGCGGCCGCTGACATGATCCGTGCCCCGGACCGCCGTCCGCCCGCCACGCCAAGGGGATGTGCCATGTCGCTGTTCGTTCCGAGGTTCGACGAGACCGTGCTGGTCCGGGACGCCGAGGCCGAGGTGCTCGGCGGCGACCCGGTCGCCATCACACTGCTGGCCGACAGCAGCGCCAGCGGCGGCGCGCTGTCCACCGTCCGCGTCACCCTCGGCGAGGGCGCCGACGGAGCCGGGCCGCACCTGCACCGCAACTCGGCCGAGATGTTCTACCTGCTCGACGGCGAGGCCGAGGTCCTCACCGGCGACGACGTCGTCACCGCCGCGCGCGGCGACCTGATCGTCGTCCCGCCCGACCGCCCCCACGCCTTCGCCGCCGCCCCCGGCAGCACCGCCGACCTGCTGGTCGTCATCACCCCGGGCGTCGAGCGCTTCGGGTACTTCCGCCACCTGCAGCGCATCCGCCTCGGCGAGGCCACGGCGGAGAGCCTGCGCGAGGTCCAGGAGCGGTACGACAACCACTTCCTGAGCAGCGCGGCCTGGCAGGCGCGGCGCCGCTGAGACCGGGCCCCGGCGAACCGTTTCACGGACACCCGGGCCCGCCCCATAGGATTGGGCCCAAACCGCACACACTCACCCCAGAGGAACGCTGCATGCCTGGCATCACGCGCGAGGAGGTCGCCCACCTCGCCCGGCTGGCGCGTCTGGAGCTGAAGCCCGAAGAGCTCGATCACTTCGCAGGCCAGCTGGACGACATCATCGGCGCGGTCGCCCGCGTCAGCGAGGTCGCCGACCGAGACGTACCGCCGACCTCGCACCCGCTCCCGCTGACGAACGTCATGCGCCCGGACGAGGTCCGTCCCTCGCTCACCCCCGAGCAGGCGCTCTCCAGCGCCCCGGCCCAGGAGCAGCAGCGTTTCAAGGTGCCGCAGATCCTGGGGGAGGAGTAACCCGCCATGACGGCCAAAGACATCGAACACTGCATCAAGCTCACGGCCGCCGAGATCGCCGCGCGGATCGCCTCCGGCGAACTGACGGCCGTCGAGGTCACCGAGGCGCACCTGGCCCGGATCGAGGCCGTGGACGAGAAGGTGCACGCCTTCCTCCACGTCGACCGCGAGGGCGCCCTCGCCCAGGCCCGTGCCGTGGACGAGAAGCGGGCCCGCGGCGAGAAGCTCGGCCCGCTGGCCGGCGTCCCGCTCGCCCTGAAGGACATCTTCACCACCGAGGGCGTGCCCACGACCGTCGGCTCGAAGATCCTCGAGGGCTGGATCCCGCCGTACGACGCGACGCTCACCAAGCGGCTGAAGGCCGCCGACGTCGTCATCCTCGGCAAGACCAACATGGACGAGTTCGCCATGGGGTCCTCCACCGAGAACAGCGCCTACGGCCCGACCGGCAACCCCTGGGACCTCACCCGGATCCCCGGCGGCTCCGGCGGCGGCTCCAGCGCCGCCCTCGCCGCCTTCGAGGCCCCGCTCGCCATCGGCACCGACACCGGCGGCTCGATCCGCCAGCCTGCCGCCGTCACCGGCACGGTCGGCGTGAAGCCCACGTACGGCGCGGTGTCCCGCTACGGCATGGTCGCCTTCTCCTCCTCCCTCGACCAGGGCGGCCCCTGCGCCCGTACGGTCCTGGACGCGGCCCTGCTGCACGAGGTGATCGCCGGCCACGACCCGCTGGACTCCACGTCCATCGACGCCCCCGTCCCGCCGGTCGTCGAGGCCGCCCGCAACGGCAGCGTGCGGGGCATGCGCGTCGGCGTGGTCAAGCAGTTCCGCGGCGAGGGCTACCAGCCCGGCGTCATCCAGCGCTTCGACGAGTCGGTCGAGCTGCTCCGGGAGCTGGGCGCCGACATCGTCGAGCTGGACTGCCCGTCCTTCGACCTGGCCCTGTCGGCGTACTACCTGATCGCGCCGTCCGAGTGCTCCTCCAACCTGGCCCGCTTCGACGGCCTGCGCTACGGCCTGCGCGTCGGCGACGACGGCGCCCGCTCCGCCGAGGAGGTCACCTCCCTCACCCGCGAGGCCGGCTTCGGTCCCGAGGTGAAGCGCCGCATCATGCTCGGCACCTACGCGCTGAGCTCCGGCTACTACGACGCGTACTACGGCAGCGCCCAGAAGGTCCGCACGCTGATCAAGCAGGACTTCGACCGGGCCTTCGAGCAGGTCGACGTGATCGTCTCCCCGACGACCCCGACCACCGCCTTCGCGATCGGCGAGCGCGCCGACGACCCGATGGCGATGTACCTCGCGGACCTGTGCACCATCCCGACCAACCTGGCCGGCAACGCGGCCATGTCCCTGCCCTGCGGTCTCGCCCCGGAGGACGGCCTCCCGGTGGGCCTGCAGATCATCGCCCCGGCGATGCAGGACGACCGACTGTACAAGGTGGGCGCCGCCGTCGAGGCCGCCTTCGTGGAAAAGTGGGGACACCCGCTGCTGGAGGAGGCTCCGTCGTTGTGAGCGCACTGACCAAGGCCAAAGGCTTCAAGAAGTCGAAGTCCGGTACGTACCTGTCCATGGCCGGGACCGCATTCGGCGCGATCGGTGTCGCCAAGCGGCTCAAGAAGGCCCGCGCCGAGAAGGACACCCTGGTCCTGATCGACGCCACCGTGTCCGCCGTCGCCATCGTCACCGGCCTCGCCATCCTCTACCGCGAGCTCAAGCGGCTGGGCGACGACGACGTCCTGCTGGGCTGAGAGGGAAGTTTCACCGTGACCACCACGACCGACCTGGTGTCGTACGAGGACGCGCTGGCGTCGTACGACCCCGTCATGGGCCTCGAGGTCCATGTCGAACTCGGCACCAAGACCAAGATGTTCTGCGGCTGCTCCACCGCGCTGGGCGCCGACCCGAACAGCCAGACCTGCCCGGTCTGCCTCGGTCTGCCCGGCGCGCTCCCGGTCGTCAACGCGACCGCCGTCGAGTCCGCGATCAAGATCGGTCTCGCGCTGAACTGCGAGATCGCCGAGTGGTGCCGCTTCGCCCGGAAGAACTACTTCTATCCGGACATGCCGAAGAACTTCCAGACCTCCCAGTACGACGAGCCGATCGCCTTCGACGGCTACCTCGACGTACAGCTGGAGGACGGCGAGGTCTTCCGCGTGGAGATCGAGCGCGCCCACATGGAGGAGGACACCGGCAAGTCGACGCACGTCGGCGGCGCCACGGGCCGCATCCACGGCGCGTCCCACTCCCTGCTGGACTACAACCGCGCCGGCATCCCGCTCATCGAGATCGTCACCAAGCCCATCGTCGGCGCCGGCGAGCGCGCCCCCGAGGTGGCGAAGGCGTACGTCCGCGAGCTGCGCGAGGTCATCCGGGCCCTCGGCGTGTCCGAGGCGCGCATGGAGATGGGCCAGATGCGCTGCGACGTGAACCTGTCGCTGATGCCCAAGGGCAGCGACAGGTTCGGCACGCGCTCGGAGACGAAGAACGTCAACTCCCTGCGCTCGGTGGAGCGTGCCGCCCGCTACGAGATTCAGCGCCACGCGGCGGTCCTCTCCGGCGGCGGCACGATCGTCCAGGAGACCCGCCACTTCCACGAGGACACCGGCAGCACCACCTCCGGCCGGACGAAGGAGGAGGCCGAGGACTACCGGTACTTCCCCGAGCCCGACCTGGTGCCGGTCGCCCCCTCCCGCGAGTGGGTCGAGAAGATCCGCGCGAGCCTGCCCGAGCTGCCGCTGGCCCGCCGCACCCGGCTGCTCGCCGAGTGGGGCATCACCGCCACCGACATGCAGGCGATCCTCAACGCGGGGGCGCTGGAGCCGATCGTCGCCACGATCGACGCCGGCGCCGACGCGGCCTCCGCGCGCAAGTGGTGGATGGGCGAACTGGCGCGCAGCGCCAACGAGTCCGGCAAGGCGCTGGACGAGCTGGCGATCACTCCGGCGCAGGTGGCCCGGGTCACCGAGCTGGTGGCCGCGGGCGACCTGAACGACAAGCTGGCCCGGCAGGTCATCGAGGGCGTCCTCGCGGGCGAGGGCACCCCGGACGAGGTCGTCGAGAAGCGCGGTCTGAAGGTCGTCTCCGACGAGGGCGCGCTGACCGCCGCCGTGGACGAGGCCATCGCCGGCAACCCCGCCGTCGCGGACAAGATCCGCGGCGGCAAGGTGGCTGCGGCCGGCGCGCTGGTCGGCGCGGTCATGAAGGCCACCCGCGGCCAGGCCGACGCGGCCCGTGTCAAGGAGCTGATCCTCCAGAAGCTGGGCGTCGCCGAGGGCTGAGCGGGGCCGAGCAGCCGTCAGCCGCAGGGGGATGCGCCGGGTCCGGCGCATCCCCCTGCGCGTCGTGGGGATCCCCGAGCGGCCCCGGCCTGTCACCCCGCGTCACGGGGCCCCCGGCACAAGGCGCTACGCTCCCGCGCCATGAGTGGACGCACCGATTCCGACGCCGGACCCGCGATAGCCGACGAGGCGGAGGAGTACGCCGAGGAGGCCCCGGAGGAGTACGCCGAGGACGCCCGGCGGGCCCGCTGGACCGCCACCGGCACCGGGGCGCTGCTGACGCTGGCCGGACTGGCCGCCGCGCTGCTGCGGTCCACCGGCGCGGCCCCGGCCCTGGTCCCCGCCGCCTACGCCGCGGGCGCCGCCGTGTGCGCCCTGGCCGCGGCCCTCGGCTCCCGGGGCCGTACCCGCAGGGCCCTGTGGCTGCTGATCGCCGGGACGATGGTCATGGCAGTCGGTGACCAGTTCGACTGAGGCGCGCGCATGAGAGGCTCTCCAGCGTCTCGACGAAGGAACTGCGGGAGGAGCAGCACTGCGATGTACGCGGCATCCCTGGGTGACGACGGAGCCGAACTGCGGCCTCTGGAGGTGTGGCACGCCGAGGAACTCCTCGCGCACATGGACCGGGGCCGAAAGTTCATCGGCCGGCACGTCGGTCTGCCGGACGTCGTCCGCGACCTCGACGGCGCGCGTGCCTGGCTGAAGTCGTACGCCGACAAGCGCGCCGCCGACGCCGGCAGCGTGCACGGCATCTGGCTGGACGGCGAGCTCGTCGGCGGACTGCTGTTCCGGGTCTGGGACACGCGGACCGGGGTCTGCGAGGCGGGCTGCTGGCTGGAGCCCGCGGCGGCCGGGCGCGGACTGGTCACGCGCGGCCTGCGGCTGCTGCTCGACTGGGCCTTCGAGGAGCGCGGCATGCACCGGGTGGAGTGGTACGTCTCCTCGGCCAACGCGCCGAGCATCGAGGTGGCCCGGCGGCTCGGCATGACCCGCGAGGGCGTGCTCCGCGAGAACTACCCGCACCGGGGGGTGCGCAGCAGCACCGAGATCTGGGCGGTGCTCGCGCCGGAGTGGAGCGCGGCACGCACGCGCACCGCGCACGACGCCCGTTGAGAATCCTCTCGCACGGCGAGCGGGCCGGCAGGGGACGCGGGGGTCGTCCGTGCGCACCTCACCGGTTCCCTGAGGCCCCTTACGCGTGTGCGCCGCCCTCCCGGCCGGCCGAAGATGCGGCACCTGCCCGATGCGGCGCGACCCACCGGAGGACGACGGTGGAGGTGTCGCAGAAGCGACGACACCGCCCAGCCCGGAGGGACCCGCCGTGCTCCGACTCGAACTCCACCGGATCCGGATCGCCGAACTGCTGCGCGCGGCCGACCAGGAGCGCCGCGCCCGCGAGGCCGTCCGCTCCCGCCGCGCCGCCCGCCGTGCGCGCTCCGGCGACCCCGGCGCCCCGGCCGCCGAAGCCCGTACCGGCCGCCCCCGCCGGCGCCGGCAGCCGTGCCCCGCGTGACCACGGGGGCGGAGGGCGGCCGTACGGAGGGCCGCCGTACGGAGGGCGGCCTTCCGGGGTCCCGGGGCCGTACGGGTCCCCGGCGGAGCCGTACGGCCCCTTCGTCCGCCGGCGCTGCCCGTCCGGACCGCACGACGACTCACCCCGCTACCGGTGCGACGATCGCACCGGGGCTGTGGACAACCGGCGCCCGCCCACCCCGGTCCCGTGCGATGCTCGGGCCCGTGGAGACCAGGTCCGTCAGTCCCGTGTTCGTCGGCCGCGCCGACGAGTTGAGCGTGCTCGACGACGCGCTCGCCCGTGCCGCCGCGGCCGAGCCGCAGGCGCTGCTGCTCGGCGGGGAGGCGGGCGTCGGCAAGACGCGCCTCGTCGAGGAGTTCGCCGCGGCCGCCGCCGGCCGGCAGGCCGTCGTCGCCGTCGGCGGCTGCGTGGAGATCGGCGCCGACGGACTGCCGTTCGCTCCTTTCTCCACCGCGCTGCGCGTCCTGCGGGACGCCCTGCCCGAGGAGTTCGCCGCCGCGGCGGCCGGACAGGAGGCGGAACTGGCCCGGCTGCTGCCGGACCTCGGCGAGACCGCCGCCGGCCGCCACGACGGACCGGGCACGGCCCGCCTGTTCGAGCTGACCGCCCGGCTGCTGGAGCGGGTCGCCGCCGACCGGACCGTCGTGCTGGTCCTGGAGGACCTGCACTGGTCCGACGCCTCCACCCGCCACCTCCTCGCCTACCTCCTCCGCACCCTGCGCGCCGGCCGGCTCCTCGTCCTGGCCACCTACCGCTCCGACGACATCCACCGCCGCCACCCGCTGCGCCCCCTGCTCGCCGAGCTGGACCGGCTGCGCACCGTCCGCCGCATCGAACTCGCCCGCTTCACCCGCGAGGAGGCCGGCCGCCAGATCGCCGGCATCCTCGCCGCCGAACCCGACCCCGCCCAGGTCGACGAGATCTACGAACGCTCCGACGGCAACGCGTTCTTCATCGAGGAGCTCGCCGTCGCCGCCCGCCAGGGCGGCTGCCCGGGCCTGACCGACTCCCTGCGCGATCTGCTCCTGGTCCGGGTCGAGGCGCTGCCCGAGAACGCCCAGCGGGTCGCCCGCGTCGTCGCCGAGGGCGGCTCCACGGTGGAGTACCGCCTGATCGCCGCGGTGGCCCGGCTCTGCGAGGACGACCTCATCGAGGCGCTGCGGGCCGCTGTCGGCGCCAACATCCTCACCGCCGCCCGGACCGGCGACGCCTACCGCTTCCGGCACTCACTGGTCCGGGAGGCCGTCGCCGACGACCTGCTGCCCGGCGAGCGCTCCCGGATCAACCGCCGCTACGCCGAGGCCCTGGAGGCCGACCCCGCGCTCGTCCCGGCCGAAGCCCGCGTGATGCGGCTGGCCAGCTACTGGTACCACGCCCACGACCCCGCCAAGGCCCTGCCCGCCGTCCTGGCCGCGTCCGTCGTGGCCCGCCGCCGGCACGCCCACACCGAGCAGCTCGGCCTGCTGGAACGGGCGATGGAACTGTGGGACCGCGCCCCGCAGGACGTGCGCGCGGCCCTGCGCCCGGCCGACTGCGCCGACGTGTACCCCCCGAGCGGCCGCGACCCGGCCACCACCCCGCTGCGCTACCTCGACCTGCTGGCCGAGGCAGCCGTGGCGGGCCGCTTCGGCGGTGAACGGGAACGCGCCCTGAAGATCACCAAGCAGGCGCTGCGCCTCCTGGAGGACGAACCGGACCCCCTGCGCGCCGCCTGGTTCTGGGTGCAGCGCTCCCGGCTGGTCCAGGCGCAGGCACGCGGCGACGGCTGGCGGGAACTGGCCACCGCCCAGGAGCTGGTGCGCGGGCTGCCGCCGTCCGAGGTGCACGCCGAGGTGCTGGCCGTCGCCGCCAACTGGTCCATGCGGCACCGGCCCGGCCCGGAGGCCTTCGCCGCCGCCGAGCGGGCCGTGGAGTACGCGCGAATGGTGGGCGCCCGCGAGACCGGACTGCACGCCCGGCTCACCCTGGGCGGTCTCACGGTGGACGCCGGCGACCCCGCGACCGGCCTCGCGCAGATGCGGCAGGTGCTGCGGGACAGCCGGGCGGAGGGCATGCACCGCGTGACGGGCCGCGCCTACGCCGACCTGTCCTCCGCGTTGCGGAGCGTCGGCCGGGACCGGGAGGCGGTTCCCCTCCTGCGCGAGGGCATCGACTTCTGCCGCCGGCACGGGCTGCCGGGGTCCGAGGCACGGGCCTGGGGCGACCTGTCCGACGCCCTGTACGCGTCCGGCCGGTGGACGGAGGCCGCCGAGGCCGCCGCGCACGCGGCCCGGGCCGGCCACGGCGCCGGACTCCGGGGCGCGGGCGCCCTGCGTCTGGCCCGCCTCGCCCTGGCCCGCGGCGATCTCGCCGAGGCCGCCCGGCGCCTCGCCGCCGCCCGCGCCCGGTACGGCACCCACGACCCCGTGCCCCAGCAGTCCCTGCCGCTGGCCAGGATCGCCCTCGGCGTCGCCGCCGCCGAGGGCCGCATCGCCGATGCCCGCGCCGTGCTGCTCGACGCCCTGGACGCCGGGTTCCCGCCCGGCGCCCACCGCCACGCCTGGCCGCTGCTGCTGGCCGCCGCCACCGCCGAGGCCGACGCCCGCGCCCTGCCCGCCGCCCGGCCCGGCCGCGCCGAGGTGCTCGACCGCCTCTCGACGGCGGTGCGCACGCTGACCACCGGCGTCCCGCTCTGGCACGCCCACGGCCTGTGGGCCCGCGCCGAGCTGCTCCGCGCCGAGGACGCGGACGGCATCGACGCCTGGTCCCCGGTCGTCACGGCCTTCGAGTGCCTGGACCGCCCCTACGACCTGGCCCGGGTCCGCCACCGCCTCGCCGCGGCGCTGCTGGCCGTGGGCGGTGACGACGAACGCGACCGCGCCGCGGAACTGCTCCGGCTGACCGCCGCGGTCGCCGCCCACCTCGACGCCCGTCCCCTCGCCGACGCCGTCGCCCGGCTCGCCCGGCGTGCCCGCCTCACGCTGTCCCGCACCCCGCGCGAGGGCGCCGCCCCGGCCGACCCGGCCGCGGCGCTCGGCCTCACCAGCCGGGAGCGGGACGTCCTCGGCCTGGTCGCGGCCGGCCGCACCAACCGCCAGATAGCCGAGGCGCTGTTCATCTCCCCGAAGACGGCGAGCGTCCACGTCTCCAACATCCTCGGCAAGCTCTCCGTCTCGGGCCGGGGCGAGGCCGCGGCGGTGGCGCACCGGCTGGGACTGTTCGAGGCCGGGACGCTCGCTGCCGAAACGCGGGGCTGAGACCTACGCTGGAGACAACCGGCAGTGAGGGGGAGCCGTGTTCAACATGTTCGAGGAACTGTTCGCGCCCGGCCGCAAACACACCAGGGACGAGCAGAACCGGCTCGAACTGACCCGTGAGGACGTCGGCGACAACGACCCCGGCCGCGGTCCCATCGACCTCGCGTCCGGCAAGGCGGTGATACGCCTGTCGGAACAGGAACAGGAACAGGAAGCCGAACAGGAAGCCGAACCGGAATCGGAACCGGAAGCCGAACCGGAACACGATCCGGCGCCGGAACAGGAACCCGATCCGGCGCCGGCGCCGACCGAGGCGGGGCCGGGGAGGAGTGAGCGGGGCTAGGCGACCCGTACCTCCAGCACCCGGTCGTCGCCCTTCTCCGGCGTGCCCCGGCCGTCGGTGTTGCTCGTCACCAGCCAGATCCTGCCGTCGCCCGCCGCGGCCACCGTGCGAAGACGGCCGTGGACGCCGGTGAGGAACGCCTGGGGAGCGGCCGAGGCCCTGGTGCCGTCCAGCGGGATGCGCCACAGGCGCTCGCCCTTCAGGCCCGCCATCCAGATCGAACCCCCGGCGTAGGCGATGCCGCTGGGGGAGGCGTCGTCGGTGTGCCACTGGACGAGCGGGTCGCGGAACCCGGGCGTGGAGGACCTGCCCTCGGCGTCCGGCCAGCCGTAGTCGCCGCCCGGCACGATCGCGTTCAGCTCGTCCCAGGTGTCCTGTCCGAACTCCGAGGCGAACAGCCGCTGTCTGCCGTCCCAGGCCAGACCCTGGACATTGCGGTGGCCGTACGAGTACACCGGGGAGCCGCGGAACGGATTGCCCGGCGCCGGTTCGCCGTCCGGGGTGAGGCGGAGGATCTTGCCGCCCAGGGACTTCCTGTCCCGCGCCAGGCCGCGCCGCCCGCTCTCGCCGGTGCCCGCGTAGAGCATGCCGTCGGGGCCGAACGCGATCCGGCCGCCGTTGTGCACGAAGCCCTTCGGGATGCCTTTGAACACCGTGTCCGGGGCGCCGAGCTGCTCCCCGGCCGGCTTGTGCTCGTCGTACAGCATGCGGACGATGCGGTTGTCCGACGCCGAGGTGAAGTAGGCGTAGACCATGTGGTCGGAGGCGTAGTCGGGGGAGAGGGCGATGCCCAGCAGGCCGCCCTCGCCGGCCGGTGAGACCCCGGAGACCGTGCCCAGTTCCGTCCTGCGGCCGGTCCTCGTGTCGATCCGGGTGATCGTGCCCTCGTCACGGGAGCCGACCAGCAGACCGCCGTCGGGCAGCGGAGCCAGCCCCCACGGCGACTTCAGGCCCCCGGCCACCGTGCGCACCACCGTCGCGGAGCCCCGGGCGGGGGGCGTCGTCCCGGTGGCCCGCGGGGAGGGGGCGCCCGGCGCGCTGCCCCTCGCCGCGCTCGCGGCCGCGTCCGGTCCTCCGCCCGCGCCGGAGGAGCAGCCCGCCGTCAGCAGGAGGGCGGCCGCGGCCAGCACGGACGTCACAGCTCGTCGTCGCACGATCATGTCCCTTCGACGCGGCGGGCCGACGGCACGCTCACCCTCTCCAACACCGACCGCGCCCCTCCGGGTTCCCGATCCCTGACCGGCGATGACGGCCGACAGCGCTTCGGACGCCCGGCCCCGGGCGGAACCCGGTCGGGTCCTAGTCCCAGGACCCCTGCGCCGCCGGCAGCCGGGCCACCTCCGCCAGGTCCTCCCCGGTCAGCCGCAGCCCGGCCGCCGCCGCGTTCTGCGCGGCCCACCGCTCGCGCTTCGCGCCGGGCAGCGCGATCACATGGCGGCCCTGCGCCAGCACCCAGGCCAGTGCCACCTGCGCCGGGGTGACGTCCGCGCCGTGCCGGCGGGCGATGCGGCGCAGGCCCGCGACGATCGGCTGGTTGGCCGCCATCATCTCGGCGGTGAACCGGGGGTGGCGGGCCCGGACGTCGTCCGGTTCGAAGCCCTCGCCCGGGGTGAGCGTGCCGGTCAGGAAGCCGTTGCCCAGTGGCATCGCCGCGAGGAAACCCACCCCGCGCGCCTCGCACCACGGCAGCAGCGCCCGGAGCGCCTCCGGCGACCACACCGACAACTCGGCCTGCACGGCGCTCACCGGGAACACCTGCTGCACCCGCTGCAACTGGCGCAGCGTGCCGTCGTACAGCCCGCCGCCCGCACGGCGCCCGCCGCGCACCCCGACGGCGCACAGGCCCAGCGCACGCACCTTTCCGGCCCGCACCAGGTCCGCCATCGCGCCCCACGTCTCCTCGACCGGCACCTCGGGGTCGGCGCGGTGCAGCTGGTAGAGGTCGATCACGTCCGTCTGCAGCCGTCGCAGCGAGGCGTCGCAGGCCCGCCGCACATAGCCGGGGCGGCCGTTGGCCACGATGTGCTGCTCGCCCACCAGCAGACCCACCTTCGTGGAGACGAAGGCGTCCCGGCGCCGCTCCTTCAGCACCCGGCCGAGCAGCAGCTCGTTGGTGAACGGGCCGTACATGTCCGCGGTGTCCAGCAGGTCGCAGCCCAGGTCGAGCGCCCGGTGCACGGTGCGCAGCGACTCGTCGCCCCTTCGCCGTGACGCGCTGTACGCCCAGCTCATCGGCATGCATCCGAGTCCGACGGCCCCCACCGCGAGCGCACCCGCGCCGATCGTCCTGCGCTCCACCTGCTCGTGAACCTCCCTCTGCCCGGCCACCAACCTAACCTCTGCGCACGCGGGGCCTGACATAGCCTCCTCGCATGACTTCAGACGTGTGGCTTCCCGTTCCGCCCGAGGAGATCGAGGGGCTTCCCGAGGGCCTCCGGTACCTGTTCTGGGACGGGGGTGAGGACGGCGGGCAGCCGTTTCCCGGCGACCCGGCCGAGTGCGCCGTGTACGTGGTGCCGTACCTGAAGCCTGATGCGGTCAAGCTGCGCCCGCTGGCGAGCCTGGAGAACGTCCGGGTCGTCCAGACGCTCACCGCGGGCGTCGACGACGTCATGGGGCGGCTGTCGGACCTCCCGCCGGGCGTGCGGCTCTGCAACGCGCGCGGGGTGCACGAGACGAGCACGGCGGAACTCGCGCTCACCCTGACCCTCGCCGCGCTGCGCGGCATACCCGGCTTCGTCCTGGCCCAGCGGCAGGAGCGCTGGGAGAACGCCTTCCACCCCTCCCTCGCCGACAAGAACGTCCTCATCGTCGGCTACGGGAGCATCGGCGCCGCGATCGAGGACCGGCTCGTGCCCTTCGAGATCGCGCGGGTGGCGCGCATCGCGCGCTCCCAGCGCACCACGGCGCGCGGTCCTGTGCACCCGATCACCGAGCTGCCGTCACTGCTCCCGGACGCGGACGTCGTGATCCTCTGCACCCCGCTCACGGACGCCACCAGGGGGCTCGTCGACGCGGGGTTCCTGGCGCGGATGAAGGACGGGGCGCTGCTGGTGAACGTGGCGCGCGGACCCGTCGTCGACACCGAGGCGCTGCTCACCGAACTGGAGAAGGGCCGGATCACCGCCGCCCTGGACGTGACGGACCCCGAGCCGCTGCCGCCCGGCCATCCCCTGTGGCAGGCTCCCGGCGTGCTGATCAGCCCGCATGTGGGCGGCCCCTCCTCGGCCTTCCTGCCGCGCGCCAGGCGGCTGCTCGCCGACCAGCTGACCCGGTTCGTGAACCGGGAGCCGCTGCGGAACGTGATCCTGACGACGGGCGCCGGGACGGCCGCGGCGGGCGGGACCGGAAGCGGGACGCCGGAAGCGGACGGGGTCTGACCCGCCTCCGGCACCCTCCGCGACCCCTCGGGCGCGGGGGGTACCCGCATCTTTGCTGGTCGTCACGGAGAGTAGAGAAGCTATGTCCCTGAGTGACGATCCTGGTGTATCGTCCCGCACAGGGGCAGCGCCGCTGACCAATCGGCGCCGGGGATGGACATTTCAGATTTTGTGAGGGGGGCGACGGGCGATGCACGGCCTATGGACCAACGATCCGACGCGGCGGAGCCGCCGACGGCGACCCTGGCGCACGGCGGCGCGCAGGCGCGGCCACCACGCCGGCCACCACACCGGTCACCACAGCCATCACCAGCGCAGGAACAGCGGCCGCCGCAGGCAGGCGCACCCGGCGCACCGGGACCGCAGGGACCCGGGAGCACGCACCGGGAGGCCCCGGTGAGTGCGCCGCCCTCGGTGACGAGCCCCCGTGACGAAGCCGTGCGCGCACCGCACCCGCAGGAGGCGCCGCCCCGCCGGCCGGCCTCCGGCGAGAGTGCGCGCCTGATGGAGCAGCTCGTTCTCGCCCTCGTCTGCGCGGCCTATGCCGTCGGAGCCGCCTTCGGCTGGGGCGCGAAGCAGGTCGCCGATGTGATGGGCGACTTCGGGCTGAGCGCGGCGGCGGCCGCCGCCG
Source organism: Streptomyces sp. NPDC006193 (assembly GCF_040613915.1). Taxonomy (NCBI): domain Bacteria; kingdom Bacillati; phylum Actinomycetota; class Actinomycetes; order Kitasatosporales; family Streptomycetaceae; genus Streptomyces; species Streptomyces sp. NPDC006193. The sequence goes on from NZ_JBEXTB010000021.1 coordinate 75,426, forward strand.
CCGTCTCCTGCTTCCTGTACTCCCGTGGCCCGCGCGTCCGCTTCCGGTCCGCCTGGCTGCTGTTCTCCCTCTCCGCGACCATGACGGCCCTGGGCAACGCCGTCTGGGGATGGTACGAGGTCGTCCTGGACGTGGACGTGCCCACTCCCTGCTACGCCGACCTGTTCTTCCTGTGCTTCGCGCCGCCCGCCATCGTGGGCCTGCTGGTGCTCGCCAAACGGCCGGTCAACAAGGCGGGCTGGATCTGTCTGGGGCTGGACGCCTGGCTGATCGGCGGTTCCCTGCTCACGCTCTCCTGGAGCCTGGCGCTCGCCCAGGCGGCCAGGTTCGACGGGCGCAGCGTGGCGCTCGCCGCGCTGTCGCTGGCGTACCCGCTGCTGGACATCGCGCTCGTCAGCATGGTCCTCGCGCTGCACTTCCGCCGGGCCCCGGGCAACCGCACGGCGGTGAACACCGCGATCTGCGCGCTCGCGCTGACCGTGATGTGCGACGCGCTGTTCACCTCGCCGCTGCTGCACAGCAGTTACCGCTCCGGGCAGCTGCTGGACGCGGGCTGGTTCGCCGGCTCCCTGCTGCTCGCCTACGCCCCCTGGGCCTCGCCGCGCCGCCGGGGCGCTCAGGGGGCCCGGGCGGCGGACGGGCGCACCCGCGTCGTCCACGAGCACGTGCCCGGACAGCGCGGCGCCGGCCACTCCCGGGTCCCCGTGCCGGCGCCGGGAGCGGAGTTCGGGCGGTACCCGTCCGGGCGGCCGCTCACCGGCTCCCTCGCCGCCCTCACCCCGTACCTCGCCGCCGCCGTGTGCACCCTGGGCATCCTGTACAACGTCCTGAACGGCCGCCGGCCCGACCACGTGGTGCTGATCACCGCGGGCGCCGTGGTGCTGGCGCTCGTCATCCGGCAGGGCATCATGCTGCTGGACAACATCACCCTCACCCAGGAACTGGCCCAGAAGGAGAACCACTTCCGCTCCCTGGTGCAGGGCTCCAGCGACGTCATCATGATCGCCGCGCCGAACGGCATCCTCCGGTACGTCTCCCCGGCCGCCGCCGGGGTGTACGGGCGGCCCGCCGAGGAGCTGGTGGGCACGGAGCTGGCCGGCCTGATCCACCCCGAGGACCTGGGCTGCGTGGTGCACGAGGTCCGGCGCTTCCTCGCCGCCAGCCCGCTGGAGGAGCCCACCACGCGCATCGAGTGCCGGTTCCGCTCGGGCGACGGCGGCTGGCTCAACGTCGAGTCGACCGTCAACCGGCACCACGGCGGCCTCATCTTCAACAGCCGGGACGTGACGGAGCGGGTGCGCCTGCAGGCCCAGCTCCAGCACAACGCCGAGCACGACCCGCTGACCGACCTGCCCAACCGCGCGCTGTTCACCAAGCGCGTGCAGCAGGCGCTGTCCGGCCGCCGCGCCACCGACCGGGGCGCCGCGCTGCGCGGCACGGCGGTGCTCTTCATCGACCTGGACGGTTTCAAGGCCGTCAACGACACCATCGGGCACCAGGCCGGGGACGAGCTGCTGGTCCAGGCCGCCCGCAGGCTCCAGGACGCGGTCCGGCAAGGGGACACCGCGTCCCGGCTGGGCGGCGACGAGTTCGCCGCCCTGATCGTCGGGGACGGCACCCGGGACCGCGCCGCCCGGGAGCGGAACATCCTGGAGCTCGCCGACCGCCTCAGAACGACGTTGTCCCAGCCGTACGCCATCGACGGCAACGACGTCCGGGTCAACGCCTCCATCGGCGTCGCCTTCGCGGAGCCGGGCCTCGGCGCGGGCGAGCTGCTGCGCAACGCCGACCTGGCGATGTACCGCGCGAAGTCGGCCGGGAAGGGCCGGGTCGAGCTGTACAAGCCGCAGATGCAGCAGGACGTCGTCCGCAAGGCGGAGCTGGCCACGCGCCTGCGCGCCGCGCTGCACGACGGCGAGTTCGCGCTGCTGCACCAGCCGGTGGTGTCCTTGCGGGACGGCCGGATCGCGGCGGTCTCCGCACAGGCGCGCTGGCGCTCCTCGCAGGGGGTGCTGTTCACGCCGGCCGAGTTCCTGCGGGTGGCCGAGGACGGCGACAAGACCGCCGAACTGGACCGCTGGGTCCTGCGCGAGGCCGTGGAGCAGGCCGCCGAGCGGGCCGCCACCGGGCTCGTCGTGCCGGTGGCCGTCCGGATGAGCGCCCGGCGCCTGCTGGACCGCTCGATGCCGCTCGGCTCCGTGGAGGCGCTCCTCACCCGGCACGGGCTGCCGCCCGGGGCACTGGTCGTCGAGCTGTCCGACATCGATCCGCGCATCTCCCTGGACGAGCTGGAGCGGCGGCTGACCGCACTGAGCCGGCTCGGGGTGCGGATCGGGCTGGACGGCCTCGGCAGCGGCTACGCGGCCATCACGGCCCTGCGCAGGCTGCCCGTGGACATCCTCAGGCTCGACCGCAGCCTGGTCGAGGGCGTGGTCGAGTCCGCGCGGCTGCACAAGATCACCAGTGGTCTGCTGCGGATCGCCGGCGATCTCGGGCTCCAGACCGTCGCCGAGGGCGTGGACCTGCCCGAGCAGGTGGTCGCGCTGCGTGCCATGGGCTGCACCCACGGGCAGGGCATGGCGTTCGCCGGTCCGCTGGACGAGTACCGGCTGCGCCGGGCGCTCGGATCCGGCCATTATCCGGTGCCGCACGTCCAGGCCGAACCGGTGTTCGCGGGAAGTGTGAGGGAGGCGAGCGGAAGGGCCGCAGGGGTGTACACAGGGAGCGTTCCCGCTGTTTTCGGAGGCGGCGGCACCCTGCGTTCACATGCTGAGACTCCCGTCCCACCCACTTGACACGTGGTGCGTGCCGGGGGGAGGGTCAGTGCCATGCGCACCCGAATTCTCGTACTTGGACAGCGCGTCGGCTGAGCTGGGACCCACCGGAGGACGATCCGGCATCCCCAGCGACCTCACCGGCGCGCTCCCCTCGCTTGCCTTACGGCACGAGGGGTTTTTTGTTGCACGGGCACCGCCCGTGCGGCGCTCGAACTCCGCCCGAACCTCGCAAAAACCCTCAGCATCGAGAAGAGAATGCCGATGACCGAGCAGGCCACCGGGGCCCACCACCCGCAGCCGCGGCCCCGATCCGGAGGACACCAGGCCCCCGAGCACGTCACGGGTGCGCAGTCCCTCATCCGTTCGCTCGAGGAGGTCGGCGTCGACACGGTGTTCGGCATCCCCGGCGGCACGATCCTCCCGGCGTACGACCCGCTGATGGACTCCACCAAGGTGCGCCACATCCTGGTCCGCCACGAGCAGGGCGCCGGCCACGCGGCCACCGGCTACGCGCAGGCCACCGGCAAGGTCGGCGTCTGCATGGCGACCTCGGGTCCGGGCGCCACCAACCTGGTCACCCCCATCGCCGACGCGCACATGGACTCCGTGCCGCTGGTCGCGATCACCGGCCAGGTGGTCTCCTCGTCGATCGGCACGGACGCCTTCCAGGAGGCGGACATCGTCGGCATCACCATGCCGATCACCAAGCACAGCTTCCTGGTCACCAAGGGCGAGGACATCCCCCGGGTGATCGCGCAGGCCTTCCACATCGCCTCCACCGGGCGCCCCGGCCCCGTCCTGGTCGACATCCCCAAGGACATCCTGCAGAAGCAGACCACCTTCTCCTGGCCGCCGGTCATGGACCTGCCCGGCTACCGGCCGGTGACCAAGCCGCACGCCAAGCAGATCCGCGAGGCCGCCAAGCTGATCACCTCCGCCCGGCGGCCCGTCCTCTACGTCGGCGGCGGCGTCCTCAAGGCCGGCGCCACGGCCGAGCTGAAGGTCCTCGCCGAACTGACCGGAGCGCCCGTCACCACCACCCTGATGGCGCTCGGCGCGTTCCCCGACAGCCACCCGCAGCACCTGGGCATGCCGGGCATGCACGGCAGCGTCGCCGCGGTCACCGCGCTGCAGAAGGCCGACCTGATCGTGGCCCTCGGCGCCCGCTTCGACGACCGCGTCACCGGCAGGCTGGACAGCTTCGCCCCGTACGCCAAGATCGTCCACGCCGACATCGACCCGGCGGAGATCGGCAAGAACCGCGCCGCGGACGTGCCGATCGTCGGCGACGCCCGCGAGGTCATCGCCGACCTGGTGCAGGCGGTGCAGAAGGAGCACAGCGAGGGCCACCGGGGCGACTACACCGCCTGGTGGAGCGATCTGAAGCGCTGGCGCGAGACCTACCCGCTCGGCTACGACCTGCCCGCGGACGGCTCGCTCTCCCCGCAGGCGGTCATCGAGCGGATCGGCCGGCTCGCCCCCGAGGGCACGGTCTTCGCGGCGGGCGTCGGCCAGCACCAGATGTGGGCCGCGCACTTCATCCAGTACGAGACGCCCGCGACCTGGCTGAACTCCGGCGGCGCCGGGACCATGGGCTACGCGGTCCCGGCCGCGATGGGCGCCAAGGCCGGCCGGCCCGACCGCACCGTCTGGGCGATCGACGGCGACGGCTGCTTCCAGATGACCAATCAGGAACTGACCACCTGCGCCCTGAACAACATCCCGATCAAGGTCGCCATCATCAACAACGGCGCCCTCGGGATGGTCCGCCAGTGGCAGACCCTCTTCTACAACCAGCGTTACTCCAACACCGTGCTGCACAGCGGCCCCGACGACGTCAACCCCGAGGCCAGGGGCACGCGCGTGCCGGACTTCGTGAAGCTGGCCGAGGCGATGGGCTGCGTGGGCCTGCGCTGCGAGCGCCCGGAGGACCTGGACAAGGTCATCGCGGAGGCGAACGCCGTCGACGACCGCCCGGTCGTCGTCGACTTCGTCGTCCACGAGGACGCGATGGTCTGGCCGATGGTCGCCGCCGGCACCTCCAACGACGAGATCATGGCCGCCCGGGACGTCCGCCCCGACTTCGGCGACAACGAAGACGACTGAGCGAGGAAGAGCAACCAGACATGTCCAAGCACACGCTCTCCGTCCTGGTGGAGAACACGCCGGGCATCCTCGCCCGCATCGCCGCCCTGTTCTCCCGCCGCGGCTTCAACATCGACTCGCTCGCGGTCGGTGTCACCGAGCACCCCGACATCTCCCGCATCACCATCGTGGTGACCGTCGAGGACCTGCCGCTGGAGCAGGTGACCAAGCAGCTCAACAAGCTCGTCAACGTGCTGAAGATCGTCGAGCTGGAGCCCGGTCAGGCCGTGCAGCGCGAACTCGTCCTGGTGAAGGTCCGCGCCGACAACGAGACCCGCTCCCAGATCGTGGAGATCGTCCAGCTGTTCCGCGCCAAGACCGTCGACGTCTCCCCGGAGGCCGTGACCATCGAGGCGACCGGCTCCGGCGACAAGCTGTCCGCCATGCTGAAGATGCTGGAGCCGTACGGCATCAAGGAACTGGTCCAGTCCGGCACCATCGCGATCGGCCGCGGCGCCCGCTCCATCACGGACCGCTCGCTGCGCGCCCTCGACCGGACCGCATGACCGCGGCCGCGGGCGGCCGGCGACCGCCGGCCGCCCGTATGCCGAGACCCCGGAACTTCCGCCCCGCCCGCCGTCATACGGTGGGACGCACCACCCGCACACAAGGAGAGAACCCAAAGTGGCCGAGCTGTTCTACGACGCTGACGCCGACCTTTCCATCATCCAGGGCCGCAAGGTCGCGGTCATCGGCTACGGCAGCCAGGGCCACGCCCACGCCCTGTCGCTGCGTGACTCGGGTGTCGACGTGCGTGTCGGTCTGCACGAGGGCTCCAAGTCCAGGGCCGCCGCCGAGGAGCAGGGCCTGCGCGTGGTGACCCCGGCCGAGGCCGCCGCCGAGGCCGACGTCATCATGATCCTCGTCCCGGACCCGATCCAGGCCCAGGTCTACGAGGAGTCCATCGCCCCCAACCTGAAGGACGGCGACGCGCTGTTCTTCGGTCATGGCTTCAACATCCGCTTCGGCTTCATCAAGCCCCCGGCCGGCGTGGACGTCTGCATGGTCGCCCCCAAGGGCCCCGGCCACCTGGTCCGCCGGCAGTACGAGGAGGGCCGCGGCGTGCCCTGCATCGCCGCCGTCGAGCAGGACGCCTCCGGAGACGCCTTCGCGCTCGCCCTGTCCTACGCCAAGGGCATCGGCGGCACCCGCGCCGGCGTCATCAAGACCACCTTCACCGAGGAGACCGAAACCGACCTGTTCGGCGAGCAGGCCGTCCTCTGCGGTGGTGCGGCCGCGCTGGTCAAGGCGGGCTTCGAGACCCTGACCGAGGCCGGCTACCAGCCGGAGATCGCCTACTTCGAGTGCCTGCACGAGCTGAAGCTGATCGTGGACCTCATGTACGAGGGGGGCCTGGAGAAGATGCGCTGGTCCATCTCCGAGACCGCCGAGTGGGGCGACTACGTCACCGGCCCGCGCATCATCACCGACGCCACCAAGGCCGAGATGAAGAAGGTCCTCGCCGAGATCCAGGACGGCTCCTTCGCCCGCACCTGGATGGACGAGTACCACGGCGGTCTGAAGAAGTACGAGGAGTACAAGCGGCAGGACTCCGAGCACCTGCTGGAGACCACCGGCAAGCAGCTGCGCAAGCTCATGTCCTGGGTGGACGAGGAGGCGTGAGCCCCGCTCCCGTGGCGGCGCCCCCGGCCCGGGGGCGCCGCCACGGGACCGCACCCCGGACCCGTACACCGTGGAGTTGCCCGTCCGGGTGATCCTTCCGTAGAGGGGCATGACGGCCACCGCCGCGCCACTACACTTGCGAACAAACGCGTCAGGCCCACAGCGTCGTGCGTCTTCCGCGGCTAGCCCCTCCTCCGCCTGCGGCCGTCGGGACGGCCGTCCGCATCGCACATGTGAGGACTCACGTGAGCTCGAAACCCGTCGTACTCATCGCTGAAGAGCTGTCGCCCGCCACCGTCGACGCACTCGGTCCGGACTTCGAGATCCGGCACTGCAACGGAGCGGACCGCTCCGAGCTGCTTCCGGCCATCGCCGACGTGGACGCGATCCTGATCCGCTCCGCCACCAAGGTCGACGCCGAGGCCATCGCCGCCGCGAAGAAGCTCAAGGTCGTCGCGCGGGCCGGCGTCGGCCTCGACAACGTGGACGTCTCCGCCGCCACCAAGGCCGGCGTGATGGTCGTCAACGCCCCCACCTCCAACATCGTGACCGCCGCCGAGCTGGCCTGCGGTCTGATCCTCGCCACCGCCCGGAACATCCCGCAGGCCAACGCCGCGCTGAAGAACGGCGAGTGGAAGCGCAGCAAGTACACGGGCGTCGAACTGGCCGAGAAGACGCTGGGCGTGGTGGGCCTCGGCCGCATCGGCGCCCTCGTCGCGCAGCGCATGTCCGCCTTCGGCATGAAGGTCGTCGCCTACGACCCCTACGTGCAGCCCGCGCGGGCCGCGCAGATGGGCGTCAAGGTGCTGTCGCTGGACGAGCTGCTGGAGGTCTCCGACTTCATCACCGTCCACCTGCCCAAGACCCCCGAGACGCTCGGCCTCATCGGCGACGAGGCGCTGCGCAAGGTCAAGCCGAGCGTGCGCATCGTCAACGCCGCGCGCGGCGGCATCGTGGACGAGGCGGCGCTGTACGCGGCGCTGAAGGAGGGCCGGGTCGCCGGCGCGGGCCTCGACGTGTACGCCAAGGAGCCGTGCACCGACTCGCCGCTGTTCGAGCTGGACCAGGTCGTCTGCACCCCGCACCTCGGCGCCTCCACCGACGAGGCCCAGGAGAAGGCCGGCATCGCCGTCGCCCGGTCGGTGCGCCTGGCGCTCGCCGGTGAACTGGTCCCGGACGCGGTGAACGTGCAGGGCGGTGTCATCGCCGAGGACGTCAAGCCGGGCCTGCCGCTCGCCGAGCGCCTCGGCCGCATCTTCACCGCGCTGGCCGGCGAGGTCGCCGTCCGCCTCGACGTCGAGGTCTACGGCGAGATCACCCAGCACGACGTGAAGGTGCTCGAACTTTCCGCGCTGAAGGGCGTCTTCGAGGACGTCGTCGACGAGACGGTGTCGTACGTCAACGCCCCGCTGTTCGCGCAGGAGCGCGGCGTGGAGGTGCGCCTGACGACCAGCTCGGAGTCGGCCGACCACCGCAATGTGGTGACCGTGCGCGGCACCCTGGGCACCGGCGAGGAGGTGTCGGTCTCCGGCACGCTGGCCGGCCCCAAGCACGTCCAGAAGATCGTCGCGGTCGGCGACTACGACGTCGACCTCGCGCTCGCCGACCACATGGTCGTCCTGCGCTACGAGGACCGCCCGGGTGTCGTCGGCACCGTCGGCCGCATCCTCGGCGAGGCCGGCATCAACATCGGCGGCATGCAGGTCGCCCGCGCGGCGGTCGGCGGCGAGGCGCTGGCCGTGCTGACGGTCGACGACACGGTGGACTCCGGCGTCCTCGCCGAGGTGGCCGCCGAGATCGGGGCCGCGTCGGCGCGGTCGGTGAACCTGGTCTGAGTCTGCGGGAGCGCCGGACGGGCTGAGCGGTCTCAGCCCGTCCGGCGCTTTCCTGTGCCCTACCCCTGCCCGGTCCCGGTCCTGCGCAGCGTCACCGCCGCCCCCGCGGCGGCCAGCGCCAGCGTCACCGCGCCCGCGACCGCCGCCCCCTGCATGCCGTCGGTGAACGCCTGCCGCGCTGCGGCCAGGAGGGACGCGCCGGCCCGGCCGGGCAGATGAGCGGCGCCGGCCAGGGCCCCGCCCAGGGTCTCGCGGGCCTCGGCCGGGGCGGTGGCCGGCATCGCGTGGCGGTAGAGCGCCGTGCCGATGGAGCCGAGGACCGCCATGCCGAGCGCGCCGCCGAACTCGGCGCCGGTCTCCATCAGCGAGGAGGCCGTGCCGGCCCGCTCCACCGGCGCGGCGCTCATCGCCAGGTCGGTCAGCTGGGACATCACCATGACCGCCCCGCAGGCGAGGACGCCGGCCGCGGCCAGCACCAGCCACAGGGAGTCGGTGCCGGCGAGGGCGAGCAGGGCGAAACCGGCGGCGCCGACCGCGAAGCCGGCGGCGACGACATGACCGCGGTGGACGCCCCGCTGGACGAGCTGGGCGGTGACCGGCCCGGCGACCCCGATGAGCACCGACGGCAGCAGGCTCCACAGCGCCGCCTCCAGCGGGCCCTTGCCGAGCACCGACTGCAGGTACTGCGTGGTGAAGACGGCCGAGCCCATCATGCCGAACGCGCAGACCAGGTTGAGCACCAGCGCCGGCGTGAAGCCGTGCCCCCGGAACAGGGCGGCGGGGACCAGCGGGGCGGCGCCGGTGCGCTGCCGGTGGACGAAGAGCGCCGCGAAGAGCAGGCCGACGGTGATCGAGACGACGTACTCCCGGTGCCAGCCCTCGGAGGGGATCTCCTTGAGGCCGTAGACCACGGGCAGCACGGCGGCCAGGGACAGCGGGACGCTCGGCCAGTCGAAGCGGCCGGCCCCGGGGTTCTTCGACTCGGGCAGCAGCACCGGGCCGAGGACGAGCAGGAGCGCCATCGCGGGCAGGTTGACCAGGAAGACCGACCCCCACCAGAAGTGCTCGACCAGGAGGCCGCTCATCACCGAGCCGAGGGCGATGCCGCCGGTCATCACGCCGGACCACAGTCCGATCGCCTTGGCCCGCTGCGCCGGGTCGGTGAACATCGTGCGCAGCAGCGCCATCGTGGAGGGCATCAGCGTCGCGCCGCCGACGCCGAGGATCGCGCGGGCCGCTATGAGCGTCGCGGCGCTGTCGGCGTAGGCCGCGAGGAGCGAGGCGGCGCCGAAGGCCGCCGCGCCCGCCAGCAGGAGCCTGCGGTGGCCGGCGCGGTCGCCGAGCGCGCCCATCGTCATCAGCAGGCCGGACAGCACGAAGCCGTAGACGTCGAAGATCCACAGCTGCTGGGTGCCGCTCGGCCGCAGGTCGGCGTTGATCGCGGGGGTCGCGAAGTACAGGACCGAGACGTCCATCGAGACCAGCAGCAGCGGCAGCATCAGCACGCCGAGCGCGGTCCACTGGCGCCGTCCGGCGCGGAGGGGGGCGCCCGCCGCGCCGGTCGGCGCAGCGGGGACGGGGGTGGTCGGGTTCGTCATGGCGAGGACTGTACGGGTGTCATAAACGCTTGTCTAGAACGCTTGTATAAGTCGCTTGTCTAGGACGCCTGTATGGACCTGGGTAGGGTGGGGGCATGGGACACCGTGAGGATCTGCTGGAAGGCGCCAGGCGCTGTCTGCTGGAGAAGGGGTTCGCGCGCACCACCGCACGCGACATCGTCAAGGCGTCGGGGACCAACCTGGCCTCGATCGGCTACCACTACGGCTCGAAGGACGCGCTGCTCGCGCAGGCGTACATCGCGCTGGTCGGCGACATGGGCGACGCCTTCGTGGGCGACGGGAGCGCGCTGAGCGCCACCGAGCCCGGGTCGGTCGAGCGGTTCCGGGAGGTGTGGTCGAACGTCATCGGCACCCTGCGGGACCCGATGTGGCGCCTCAGCATGGAGATCCTGGTCATGGGCGACCAGATGCCCGAGCTGCGCGATCACCTGGCGCGGGCCCAGCGGGAGGCGGGCCGGGGGCTGATCCCGCTGCTCATGGGCGGGCGGGAGGAGGAGGTGCCGGACGAGACCGCCGACACCCTCGGCACGTTCTACGTGACCCTGATGACCGGCCTCATCGCCCAGTGGACCTTCGACCCGAAGAGGGCGCCCAGCGCCGAACAGCTCACCGAGGGACTGCGCCGGGTCATCGAGGCGGCGACCGGAACCTGAACCGCCCCCGGCGCCGGCCGCGGTGCCCGCGGCAACCCGTCGGCATGGCGAACTCGCCTGCGTTACAGTCGATTCGACGGCGATCGCGGTGACGGCGGGGGGGCCGGGATGGGCGAAGTCGGAGCGGGGCGGATCCGGGTGAACGTGTTCGCCCCCGGGGACGCGGAGTCGCGGGCAGCCGCGCGGTCGGCGTTCGAGGCGGCCGACAGCGTCGGGCGAGGTGTGGAGGCGCGCGGGACCGTTCCCCTGGGCGACGTGCTGATGATCGGCTCGGTGGCGACGCACGCCCTCGCCTACCTGATCAACACATTGCGCAAGACGTGGAGCAAGGGAGTGGTGGTCGACGCGGTGGGGCGCCAGCTCACCGTTCGCCAGGACCCGGCGCTCCCGCGCGGTGTCGTGGTGGTGCGCTCGAAGTCGGGCGAGGTGACCGTGCGCGACGGGGCGGGTCTGGCGGACGTCATCACGGGGGCGCTCCCCGGCCGCGGCGCGGACGGCGCCGGCGCCCAGGGGCCGGGCAATGCCTGACGCGGGACGCAGCATCCTCTTCGCACAGCAGCAGAATTCCGTGCTCATGGCCGAGGCACGCGAGATGAGCATGGCGTTCGCCGACTTCTCCTACCTGCGCTGGATCACCGGCGAGCAGGATCCGGACCGCGCCTGGCAGATGTACTTCGACCGCACGCAGCCCCAGGTCCGGTGGCTCCTGGACGGGCTGCTCGCCACGTTCCCCCCGGAGGAGCGCGGCCGGGCGGTGGAGATGGCGGGATCCGTGGAGGCGTTCTGCCTCCCCTCGCCCGCTGTGGAGTCGCGCGTCCTGGAGAACCCCGGCGAGGCGACCGGTCACCTCATCGGCATCTCTCCCGTCGTGGTCCAGCTCAGCGGAGAGATCGCCTGGGGGATGAGCACGGCGCACCCCTATGCGCCGGAGGTGCTTCCCGACGGCTGGGAAGCGGCCACGATGCACGCGCAGGAGTCGCTCGACCTCGTCGTCAGCCGGTACGTGCGGGCGCTGGAGGGGATCGGCGAGGCCGGCCCGCCCCTGAGCATGCTCGTCCTGGCGACGGAACGCAGCGGAAGGAAGAGAGGGGGGCCGCGCGACTACTACGACGCGGCGATGGCGTTCGCCCTCACCCACGAGCTGGCGCACATCCGCAACGGGGACCTGCTGCCCGCGGAGAACAGGCGGGCCGCGGCGCTGATCTCCGAACGCCTCGCCCCCCATCTCGGCATCTCGAGCGAGGAGAACGAGGAACTCGCCGCCGACGCGTCGACGTTCACCGCTTGCTTCAACTACTTCCTCAGCGTCTGGGCGATGGCGAACAAGCCCCCCGCCCGGCACCGCCCCCTGCGACGCCTGTGGTGGCGGGGCCAGTTCGGGCTCACCGCCTGGCACAGCGCGAGGCGCGCGACGGAGGCGTGCGAGGCCTACTACTCCGCCGTGGCGATTCTGGCGGACCTCACGTTGCGCCGCGGCGACGACGACAGCGCGCGCCGCCTGATGACCACCGCCCTGCGGCTTCCCTACATCCAGATGTACGTCCAGCGGATGCGGGAGGAGACGCTGGCCTCGTCGTACGGGCCGTTCATGTGGAGCGAGCGGGACGTCGCCTACCGCAAGGCATGCCACAGGTGGTGCGTGCACTTCCTGGACGACGTGATGCCCGGCATCAGCCGCCACCAGCGCCCGAACGCCGGCGACTGGCCGGACCTGAAGCATCCCGTGGACCTGATGCAGGATCCGCGGTTCTTCGCCGCGGCCGCGGCCGAGTGGGAGGAGCGGGTTGCCGAGCTGGAGCGCGAGCGGGGGCCCGACCACCCCGACACCCTGTCCACCCGGGCCGGCCTCGCGCATCTGCGGTGGCAGGCGGAGGAGCGCGCGGGAGCGATGGCCGCACTGGAGGACCTGGTCGCCGACATGGAACAGGCGAGGGGGGCCGACGACCCCGCCACCTTCGTCGTCCGGCACAACCTGGCCTGGATGCGGGGACAGACGGGTGACACGGCGGGGGCGGCGGCCGCCTTCGCGGAGCTGCTCGCCGACCAGCGGCGCGTCCTCGGGCCCGACCACGCCGAAACCCTGGACACCCGCTACGAACTCGCCTGGCTGCGCGGGGAGTCCGGGGACGCGGCGGGGGCGGCGGCCGCCTTCGCCGCACTGCGCGCCGACCACGAACGGACGCTGGGTCCCGACCACACCGCCACGCTCGCCACCCGCAAGAGCCTCGCCCACTGGCGGGAGAGGGCGGGGGACGCGGCGGGGGCGGCGGCCGTCCGCGCCGAGCTGCGCGCCGACCAGGAGCCCGTGCTCAGCGCCGACCACCCCGGCACTCTCGCCGCGTACGAGGCACGGCTCGCCGAACAGGAACGCACGCTCGGCCCCGGCGCTCCCGACACCCTCACCACCCGCTGGTTCCTCGCCGTGCTGCGGGGCAGGGCGGGCGACGCGGCCGGGGCCGCCGCGGCGTACGCCGGACTGCTCGAACACGACCTCGAGCCCCTGGGCTTCGACGAGGTGGACCTGCGGGTCATCCGGGACAACGTGGCCTACTGGCGGGGCAGGGCCGCGGGCGGAACCGCCACCGACGGCTGACGGGCACGCCCAGGGTCTTAGGCCCGCCCCGCTGCCGGCAGCGCAGCGCTTTCGACCGGCACGATCACCGGCGCGCCCTCTCCCTCTCCCTCTCCCGCTCCCGCAGCCGGACACCGGGCCGGCCGCGTCGCCCGCCGGCCCGCCGGCCCGTGCGGTCACCGCACCTGCAGCCGGGCCCGCTTCAGCGCCATGTGCAGCAGCAGCCGGTCCTCCCCGTCGTCCAGGTCCAGGCCGGTCAGCTGCTCCACCCGGGAGAGGCGGTAGTACAGGGTCTGCCGGTGGACGCCGAGCTCGGACGCCGTGCGGCCGGCCTGGCCCGCGCAGTCCAGGTACACCTCCGCGGTGCGCGCCAGCTCCCGGTGGGCGGGGGTGAGGAGCGCGCCGACCACGCGGTCGTGCGCGGCCTGCGGCGGCAGCGCGGTCAGCAGCCGGTACGGCCCGATCCGCGCCCACTCGGCGACCGGAGCGAACCGCGGCTCGGCCAGCGCGGCGCGCGCGGCGGCCGTGGCCTCCTGCCAGACCGCGCCCAGCTCGGCTAGGCCGATCCGGGGCTCGCCGACCCCGGCGGCCGGGCCGGTCCGCAGCGGACGCCCTCGCCCCGTCTCCGCCTCCTTCAGCAGCCGGCCGGCCGCCGTCAGCGCGGGCGTCGGCAGGTCCGGGGTGCGCAGCCGCACCAGCACCGCCAGGCTCAGGCCCGTCGCACCCCAGGGGAGCGTGCACAGCGCCGCGGCGTGCGGCACCGTTCGCGGGGCCGGGGTGTCGTCCGGGTCGGCGGAGGGCCACGGCGCGACGCACACCAGCGTGTGCGGGCCGTCCGCGCGCGGGCCCAGCGCGGTGCGCAGGTCGGCCACCGCCATGTCCCGCTGCCAGCCGCGTTCCGCCGTGAGCACCGCCCGCAGCTCCCGGCTCAGCCCCGCACCGGCCTCCGCCTCGTCCGCGAGCAGCGCGCCGATCCGGCCGGCCACCTGCAGGGCGGCGGCGAGCTGGGCGTCCGTCGGCCCCGGGTCGCCGTCGAGGAGCCAGACGTAGCCGAGGACGACGCCCCGGTGGCGGACGGGCAGGCAGATCCGGCCGCGGTAGACGCCCGCCTCCGGGCTCGGCGGGATGCGCACCGGCCCCGTCGCCCGTGTGATGCCGAAGCCCTCGAACCAGGCCCGGACCGCCGCGGTGGAGCGCCGGGTCAGGATCGACCGGGTGCGCACCGGGTCCAGCGCGGACGGGTCCAGTTCGTCCTCGCTGTCGTACGCGCCGAAGGCGATCAGCTCGAAGTGCCGGTTCTCCAGCGTCGCCGGCGCGCCCAGCAGCTCGGAGATCTCGTCCACCAGCTCCTGGTAGTCACCCTTGTAATCGGCGGTCACCCGGGCATTCTCTCCCATTTCCCGGCCGCTTCATACAGGTGTCTGAGATCGTGGGCACGGATGCGTGACAGCTGTCGATGGCCGACGATCGGAGGGATCCTTAGGTTTCACGGTGGTTCTCCGTGCCGTGCCCGGACCGTCGGGCGCCGGCCGTTTCTGCTGCTTGTCTGTGGAGGTGCCCCGTGCTGGGTCCCGTGATTCTCGCCGCGTCGCGCAGCGACCGGATGCGACGCCTGATCTCGGCGGCCCCGGTGACCAAGCAGGTCGTCGACCGCTTCATCCCCGGCGAGACCGTGGCCGACATCGTCCCCATCGTCGAGGACCTGACGGCCAAGGGCCTGGAGCTGACGATGGACGTCGTCGGCGAGGACATCACCACCCCGGAGCAGGCCGCCGCCGCCCGGGACGCCTACCTGGAGCTGATCGACCACCTCAAGCCGCTCGAGCTGGGCGAGAGGGTGGAGATGTCGGTCAAGCTGTCCATGTTCGGCCAGGCCCTGGAGGGCGGTCACGAGCTGGCCCTCGCCAACGTCCGGCCGGTGGTCGAGGCCGCCGCCGCCATCGGCACGACCGTGACGCTGGACGCCGAGGACCACACCACCCTCGACTCGATGTTCGCCATCCACGAGGAGCTGCGGAAGGACTTCCCGCAGACCGGCTGCGTCATCCAGGCCTACCTCTTCCGCACCGAGGCCGACGCCCGCCGCCTCGCGGCGTCCGGCAGCCGGGTCCGCCTGGTCAAGGGCGCCTACAAGGAGCCCGCCGAGGTCGCGTACCAGCAGAAGCACGAGATCGACAAGGCCTACGTGCGCATCCTGCGGACGCTGATGGAGGGCGAGGGGTACCCGATGATCGGGTCCCACGACCCCCGCCTGATCGCCATCGCGCAGGAGCTGGCCCACCAGGCCGGCCGCAAGACGGGCGAGTACGAGTTCCAGATGCTGTACGGCATCCGCGGCGAGGAGCACCTGCGGCTGGCCGCCGAGGGCCACCGCATGCGCGTCTACACCGCCTACGGCACCGACTGGTACGGCTACTTCATGCGCCGTCTGGCGGAGAAGCCGGCCAACCTGCGTTTCTTCCTCCGCTCGATGGTCAGCAAGGGCTGAGCCCGAACCACCCGCTCACGTACAAGGAGTTACGGATCCCATGGACGCTGTGACCCAGGTCCCCACCCCCGTCAACGAGCCGGTGCACGGCTACGCCCCCGGCTCGCCCGAGCGCGCCCGCCTTGAGGCCAAGCTCAAGGAACTGGCCGAGAACCCGATCGATCTGCCGATGACCATCGGCGGCGAGAAGCGGATGGGCGGCGGCGAGCCGTTCGAGGTCGTCCAGCCGCACAACCACAAGGCCGTCCTCGGCACCGGCCGCCACGCCACCCGGCAGGACGCGAAGGACGCCATCGACGCGGCCCTGGCCGCCGCCCCGGCCTGGCGCGCGATGTCCTTCGACGACCGCGCCGCGATCATCCTGCGCGCCGCCGAGCTGCTGGCCGGTCCGTGGCGCGAGACGATCGCCGCCTCCACCATGCTGGGCCAGTCGAAGACCGCCCAGCAGGCGGAGATCGACACGCCCTGCGAGCTGGTCGACTTCTGGCGCTTCAACGTCCACTACGCCCGCCAGATCCTGGCCGAGCAGCCCCCGGCGAACTCCCCGGGCGTGTGGAACCGCCTCGACCACCGCCCGCTGGAGGGCTTCGTCTACGCGATCACGCCGTTCAACTTCTCGGCGATCGCGGCCAACCTGCCCACCGCCCCGGCCCTGATGGGCAACGTGGTGGTCTGGAAGCCGTCCCCGACCCAGACCCACGCGGCCGTGCTCCTCATGGAGCTGCTGGAGGAGGCGGGCCTGCCGGCGGGCGTCATCAACCTCGTCACCGGCGACGGCATCGCGGTCTCCGAGGTCGCCCTGGAGCACCGCGACCTCGCGGGCATCCACTTCACCGGTTCGACCAAGACCTTCCAGTACCTGTGGAAGACGGTCGGCAACAACATCGAGAAGTACCGCTCCTACCCGCGTCTGGTCGGCGAGACCGGCGGCAAGGACTTCCTGGTCGCCCACCCGAGCGCCGACCGCGCGGTGCTGAAGACCGCCCTGACCCGCGGCGCCTTCGAGTACCAGGGCCAGAAGTGCAGCGCCACCTCCCGCGCCTACATCCCGGCCTCCATCTGGAACTCGGGCTTCAAGGAGGAGTTCGCCGCCGAGGTCGACAGCCTGACCATGGGCGACGTCACCGACCTGTCCAACTTCATGGGCGCGGTGATCGACGAGCGGGCCTTCGCCAAGAACAAGGCGGCCATCGACCGCGCCCAGCAGGACCCGGCCTGCACGATCGTGGCCGGCGGCAGCTACGACGACTCGGTCGGCTACTTCGTCCGTCCCACCGTCATCGAGTGCACCGACCCGGAGAACGAGGTCTTCACCACCGAGTACTTCGGCCCGATCCTCGCGGTCCACGTCTACGAGGACGACAAGTACGACGAGATGCTGACCCAGATGGAGTCGGTGTCGGACTACGCCCTCACCGGCTCGGTCATCGCCAACGACCGCGCCGCGGCGGCGTACACGATGGAGAAGCTCCGCTTCGCCGCGGGCAACTTCTACATCAACGACAAGTCGACCGGCGCCGTCGTCGGCCAGCAGCCCTTCGGCGGCGGCCGCGCCTCCGGCACCAACGACAAGGCCGGCGCCCCCCAGAACCTGCTGCGCTGGACCCTGACCCGCGCCATCAAGGAGACCCTGGTCCCGCCGACCGACTACACCTACCCGCACATGGGCTGAGCGGCCCGCTTGCGACGGCCCGGGAGACCCGCCACGGAGCGGGCCTCCCGGGCCGTCGCCGTCCGCGCCCGCCTCGCCGTCCGAGCCCGCCGTGGTGTTCCCGGCCGGCCCGCCCACCGGCGACACTGGGGCCGTGACCCTGCGACTCGCCCACACCGCCGCGCTGGGCCCGGCGGACCTGCGCCACGTGCGCGCCCTGCTGGACGGCGCCTTCGGCGGGGACTTCTCCGACGAGGACTGGGAGCACGGACTGGGCGGCGTGCACGCCCTCGTCCACGACGGGGCGGGGCTCGCCGCGCACGGCGCGGTCGTGATGCGCCGGGTGCGCCACCGGGGGCGCTGGCTGCGCACCGGGTACGTGGAGGCCGTCGCGGTACGGGCCGACGTGCGGCGGACGGGACTCGGCGGGCGCGTGACGGCCGCGCTGGAGCGGGTGATCGACCGGGCCTACGACCTCGGCGCGCTCTGCGCGAGCGACGAGGGCGCCCCGCTGTACACGGCCCGCGGCTGGCAGCGGTGGCCCGGACGGGTGCACGCGCTGTCGCCGGACGGGATCGTGCGGCTGCCGGACGAGGAAGGCGGCGTGTACCTGCGGCCGGCGCTCGCCGGGCCGCCCGACCCGGCCGGGGAACTGGTCTTCGACTGGCGCGACGGGGACGTCGTCTGACGGCGGAACGGGCCGCGCGGACGACTCCGGCCGGCGCCGCCGCCGCGCGGCGGCGCCCGCGCTTCCCCCGGCCGCTGCCCCGCGAGGGCGAAGCCGCAGCTCAGAGCCGTACGGCCCGATTCGCCGTCTCAGATAGTAGGAAGTCCGAGTAAGTGTGCAGACAGCGAGGTCCGGCTCCCTTAGCTTGGGAGGAGCCGAACGTCTCGCTCGATCCAGCGAATGGCGGTCGTGAGCCGGGCCCCGTGCAGGCAACCCCTGCGGCCGTCGCTCCCCGCCCCTTCCGGCGTCTCGTCGTACTTCTCCTCCCCCTTGTGCCGAAGGAGCCGATCACCATGGCCGAGACGACCGTCCGCCGCCGAGTCCGCCACGTGTCCCGCACCACCGAGTCCGACCGCAAGAACGCCGCCGCCGCCCTCCAGCGCGCCCTGGACCGCCGGGACAACGGCGGTTCGACCGGCCACTGAGAGCCGGGCCTGTCCGTCGCCCGGGCGTCCGAATGACGGACACCGCGTGTCATCCCCTGGGACGAAGAGTAGGGTGCCCGCATGTCTCGCACCCTCAATCTCGCAGTGATCCCCGGTGACGGCATCGGCCAGGAGGTCGTGGCCGAAGGTCTCAAGGTCCTCTCCGCCGTCCTGCCGCAGGATGTGAAGCTGGAGACCGAGGAGTACGACTTCGGCGCCCGGCGCTACCACGCCACCGGTGAGACCCTCACCGACGCCGACCTGGAGCGGCTCAGGCGGCACGACGCCATCCTGCTCGGCGCCATCGGCGACCCGTCGGTGCCGTCCGGCGTCCTGGAGCGCGGCTTCCTGCTCAAGCTGCGCTTCGCCTTCGACCACCACGTCAACCTGCGTCCGTCGAAGCTGCTCCCCGGCGTCGCCACCCCGCTCGCCGGCCAGCCGGAGATCGACTTCGTGGTCGTCCGCGAGGGCACCGAGGGCCCGTACACCGGCAACGGCGGCACCATCCGCAAGGGCACCGAGCACGAGGTCGCCACCGAGGTCTCCGTCAACACCGCCTACGGTGTCGAGCGCGTGGTCCGCGACGCCTTCGCCCGCGCCCAGGCCCGCCCGCGCAAGAAGCTCACGCTGGTCCACAAGAACAACGTGCTGACCTTCGCCGGGCACCTGTGGACGAACGTCTTCACCAAGGTGGCCGAGGAGTACCCCGAGGTCACCACCGACTACGTCCACGTCGACGCGGCCACGATCTACCTGGTCACCGACCCCGCCCGCTTCGACGTCATCGTCACCGACAACCTCTTCGGCGACATCATCACCGACCTCGCCGCGGCCGTCTCCGGCGGCATCGGCGTCGCCGCCTCCGGGAACATCGACCCGAGCCGCGAGTTCCCGTCCATGTTCGAGCCCGTCCACGGCTCGGCCCCGGACATCGCCGGCCAGGGCAAGGCCGACCCCACCGCCACCGTCCTGTCCGTCGCCCTGCTCCTGCGCCACCTCGGCTACGACGCCGAGGCCGACCGCATCGACGCGGCGGTCGCCGCCGACCTCACCGAGCGCGCCGGAAAGCCGGCCCGCAGCACCTCCGAGATCGGCGACGCGCTCGCCGTACGCGTAGCCGGCTGACCCGCCGCGCCGCAACCGAGCCGCCGGGTCGTCATCGCACCCGGCGGCTTTTCCTGTGCCTCGCCGGGTGCCACCATCAACCTCTGGGCCCTTTCACCCTGATTCCGTCCGCTGCCGGACCCGCGCGATAATCGAACGCGGAGCCGCGGTATGAGGGAATGCTCGGACGTCCTAGCACTGACGACTGGCAGTACAGACGTGAGCGCGGCCCGTCACTACAACCGGTGAAGGACAACCACTCATGACGACGCCCACGATCGAGCTCAAGCCCTCCTCCAGCCCGCTCGCCGCCGCGGAGCGCGAGGCCATCCTGGCCAGCCCCGGCTTCGGCCGCCACTTCACCGACCACATGGTGACGATCAGGTGGACCGAGGGGCGCGGCTGGCACGACGGCCAGCTCGTTCCGTACGCGCCGATCCCCCTCGACCCGGCCACCCACGTCCTGCACTACGCCCAGGAGATCTTCGAGGGCCTGAAGGCCTACCGCCAGCCCGACGGCACGGTCGCCACCTTCCGCCCGGACCAGAACGCCAAGCGCTTCCAGCGCTCCGCCCGCCGCCTCGCCATGCCGGAGCTGCCGGTCGAGACGTTCATCGAGGCCTGCGACGCCCTGGTCCGGCAGGACATCGACTGGGTGCCCGCGCACGGCGGCGAGGAGTCCCTCTACCTGCGCCCCTTCATGATCGCCACCGAGGTCGGGCTCGGCGTCAAGCCCGCCAACGAGTACCTGTTCGTCGTCATCGCCTCCCCGG
This sequence comes from Streptomyces sp. NPDC006193, assembly GCF_040613915.1. Taxonomy (NCBI): domain Bacteria; kingdom Bacillati; phylum Actinomycetota; class Actinomycetes; order Kitasatosporales; family Streptomycetaceae; genus Streptomyces; species Streptomyces sp. NPDC006193. The sequence goes on from NZ_JBEXTB010000021.1 coordinate 95,818, forward strand.
CCGGCGCGTACTTCCCCGGCGGCGTCAAGCCGGTGTCCATCTGGGTCTCCGAGGACCGCGTGCGCGCCGTCCCCGGCGGCATGGGCGACGCCAAGACCGGCGGGAACTACGCCGCCTCCCTGCTCGCCCAGGCCGAGGCCACCGCCAAGGGCTGCGACCAGGTCTGCTACCTCGACGCCGTCGAGCACAAGTGGGTCGAGGAACTGGGCGGCATGAACCTGTACTTCGTGTACGGCGACAGGATCGTCACCCCCTCCCTGACCGGCTCCATCCTGGAGGGCGTCACCCGCGACTCCCTGCTGGCCGTCGCCCGCGACCTCGGCTACGCGTCCGAGGAGGGCCGCGTCTCCGTGGACCAGTGGCAGCGCGACTCGGAGAACGGCACCCTCACCGAGGTCTTCGCCTGCGGCACCGCGGCCGTGATCACCCCGGTCGGCACCGTCAAGCGGGCCGGCGCCGAGTGGCGGCAGTCCGGCGGGGAGCCCGGCGAGGTCACCCTGCGCCTGCGCCGGGCCCTGCTGGACCTCCAGCGCGGCATCGCCGAGGACAAGCACGGCTGGATGCACACGATCGGCTGACGCCCGCCGCTCGCCCGAGGCCGCCCCGGACGCCCTGCGTCCGGGGCGGCCTGCGTTTCCGGGGCGGCTGTGTGCCCGGCGCCGAGGAATCGCCGCCGGGGCCACCGGGCAGGTAACGGCGCATGGGACGACAACACTGGAAGAAGATCTGGGTCGGCTCGGCCGGCAACATGGTCGAGTGGTTCGACTGGTTCGTGTACGCCAGCTTCGCCACGTACTTCGCCGGCGCGTTCTTCCCGAGCGGCAACCCCACCGCCCAGCTCATGAACACCGCCGGCATCTTCGCCGTCGGGTTCTTCATGCGCCCCGTGGGCGGCTGGCTGCTGGGCAGGGTCGGCGACCGCAGGGGCCGCAAGGCGGCGCTGACCCTGACCGTGACGCTGATGTCGGCCTCGGCGGTCCTCATCGCCGTCGCCCCCACCTATGCGGTCGCCGGCTACGGCGGCGCGCTGGTCCTGCTCGTCGCCCGCCTGCTGCAGGGGCTGTCGGTGGGCGGCGAGTACGCGGCCAGCGCCACCTACCTGACCGAGGCCTCCGCCCCGGAGCGGCGCGGCTTCGCCTCCAGCTTCCAGTACGTGTCGATGACCGCCGGCCAGATCGCCGGCCTCGGCCTGCAGATCGTCCTGCAGTGCACCATGTCCGACGACGCCCTGCACAGCTACGGCTGGCGCATCCCGTTCGTCGTCGGCGCGCTCGGCGCGGCCGTCGTCTTCTACCTGCGCCGCACCATGCTGGAGACGGAGGTGTACGCGGCGGACGCCTCGCACGCCGGGGAGCGCGGCACCCTGCGCGCCCTGTGGCGGCACCGGCGGGAGGCGTTCCTGGTGATCGCCCTGACGATGGGCGGCACGGTGGCCTACTACACGTACACCACCTACCTCACCAAGTACCTCTCCAACTCGGCGGGCCTTCCTAAGCAGACCGCGACCCTCGTCTCGTTCACCGCGCTGATCGTCTTCGCCTGCCTGCAGCCGCTCGCGGGCGCCCTGTCCGACCGCGTCGGCCGCCGCCCGCTGCTGATCACCTTCGCCGTCGGCTCCACGCTGCTGACGGTCCCGGTCATGACGCTGCTGAGGCACGCCGACGGCTACTGGCCCGCGCTCGGCCTCGCCCTGCTGGCGCTGGTCGTCGTCACCGGCTACACCTCCATCAACGCCTGCGTGAAGGCCGAGCTGTTCCCGACCGGCGTGCGGGCGCTCGGCGTGGCCCTGCCGTATGCGATCGCCAACGCCCTGTTCGGCGGCACCGCCGAGTACGTGGCCCTGTGGTTCAAGAAGGCCGGCGCCGAGTCCGGCTTCTACTGGTACGTGGCGGGCTGCGCCGCTGTGTCACTGATCGTGTACGTCACCATGCGGGAGACGAAGGACCTCGATCTGAACCGGGTGAAGGCCGTCGAGGACTCGGGTGAGTCCAGTCTGACGACCGCATCCTGAGACGCTCGGTGAGCCGGGGGCGCGGCTGTGCCAGACTGCCCCCGTGCTCTCGTTCGCCATGATGATTGGCAGCAGGCGCGCCGGTCCGCAGTGACCACCTCGTACGACCAGGTGCGGGTGGCCACCGTCGTCCTCGACCCGCGCGCAGACCTCTCGCACCCGCGAGGGGTTTTTTCGTTTTCCGGCCCACCCTCAGCCGGGAGGCGGAGCGCGGGGGAGTGGCGGGGGACGGTGGAGCCGGTCATTCCGGTACAGACCGAAGATCCACAACAGGAGCCTTGAGACCATGACCGAGACGGCAACCAGCGAGCTCGACGACTCGTTCCACGTCTTCGACACCACGCTGCGCGACGGCGCGCAGCGCGAGGGCATCAACCTCACCGTCGCGGACAAGCTCGCCATCGCACGGCACCTGGACGACTTCGGCGTCGGCTTCATCGAGGGCGGCTGGCCCGGCGCGAACCCCCGCGACACCGAGTTCTTCGCCCGTGCGCAAGCGGAGATCGACTTCCGGCACGCCCAGCTCGTCGCGTTCGGCGCCACCCGCCGCGCCGGCGCCAAGGCCGCCGAGGACCCCCAGGTCCAGGCCCTGCTCGACTCCGGCGCCCCGGTGATCACGCTGGTCGCCAAGGCGCACGACCGGCACGTGGAACTGGCGCTGCGCACCACGCTCGAGGAGAACCTGGAGATGGTCCGCGACACCGTGTCCCACCTGACGGGGCAGGGCCGCCGTGTGTTCGTCGACTGCGAGCACTTCTTCGACGGCTACCGCGCCGACCCCGAGTACGCCAAGGCGGTCGTCCGCACGGCCTCCGAGGCCGGCGCCGACGTCGTCATCCTCTGCGACACCAACGGCGGCATGCTCCCGGCGCAGGTCCACGCGGTCGTCTCCACCGTCCTCGCCGACACCGGCGCCCGGCTCGGCATCCACGCCCAGGACGACACCGGCTGCGCGGTCGCCAACACCCTCGCCGCCGTGGACGCCGGCGCGACCCACGTGCAGTGCACGGCCAACGGCTACGGCGAGCGCGTCGGCAACGCCAACCTGTTCCCGGTCGTCGCGGCCCTGGAGCTGAAGTACGGCAGGAAGGTGCTGCCCGAGGGCCGCCTGCGGGAGATGACGAGGATCTCCCACGCCATCGCCGAGGTCGTCAACCTCACCCCCTCCACGCACCAGCCCTACGTCGGCGTCTCCGCCTTCGCGCACAAGGCCGGCCTGCACGCCTCCGCCATCAAGGTCGACCCCGACCTGTACCAGCACATCGACCCCGAGCTGGTCGGCAACACCATGCGGATGCTGGTCTCCGACATGGCGGGCCGCGCCTCGGTCGAGCTGAAGGGCAAGGAGCTCGGCGTGGACCTGGGCGGCGACCGGGAACTGGTCGGCCGCGTGGTCGAGCGGGTCAAGGAACGGGAACTGCAGGGCTACACGTACGAGGCCGCCGACGCCTCCTTCGAACTGCTGCTGCGCGCCGAGGCCGAGGGCAGGCCGCTGAAGTACTTCGACGTCGAGTCCTGGCGGGCCATCGTGGAGGACCGCCCCGACGGCACCCACGCCAACGAGGCCACGGTCAAGCTGTGGGCCAAGAGCGAGCGGATCGTCGCCACGGCCGAGGGCAACGGCCCGGTCAACGCCCTCGACCGCGCGCTGCGGGTCGCCCTGGAGAAGATCTACCCCCAGCTCGCCGAGCTGTCCCTGGTCGACTACAAGGTCCGCATCCTGGAGGGCAGGCACGGCACCCGGTCCACCACCCGCGTCCTGATCTCCACCTCCGACGGCACGGGCGAGTGGTCCACGGTCGGCGTGGCCGAGAACGTCATCGCCGCCTCCTGGCAGGCACTGCAGGACGCGTACACGTACGGCCTGCTGCGGGCGGGCGTGGAACCGGCGCGGTAGCCCCAGTGGAGGCATGACCTCACACGAGAGCGACCTGCTGTCCCGGGCCCGCGTGGCGACCCGGCTGCCCGCGCGGGACCTGGACCGGGCCCGGCGCTTCTACGCCGACGGGCTCGGCCTGCACCCGGTGGACGAGCGGCCCGGCGGGCTGCTGCACCGGTGCGCGGGCGTGGACTTCGTCGTGTTCCGCTCGACGGGGGCCTCGCCCGGCACCTTCACCCGGATGGCCTCCGAGGTGGACGACATCGAGGCGGCCGTGGCCTCAGGGCGCTCGCCAGATGTTGTCGAAGGCGATGTTCTCGATGCGGCGGCGCTCGCGCACGGCCTGCAGTTCGGTCACCGCGTCGCCCACCGCCAGCAGCACGCGGAGCACCGCCCCGTCGCCGGGCTCCGCGTCGGCCGGCGGGTCGGCCTCCAGGCCCAGGGGCGCGGCGAGGCCGGCCAGGACCGGGTCGCGGGAGTCCCAGCGGTCGGCCGCGTGCCGCCGGGCGGGCGTGTCGGCCGGGACGGTGTCCCCGCTCCGGCCCGGCAGCCAGTGCCGGCGCTTCCCGGTGAGCTGCCCGTCGGCGTCCAGCGCGTCCCGGTAGGCCACGGCCAGGCCCTCGCCGCGCCGCCACAGCCAGTCCTCGACGCGCTCGTACGGTTCCTCCCGGACGAGCGCCGCCCCCGCCTCGTCCAGCATCCGGTCACCCGTGACCGGCGCCGGCCCGGGCACGATGCGCTCGCCGTCCAGGGTGAGCGCCCGGACGCCGAGGAGGTCGATCAGCTCGGCCCCCGCGAGCGCCAGCGACAGGTCGCCCTGCTCGACGGGACGCTCACCGGGCACCTCCAGGCTGACGAGGAACAGATCCTGCGGTGTGGTCATGCCTCCACCTTGGTCCGCGGGCGTGCGATCCGCAGCACGCCACACCGTCCCCGCTCGGCGGGCGTCCGCGGCGAGCCGCTCGAACGCCCTGCGCCGCGGTGCCGGCCCGCCGGTGCCCGGGCGGGGTGGACAGCGGGGAGCCGGCGTCGCCGCGCAGCCCCTCCGCGTCCGCGTCCCCCCGGTGGTGACGGGCCCGTCCCCGCCGCCCGGGCCCCCGGGCGCCGCAGGTGCCGTCCCGGCTCCTAGCGCAGGGTCCACTTCTGGTTCGCGGCGCCGGTGCAGGACCAGATCTGGGCCCGGGCCCCGTTCGCGGACGAGTTGTCCGAGACGTCGAGGCACTTGCCGGCCGCCGTGTTCACCACATCACCCGTGGCCGCGTCGTACGACCACCGCTGTGCACCGGTTCCGTTGCAGCCGTACAACTGCACCTTGGCGCCGTCCGCCGTCGAACCGGCGGCCACGTCGAGGCACTTGCCGAGCGCCCGCACGGTCCCGTCGGCCGCCGCCGTCCACTGCTGGGCCGCGCTGCCGTTGCAGTCGTAGAGCTGCACCGCCGTCCCGTCGGCGTCCGAACCGCCCGCCACGTCCAGGCACTTGCCGGCGAGCCCGACGAACGCGCCGGTCCTGGCGCCACCCTGGGACTGGTCGCCGGACCAGGTGAAGGTGGCCGAGGTCCGGCCGGGCAGCGAGTAGGTCGCGTGCTGGGAGCCCCAGCCGATCGTGACGGTCCGCGCCGAGGAGGAGCCGTTGTACGCGATGAGCGCCTTGCTGCCGTCCGGGTTGCGCCAGGCCACGTTCGGCACCGCGGTGGAGGCGGTGGAGGCGATCCGCTGGGCGCCGGGGCGGACGAACTTCGTCAGGTGGCCCATGGTGTAGTACTCGACCGTGTAGTCGACGGTGCCGCTCGCGCCGTCCCCGCGGTGCACGGTGATCAGGCCCGTGCAGGTGCCGCAGCCGCCGTTGTGCGGGCCCATGTCCTGGTCCACGGCCAGCGACCACTTGGTCACCGACTTCGCCCAGTTGCGCGTGTAGTCGATGATGTTGTTCATGTCCTCGCGCTGCTGGTCGGCGATCCAGGTGCCGCCGGAGTGCTCGGTGCCGAAGGCGTCCAGCGCCGGGTACCGGTCGTGCACGGCCGTCTGCTTGCCGACGTCGCCGCCGTAGCCGTGCCAGGCGATGCCGCCGAAGTTGGGGTGGGCGCGCACGGCCGCGTCGTCCACGGTCTGGGCGGCGTAGGAGTCGTAGACGTCCCAGTTCCAGTCGTGCGCCAGCACCTTGGTGCGCAGACCGGCCGCCTGCAGCTTCGGCAGCAGCTCGTTCTTGGTGAAGTACGCCAGCCCGCTCGCGTTCCAGCTCATCGACGGGTAGCCGGAACAGCAGGTCGGCTCGTTCTGCGCGGTGACGTACGAGACGTCGATGCCCTGGTCCCGGTAGCCCTGGAGGTACTTCACGAAGTAGGAGGCGTACGCCCCGTAGTCCTCGGCCTTGAGCCAGCCGCCGTTGAGGGAGCCGCTGTCCTTCATCCAGGCCGGCGCCGTCCACGGCGAGGCCATGACGGTCAGGGACGGATTGAGCGCGAGCGCCTGCCTGGTCAGCGGGATGACGTCCGCGAGGTCGTGGGCGAGGGAGAACTTGGACAGCGACGGGTCGCTCTGCCCGGCCGGCACGTCGTCGTAGGTGTAGCCGTAGCGCGCGAGGTCGGAGGCGCCCATCGGGTTGCGCAGGAAGGACAGGCCGATGCCGTCCGTCGGTGAGAACAGCTTGCGCAGGGTGGCGTCGCGGGTGGCCTGCGACAGCGCTCCGCTGCTGTTCATCAGCCAGGCCGCGGTGTCGGTGAAGGACGCGCCGCCGCCGGTGAAGGTCTGGTAGCGGGTGTTCTCGTCGACGGTGATGTTCTCGCCGCCGCCGGCGGCGCCGGGCTGGAAGGCGAACGGCGTCTGCGGCTGCAGCCCGCGGACGACGTGCCGTCCCGCGGAGTCGTCGGTGGTGGTGAGCCAGGCCGTGACCTGCTCACCGGCCGCGTGCGCGGGGGGTGCGGCGGCTGCGGTGACGCCTGCGGCGGAGAGCAGTCCGGCCAGCAGCAGCCGGACTGCGCGGGGGGTTCTCCTCATGTGCGTCGCCCTTCCTTCCGGGTCGGCGAAGCTGACGGGCCGTCTTGACGGGGCACAGCGGCCCGAGTTAACTCACGGCGTGATCTAAGCCATGAGTGAACCAGAGAGCCGAGGGAAGGTCCATGCGAAGAACCGCCCTGCTCGCCTCCGCCGCACTCCTCGCCGGTCTGCTGCCCTGGGCGGCCACCGCACGAGCCGCGGACGAACCGGCCCCCACGGCCGTCGACCGCTTCGAGGGCGAGGTGCCCTTCGCCTCCCAGCCCGCCGAGGGCATCTTCACCTGGGGCGGCGACGCGGACGACCCGCCCGCCCTGCGGCTCGCCGACCGCGCCGACGCCCCCGAGGGCGGCAAGGTCCTCACCGGCGCCTACGACATCAGCGGCTACGGCGGCTTCACCCACGACTACGCCGCCACCGCGCCCGCCCACGACTGGTCCGCCCACCGGGGCGTCCGCTTCTGGTGGGACGGCCGCGGCAACGGCAGGCGGATCACCTTCGAGCTCAAGGACGGCGGCGCCCACGGCGAGGCGTCCGAGCTGTGGACGGCCTCCTTCACCGACGACTTCACCGGCTGGAAGCGGATCGAGCTCCCCTTCGCCGACTTCGCCTACCGCACCGACTACCAGCCCGTCGGCGGCATCGACCACGTGCTCGGCCTCACCGCGATGTGGGGCTACTCCGTCACCCTCCCGTCCGGCGCGAAGGGCGACTTCGCCCTGGACGGCGTGGAACTGTACGGAAGGGCCGACCAGTCGGTGCGCGCCTCCGTCACCGCCGACGCCCCCGTGCACCCGGTCCCGGAGGGCCGGACGGCGAGGGTGAAGGTCGCCGTGGCCACCACCGGCGGCCAGCCCCTCACCGACCCGGTCACCGTCGCCTACACCACGGCAGGGGGCACCGCGACGGCCGGCGAGGACTACACGCCCGTCTCCGGCACCCTCACCTTCCCGGCCGGCACCGCGTCCGGCGCCGCGCGGACCGTCGAGGTGCCCACCCGCCGGGACCGGGCGGCCGAACCGGCCGAGACCGTCCCGGTGAAGCTCACCGTCACCGGCGCGAAGGCCCCCGAGGAGACCCCGCAGGTCGTCGTGGACGCGCACGGACTGCCGTACCTGGACGCCCGCCTGCCGGTCCGCGAACGGGTCGCGGACCTGGTGGGCCGGATGTCCCTGGCGGAGAAGGCCGGCCAGATGACCCAGGCCGAGCGCGGCGCGATGACCCGGCCGGGCGACATCACCGCCTACGCCCTCGGCTCCCTGCTCTCCGGCGGCGGCTCGACGCCCACGCCCAACACGCCCGCGGCCTGGGCCGAGATGATCGACGCCTTCCAGCTCCGCACCCGCGCGACGCGCTTCCAGGTCCCGCTGGTCTACGGCGTCGACGCGGTCCACGGCCACAACAACCTCGCCGGCGCCACGATCATGCCGCACAACATCGGCATCGGCGCGACCCGGGATCCGCAGCTCGCCCGGCGCACCGGCGAGGTGACGGCCGCCGAGGTCCGCGCCACCGGCGTCCCCTGGGACTTCGCGCCCTGCCTGTGCGTGACCCGCGACGAACGCTGGGGCCGCTCCTACGAGTCCTTCGGCGAGGACCCGGCGCTGGTGGAGTCCATGGAGACCGTCGTCCAGGGCCTGCAGGGCCGTGCCGACGGGCGGGACCTGAAGCGCGGCGACAAGGTGCTCGCCACGGCCAAGCACTTCGTCGCCGACGGCGGCACCGCGTACGGCTCCTCGACCACCGGGACCTACACCACCGACCAGGGCGTCACCACGGTCACCCGCGAGCAGCTGGACGACATCCACCTGGCGCCGTACCGCACGGCCGTCGAGCGGGGCGTCGGCACGGTCATGCCGTCGTACTCCTCCCTGGACATCACCGGCGACGGCAGGGGCGCGGTGAAGATGCACGCCCGCGGCGACATGATCGACGGCGTGCTCAAGCACCGCATGGGCTTCGACGGCTTCGTCGTCAGCGACTGGAACGCCCTCGACCAGCTCCCCGGTGACTACGCCGCCCGCGTCCGTGCCTCCGTCGGCGCGGGAGTGGACATGATGATGGTGCCGTACGGCTACAAGGACTTCACCACGGCGCTGATCGAGGAGGTGCGGGCCGGGCGGATCGGCGAGAAGCGGATCGACGACGCCGTCTCCCGCATCCTCACGCAGAAGTTCCGCCTCGGCCTCTTCGAGCACCCGTACGCCGACACCGCCGGCGCCGCCGCCATCGGCTCCCGGCAGCATCGGGAGGTCGCCCGCCGGGCCGCCGCCGAGTCGCAGGTGCTGCTGAAGAACGCGGGCGGACTGCTGCCGCTGAAGAAGACGCAGAAGGTGTACGTCGCCGGGTCCAACGCCGACGACATCGGCAACCAGACCGGCGGCTGGACCCTCACCTGGCAGGGCGCCTCCGGGAACACCGTCCCCGGCACGACCGTCCTGGAGGGCCTGCGCGAGGCGGGCGGGAACGTCACCTACTCCCGCGACGCCTCCGCCCCGACCGGCGGCTACGACGTGGGCGTGGTCGTCGTCGGCGAGACCCCGTACGCGGAGGGCGTCGGCGACGTCGGCAACGGCCACGACCTGGAGCTGTCCGCCGCCGACCGGGCCGCCGTGGACCGGGTCTGCGCGGCGATGAAGTGCGCGGTGCTGATCGTCTCCGGCCGCCCGCAGCTCGTCGGCGACCGGCTGGACGGGATCGACGCCCTGGTCGCCTCCTGGCTGCCCGGCACCGAGGGCGGGGGCGTCGCCGACGTGCTCTACGGCAGGCGGCCCTTCACCGGGCAGCTCCCCGTCACCTGGCCGAAGTCCGAGGCGCAGCTCCCGGTCAACGTCGGCGACGCGTCGTACGACCCGCAGTTCCCCTACGGCTGGGGCCTGACCACCCTCACCCGCGTCCCGAAGGGCTCCGCGGCCACCCTGCGCGACCTCGCCGTCAGGGCCGCGGCGGCCGAACGGCACGGCGACGACCGGGCCGGGCGGGCGCTGGTCACCGAGGCGCGGCTGCTGGTCCAGCTCAAGGCGGACGGACGTCTCACCGAGGCGGTGGCGAAGCCCTTCGCCGCCGCCGACCACCTGCTGCTGACCGGCCGCTACGCACAGGCGGTGCAGAAGCTGACGGAGGCCTACCGGGCGGTCTGACCACCGGAAGAAACTCGGATGCCCTGTTTGGGGAGGCTTCGGGTAGCGTCGAAGTATGAAGGCCGTCGCGCGGACCCGAAGCCTCCCCGCCCTGCTGCTCGCCGTTGTGGTGGTGGTGCTGGCGACGCTGTTCGCGCCCGCGGCGAGCGCGGAGACCAGCGTCGGCACGATCGCCCGGGCCCTGCGCCAGAGCCCGGTCTACGTCGACCCGGCGGCCCGCGACGAGCTGTCCGCCGCGGACGCCGAAACCCTCGCCGACCGGATCAAGGACGCGGACAAACCCCTGTTCATCGCGGTCCTCCCGGCCGGCTATCCCACCGCGAGGCTCTTCTCCGACCTGCGCGGGGCCACCGGCGTCACCGGCCTGTACGGCATCCGCCTCGGCGACCGCTTCGACGCCCGCGCCGACTCCACCGTCATGTCCGCCACGGCCCGGCGGAACCTGGTCTCCGGCGTCCAGGGCGAGGACGCCAAGGCCCAGCTCGCCGACTTCACCGACCGCGCGCTGGCCAACATGGGCGGCCGCGCCCCGCGGAGCTGGGGCGCCTCGGGCGGTGACGGCGACGGCGTCTCCGGCACGGCGCTGATCACGGCGGGCGCCGTGCTCGCGGCCGGCGGCGCGGGCGCGTACGCGCTGGTCCGCCGCAACCGCCGCCGCCGCGAGGAGGAGCAGCGGGCCGCCCTGGACCGGCTGCGGGTGGTCGTGGACGAGGACATCACCGCCTTCGGCGAGGAACTGGACCGCCTGAGCTTCCACCCCTCGGAGCCCGGCGCCGACGACGCGATGCGCGCCGACTACGAGCGCGCCCTGGACGCCTACGAGACCGCCAAGCAGCGCATGGCCGCGGCGCGGCGGCCGGAGGACGTCCGGCCGGTGACCGAGGCCGTGGAGGACGGCCGTTTCTCCCTCGCCCTGCTCGCCGCCCGCCGGGAGGGCCGCCCCCTGCCGGAACGCCGTCCGCCGTGCTTCTTCGACCCCCGCCACGGCCCCTCCGTCACCGACGCCACCTGGACCCCGCCCGGCGGTGCCGAGCGCCAGGTGCCGGTCTGCGCGGCCGACGCCACCCGCCTGGCCGACGGCCGCGACCCCGTGATCCGCGAGGTCGACACCGAGTACGGCCGCCGCCCCTACTGGGACGCGGGCCCGGCCTACGGCCCCTGGGCGGGCGGCTACTTCGGCGGCGGCCTGCTGCCCGGCCTGCTGTTCGGCACGGTGCTGGGCAGCATGATGGCCACCCCGTCCTACGCGGCCGGCTACGGCGCCGGGTACGGCGACTCCGGCGGCGACTACGCCGGCGGCTTCGAGGGCGGCGACGTCTCCGGCACGGACTTCGACCCCGGAGATTTCGGAAGCGGGTTCGGCGACGGCGGCGGCGGCTTCGACGGGGGCGGCGGCGGGGGAGGGGACTTCGGCGGAGGCTTCTGACCCGGGACGCCGCCCGGGGGGATTCTTCCGGCCGGCGGGGGAGACTGCCGCCGGTGCCGGCGGACGAGCGGGGGTGGGGGAGCGGAACCCGGGCGGCTTCGCACGGCGCGAGTTCGACGCTCCTCGCCGAGGGCCGGGACCGGCCCGGCGGACGGTCACGCGTTCCGGATCGCCGAGACGTCGAAGACCAGCTTGATCTTGTCGGACACCAGGACGCCGCCCGTCTCCAGGGCCGCGTTCCAGGTCAGGCCCCACTCGGAGCGCAGGATCTCGGCCCGGCCCTCGAAGCCGACGCGCTCGTTGCCGAACGGGTCCCGCGCGGCGCCGTTGAACTCCACGTCGATGGTGAGCGGCTTGGTCACGCCGAGCAGCGAGAGGTCGCCGGTGACGCGGTACTCGCCCTCGCCCAGCGCCTCCACGCCGGTGGAGCGGAACGTCATCGTGGGGAACTCGTCGGTCCGGAAGAAGTCGGAGGACTTCAGGTGGCCGTCGCGGTCGGCGTTGCCCGTGTCGATGCTGTCCATCCGGACGTCCAGCGCGGCGGTCGACCGGGTGGGGTCCGTGCCGTCCAGGTGCAGCGTGCCGGTGAAGTCGTGGAAACCGCCCTTGACGTTGGTGACCATGGCGTGCCGGGCGACGAAGCCGATCGTGCTGTGCGCCGGGTCCACGGTGTAGTCGCCGGTCAGTGCGGCCAGGTCGGCGCCGGTGGCGGTGGGGCCGGCGGCGGCGGGGGTGGTGTCCTTGCGGTCGAAGATGCCCATGACGCGCTCCTTGTTGAACGTTGAACGAACTCGATGACTCCGACGGTAGACCCCTCCGGTTCAACTTTCAACATCATCGGTCGTGTGTTCACAGTGTCACCCCGAGTCACCCCTCCCGCCCTCTGGCGCACCCGGGGAGCTCTCGGGCACCATCTGCCTGCACCGCCTGCACAGCCGACCCCACTCGCAGCACGGCCCACCGCAGGAAGGCTCCCCATGAAGGTCCGCTCCCTCCTGACCGCGCTCGCTCTCGTCGTCGCCCCCGGCGTCGCCGTCGTCGGCACCGCGACCGACGCCTTCGCCGTCACCAAGATCAGTCACGCCACCGCGACCCAGATGTTCCGCGACGTCGGCATCACCTGGTCGTCCTCCGGCAACTGCTCCGACCGGAACAACTCCAGCTGTACGTCCTTCGAGCAGCTCAACCTCGCCACGGCCCAGGGCGCCCAGACCCTCAAACGGGCCAGCGGCTGCGCCCTCAACATCACCGGCGGCACCGAGACCGGCCACGCCTCCGGCACCTACTCCCACTGGAACGGCTACAAGCTCGACTACGGCAAGAACACCTGCGTGACCTCGTACGTCAAGAACACCTTCGCGTACATCGGCCTGCGCGGGGACGGCGCGCCGCAGTACCAGTCCGGCTCCGGCAACGTCTACGCCGACGAGGGCAACCACTGGGACGTCCTCTACTACAACTGCGGCGGCTGCTGAGCCGGGCGGGGAACGGCGGTGACCGGCCCCCTGGGCATGACCCGACGCGCACTGCTGCTGGCCGCCGCCCTCGCCGCCGCCCCCGCGCCCGGCGCACGGGCGGCCGGCGACCCGTACGACGCCCTGCGCCGCCGCTGGCTCGGCATCGCCCTCGGCACGGGGTACGACCCGGCCGCCGAGCCGTACGCCTCCCGCCTCGCCCGGCTCGGCGAACGCGCCCGCTCGTACCGGGCCGCCATGGCCCCGGCCTCGGCCTCCCTGTGGCCCGGACACCCCTTCGACCCGCCGTCCGGCATCACCTTCAGCTACGGCCGGCTGTGGACCATGACCCAGGCGTACCTCCAGGCCGGCACCGGCTCCACCGGCGACCCCGGCCTCCTCGCCGGCGTGCTGGGCGGCCTGGACCACCTCTCCGCCACCGTCTACCACCCCTCGACCACCCCCTACGGCAACTGGTGGGAGTGGCAGATCGGCAGCCCCCGCCTGCTGACGGACATCACGGCCGCCCTGTGCGAACCCCTCGGCCCGGCCCGGGTCGCGGCGGCCTGCGCGGCCGTCGACCACTTCGTCCCGGACTCCGCGCTCACCGACTACTCCGGCACCTCCACCGGCGCCAACCGCGTCGACCTGTGCCGGTCGGTCGCCCTGCGCGGCATCCTCGGGCGGGACCCGGAGAAGGTCTCCCTCGCCCGCGACGCCCTCTCACCCGTCTTCCCGTACGTCACCGAGGGCGACGGCCTCTACGCCGACGGCTCCTTCGTCCAGCACACCCGGGTCGCCTACTCGGGCACCTACGGCCAGGTCCTGCTCGACGGCCTCGGGCGGCTGTTCACCCTGCTCGCCGGGTCGCCGTGGGAGGTGACCGACCCCGCCCGGCAGAACATCCTCGACAGCGTCGAGCACGCCTACGCGCCCCTGATCCACGACGGCCTGGTGATGGACTGCGTCAACGGCCGCGCCGTCAGCCGGGGCCTCCTGCGCGGCGACGACCCGCACGTGCTGCGCGGCGACCACTACCACGGGCAGATGCTGATCGCCGCCATCGCCCTCCTCGCGGCCGCCGCCGGACCGGCCGAGCGGGAGCGATGGCACGCCCGTGTCCGCGGCTGGATCGAACGCGACACCGTGACCCCCGTCCTGACCGCCCCCCAGTTCGGCGTCGCCGATCTCGCGCGGCTGCACGCCATCGCCGAGGCGCCCGGACCGGCGGCCCCCGAACCCCTCGGCCACCGCCTCTTCGCGGCCATGGACCGCGCCGTCCACCGCGCCCCGCGCTTCACCGCCGCCCTGGCCATGGCCAGCGACCGCATCGCCCACTACGAATGCGGCAACGGCGAGAACCCGCGCGGCTGGCACACCGGGTCCGGCATGCTCTCCTGGTGGCCGCGCGGCCGTGGCGACCAGTACACCGACTGGTACTGGCCGACCGTCGACTGGTACCGGCTGCCCGGCACCACCGTCTCGACCCGCCGCCTACCCGACCGGGCGGGCGGCGAGTGGGGCGCCCCCGTGCCGGACGTCCGCTGGGTCGGCGGCGCCACCGACGGCGTCCACGCGGCCGTCGGCCAGCACCTCAAGGGCCTCGGATCCACTCTGGAGGCCCGCAAGTCGTGGTTCTTCCTGCCCGACGCGGTGGTCTGCCTCGGCGCCGGGATCCGCTGCGCCGACGGCGTCCCCGTCGAGACCGTCGTGGACAACCGCACCCTCGGCGAAGGCGGCGCCCCGGCGTTCGTGCGCGGCCGCACGCACGGCCGGGACTGGGCCCACCTGGAGGGCCACGGCGGATGGATCCTGCCGTGCGGCGGCGACCTGCGCACCCTCCGCGAGGACCGCACCGGCGCCTGGTCGGACATCAACACCGGCGGCAGCGGCGAGCGGCGCACCCGGCGCTGGCAGACCCTGTGGCTCGACCACGGCACCGACCCGGTGGCCGCCCGCTACGCCTACGTCCTGCTGCCCGGCGCCAGTCGTGCCGAGACCGCCGCCCGGGCCGCCGACCGGCACTGGCCGGCCCTCCTCGCCAACGACTGCGCCCGCCAGGCCGTCGCCGTGCCCCGGCTGGGCCTGACCGCGGCCACCTTCTGGCGGGCGGGTACCGTGGGGGCCCTGACCGTCTCCGCCGGCGCGAGCGTGCTCGTCGTCCGCCGGGGACGCACGGCCGTCATCGGCGCGAGCGAGCCGCCCCGCACCGGAGCCCCGCTGGAGCTCGTGTGGGACCGGCCGGTGCGCGCCGTCGTCCGCGCCGACGACACCGTGGAGGTCCGTTCGGCCGACCGCCGTCTGAGGCTCCGTGTCACTCCGGGGGTGGCATGTTCCACCCACGAATGTGAGGTGGCTCTCAGGTGACGGCTTTGTGGTACATCTACAACGACGTGGCCTCCTGAGCAGTCGGAACGGCTGCACGCGGCCATGGTTCTGTTCACTGGCACCAGGAAAACGGGCCGGAGACTGTACGGAGTGGACGGCTCGCATTCCGCGGTCTCCTTCGTAAGGTCGCTACATGACCGTTTTGGAAGAGACGACGGGTGAGCCGGCCGGCGAGCCGACGGACGCGCGCGGACGGGTCGCCGAACTGCACGGCATCCGCGCCCAGGCCGTGGCCGGTCCGAGCGAGAAGGCGACCGAGGCGCAGCACGCCAAGGGCAAGCTGACGGCGCGTGAGCGGATCGAGCTGCTCCTCGACCCCGGGTCCTTCCAGGAGGTCGAGCAGCTCCGCCGGCACCGGGCGACCGGCTTCGGCCTGGAGGCGAAGAAGCCGTACACCGACGGCGTCGTCACCGGCTGGGGCACGGTGGAGGGCCGTACGGTCTTCGTCTACGCGCACGACTTCCGGATCTTCGGCGGCGCGCTGGGCGAGGCCCATGCCACCAAGATCCACAAGATCATGGACATGGCCATCGCGGCCGGCGCCCCCCTCGTGTCGCTGAACGACGGGGCCGGGGCCCGCATCCAGGAGGGCGTCTCGGCCCTCGCCGGCTACGGCGGCATCTTCCAGCGCAACACCAAGGCGAGCGGTGTCATCCCGCAGATCTCGGTGATGCTCGGCCCGTGCGCGGGCGGCGCGGCCTACAGCCCGGCCCTGACCGACTTCGTCTTCATGGTCCGCGAGACCTCCCAGATGTTCATCACCGGCCCGGACGTGGTCAAGGCGGTGACGGGCGAGGAGATCACCCAGAACGGCCTGGGTGGCGCGGACGTCCACGCGGAGACGAGCGGCGTCTGCCACTTCGCCTACGACGACGAGGAGACGTGCATCGCCGAGGTGCGCTACCTCCTGTCGCTGCTCCCGCAGAACAACCGCGAGAACCCCCCGCGGGTGGAGTGCACGGACCCGGTGGACCGCCGCAGCGACGTCCTGCTGGACCTGGTCCCGGCCGACGGCAACCGGCCGTACGACATGGCCAAGGTCATCGAGGAGATCGTCGACGACGGCGAGTACCTGGAGGTCCACGAGCGCTGGGCCCGCAACATCATCTGCGCCCTGGCCCGCCTCGACGGCCAGGTGGTCGGCATCATCGCCAACCAGCCGCAGGTGCTGGCGGGCGTCCTGGACATCGAGGCCAGCGAAAAAGCTGCGCGTTTCGTCCAGATGTGTGACGCTTTCAATATCCCGATCGTCACCTTCCTGGACGTCCCCGGGTTCCTTCCGGGCGTCGACCAGGAGCACGGCGGAATCATCCGGCACGGCGCGAAGCTGCTGTACGCCTACTGCAACGCGACCGTGCCGAGGATCTCGCTGATCCTGCGCAAGGCGTACGGAGGTGCCTACATCGTCATGGACTCCCAGTCGATCGGCGCCGACCTGACCTACGCCTGGCCGACGAACGAGATCGCCGTGATGGGCGCGGAGGGCGCCGCCAACGTCATCTTCCGGCGGCAGATCGCCGAGGCCGAGGACCCCGAGGCCATGCGTCAGAAGATGGTCAAGGAGTACAAGGCCGAGCTGATGCACCCGTACTACGCGGCCGAGCGGGGCCTCGTCGACGACGTCATCGACCCCTCGGAGACCCGCGAGGTGCTGATCAGGTCCCTGGCGATGCTGCACACCAAGCACGCCGACCTGCCCTCGCGCAAGCACGGCAACCCCCCGCAGTGACCCTGCGGACCCGCCGCGGCGACCCCGCGGACCCCTCTCTCACGGAGACCGACATCCATGAACACGCCTGACATCCGCGTCGAGAAGGGCCACGCCGAGCCCGAGGAGGTCGCCGCCATCACGGCCGTCCTCCTGGCCCGCGCCGCGGCCCGCCCCGCCCCCGCGGCCCAGACCCACCGGGGCCGCGCGAAGGCGGGCTGGCGCCGCCTGGAACGCGAGGGCGGCTTCCGCGCACCGCACAGCTGGCACGGCTAGACCGCGCGACACCACCGGCACCGGAAGGGCCCCTCCCGCGGGAGGGGCCCTTCTCGTCGTGCCCGCGCGGCGACCGGACGGCCCGCCGATCCCCGATCCGTCCGGCACCGGCGGCAGGCCGGCCGAGGTCCGTTCGTGCGGAGCGCCCCCGCGTACAGCGCGCCGGCGTGGTCGGCGTCCTGCCCGGGCGGACGCCGCCCGCCCGGATCCCCGGCCGAGGAGCATGCGTGCGCGGTCCCGGCGCGCACCGCGGCCCCCGACCGGCGCCGACCAAACCCTCCGCACCCCCGCCGGCCCCCGCACCCCCGCCCGCCAGCCCGTCCGACCGCCCCCGCCCGTCCGCCAGCCCGCCGGCCTGGCTGGCCCGTCCGACCGCGCGTCCGTCCGCCCGTCCGTCCGCGCGTCCGTCCGTCCGTCCGCCCGTCCGTCCGCCCGCCTGGCTGTCCGCTCGCGCGTCCGTCCGTCCGCCTGTCCGCTCGCGCGTCCGTCCGTCCGCCCGTCCGTCCGCCCGCCTGGCTGTCCGCTCGCGCGTCCGTCCGTCCGCCCGTCCGTCCGCCCGCCTGGCTGTCCGCTCGCGCGTCCGTCCGTCCGCCCGTCCGCCAGCCCGCCCGCCTGGCTGGCCCGTCCGTCCGCCTGGCCGCCCGCCCGTCCGACCGCCCGCCTGGCTGTCCGCTCGCGCGTCCGCCCGTCCGCCCGTCCGCCCGTCCGCCCGTCCGCCTGGCCGCCTGGCGGTCCGCGGTGCTGTGCGGGTCGCTGTCCGCGAGGCCGTGCGCGCGGCCGTCGGCGTCGGTGGGGTACGCGAAGACCCCGCGCCCCCCAGAAGGGGCGCGGGGTCTTCGCACGCACGTCGCGCCGACCACCCGCGGCCGGCGCGCACACCGGGGCGGCCCGGGCGTCCGGCCTACCGCAGGCGCGCCATCAGGGCGTGTTCCACCAGGGTGATCAGCGCGCTCTTGGCGTCCGCGCGGTGGCGGGCGTCGGTGGTGATGATCGGGGTGTCGGGGCCGATCTGCAGGGCCTCGCGCACCTCGTCCGGGGAGTAGGGCTGCTGGCCGTCGAAGCCGTTGAGGGCGATGACGAACGGCAGGCCGCTGTTCTCGAAGTAGTCGACGGCGGGGAAGCAGTCGGCGAGCCTCCTCGTGTCGACCAGGACGATGGCGCCGATGGCGCCGCGGACCAGGTCGTCCCACATGAACCAGAAGCGGTCCTGGCCGGGGGTGCCGAACAGGTACAGGATCAGGTCCTGGTCCAGGGTGATGCGGCC